>NZ_FMCI01000151.1 GCF_900091845.1 Streptomyces sp. SolWspMP-5a-2
AAGGCCGGGATGGCAACGGACCGGACGACGGAGGGCAAGGCCTGGACGGAAGCCGACCGGACGGCGGCGGACGGCGCCGGGACGGCAACGGGTGGGAGCGGGGCGGGAGCGGGTCGGGGCTCGGGAGGCCGTGGGGGCGGGCGTCCCGCGGGGAGCGGTTCGCCGGGGTCGTGGGGTGTGGTGGCGCGGTGGGCGCGGCTGCCCGGGACGCGGGCCGGGCAGCGGCGGCTGGTGCGGGCCGTGGTGGCGGTGTGCGTGCTCGCGCTGCTGCCGTCGGCGTGGCTGCACGTGGGCACGGCCGACCGGCTGCGGACCGCGGCGGACGTGCCCCGCGCCGACGTCGCGGTCGTCTTCGGGGCCGGGCTGTGGGACGGCGAGCCGTCGCCGTACCTCGCCCACCGGCTGGACGCCGCCGCCGGGTTGTACCGGGCGGGCCGGATCGAGGTGGTGCTGGTCACCGGGGACAACAGCCGCGAGGACTACGACGAGCCCGACGCCATGCGCGCCTACCTGATCCGGCACGGCGTCCCCGGCCGGCGGATCGTCAGCGACTTCGCGGGGTTCGACACCTGGGACAGCTGTGTCCGGGCGAAGAAGATCTTCGGCGTCGACCGGGCGGTCCTGATCAGCCAGGACTTCCACATCCGGCGCGCGGTCGCCCTGTGCCGGGCGGCCGGGGTCACCTCGTACGGCGTCGGGGTGGCCGCGAAGCACGACGTGACCTGGTACTACGGCAACTCCCGGGAGATCCTCGCGGCGGGCAAGGCGGCGCTGGAGGCGGTGTTCGCGCCGGACCCGCGCTTCCTTGGGCGCCAGGAGCCGGGCGTGCGGGAGGCGCTGGCGGCCCCGCGCTGACCGGCGGACGGTGACCGTACGGGCGCGGGCGGGGCGGGGTCCCGCTTCACCCGGTGCGCCAGTCGCCGCTCCCGATCAACCGGCCGTGGGCGCGCAGCCGTCGGGCGACGGGCGGGGCCGCGAGGTAGACCCAGGCGCGGACCGGCAGGCCGTCGGCGTCCCGGACGACGTCGCGGGCGACGCGCTCGTAGAGGCTGGCGGGGTCGCCCGGCACGTACTCCTCCAGCGCGTCCAGGGCGACCAGGAGGGCCGCGTACTCCTCGGGCCGCGCGGTCACCAGCTCCCCGCGCACCAGACCCCGCCGGTCCTCGACGGCGTACGGGTAGCCGGGCCCGCGATAGAGGACGGCGCCGGTGAGGCGGCCGGGTTCCTCGGCGCGGGTGCGACCGCGCAGGAACAGGTCGTGGTTGCGCTCGCCGGGGCGCAGGGTGCCGTAGACGAAGAACGGCAGGGCGTCGCGGGTGCCGGGTCCGGGCCGCGGTCCGCCGCAAGGCGCCTGCGGCGCGGCGGAGTTGCCGGGTGAGGGCGGGCAAGGCGCCGCCCCGGAGGCGGGGTCGGACAGCGGGCCGCCGCAAGGCGGTTCCTGCGGTGCGGAGTTCGGGGGCGGGGCTGGGGTCACGGGGACGATTCTCTCCGGGGACGGTGTCCGCATACGCGCTATGGACATGACATGTCATGCCCCCTTAAATCTCAGGGAACATCCGCGCCACCCCCCACGCCCCCCAGGGCGCCTTCCCGAGGAGACCGATGAGTCGGACGACACGGCACCTCCGCGCTTCCCGTCTCGCCACCGCCGGCATCGCCGCCACCACCGCCACCCTGCTGGCGGTCGCACTCTCCCCCACCGCCCACGCCGACCCCAGACCCACCAGGTCCGCCGCCGTCGACAACGCCGCCTCGGCGCTCAAGGCGCACGCCGCGAGCCTCGGGCTCACCGCGGCCCAGGGCACCACCGTCCGGGACGTCGTCGTCGACAGGGACGGCACCCAGCACGTCCGCTACGACCGCACCTACCGGGCGCTCCCGGTGCTGGGCGGCGACTTCGTCGTCCACCTCGCGGCCGACGGCGGCTACCGCGGCGCCGACCGCGCCACCCGGGCCGCGATATCCCTGGCGTCGACCACCCCCGCGGTGTCGGAGCCCAGGGCGGCAGGTCTCGCGGCGGACGCGCTGCGCGCCGAACACCTCGGCGAGCGCCTCGGCAAGCTCGACGCGCGGGCGGAGCTGGTGGTCGACGCCCTGCACGGCACCCCCAGGCTGGCCTGGCGCAGCAACGCGGTCGCGCAGGACTCGCTGGGCAACCCGGTCGCCCGCACGGTGCTCACGGACGCCCGCACCGGCGCGCAGATCGACGCCTGGGACAGCATCGAGACGGCGACCGGCGACGGGCAGTCGCTCTACAGCGGGACGGTGCCGCTGGAGACGACGGTGTCCGGCACCACGAACCAGCTCAAGGACCCGACGCGCGGGAACACCTACACCGGTGACGCCGCCAACAAGACCGACCTGTGCATCTTCGGCATCTGCATCAGCCGGGCGCCGTCCACGGTGTTCACGGACGCCGACAACCACTGGGGCACCGGCACGACGGCGGACCGGGCGACGGCCGCGGTGGACGCGCAGTACGGGACGAACGAGACCTGGGACTACTACAAGAACGTCCACGGCCGCAACGGCATCGCGGGCGACGGCAAGGGCTCCTACAACCGCGTCCACTACGGCAACAGCTACAACAACGCCTTCTGGGACGACAGTTGCTTCTGCATGACGTACGGCGACGGTGACGGGACGACGTTCGGACCGCTGGTGGCGCTGGACGTGGCCGGGCACGAGATGACGCACGGCGTCACGTCCAAGACGGCCGCGCTGACCTACTCGGGCGAGTCCGGCGGCCTCAACGAGGCGACCTCGGACATCCTCGGCACGATGGTCGAGTGGTATGCGAACAACGCCTCCGACCAGGGCGACTACCTGATCGGCGAGAAGATCGTGAAGCCCGGGTTCGGCAAGGCGGCGCTGCGGTTCATGGACAAGCCGTCGAAGGACGGCAGTTCGGCCGACTCCTGGTCGAGTTCGGTCGGCAACCTGGACGTCCACTACTCCTCGGGCGTCGCCAACCACTTCGCGTACCTGCTCGCCGAGGGCAGCGGCGCGAAGACCATCAACGGGGTCGCCTACGACTCCCCCACCTCCAACGGCTCGACGGTGACGGGGATCGGCCGGGACAAGGTCGGCAAGATCTGGTACCGGGCGCTGACGGTCTACATGACGTCGTCGACGAACTACGCGGGCGCCCGCACCGCGACCCTCAACGCCGCGAAGGACCTCTACGGCAACGGCAGCGCGGAGTACAACGCGGTGGCGTCGGCGTGGAGCGCGGTCAACGTCAACTGAGCGCCGGGCGGCGGCCGTTCCCGTCCCGCCGGACGGGGACGGCCGCCGCGCCGCTCACCTGCCGTCGATCCGGCCCAGCGGGTCGCGCTCGGCGGCGAGCCGTGAACGCACCGCGTCCCAGCCGTCGTCCGGGAGACCGAGCCCGCGGCGGAGGTGGGCGAGGGCGGCCCGCCGCACCAGGTCGACCCGGGCGGGGTGCTCGTCGGTGGTCTCCCTGGCCTCGTACCCGGCGATGCCGCCGAGCGAGTGCTCCGCCCCGAAGAGGGTGAGCAGGCTCTTGTCGCCGGGGCTCAGCCGGTAGGCGTCGGTCATCCAGTCGGGGCCGCGGACGGTGAGCGGCGAGTCGTCGCGGTCGCCCACGACGACCAGGACCGGCGGGGTCATGTGCGTGAAGTCCGGGTTGATGTAAGGGAAGTTCTCCGCCGCGAACGGTGTCAGCGCGCTCCCGCCCAGCCCGGCGGTGGCGAGCAGCACGCCGGTGCGGACCCGGGCGTCGGACAGGTCCTCTCCGTCGCCGTCGCCGTCGAGGACGCGCAGGCCGACCAGGCTGCCCGCGGTCTGCCCGCCGAAGGAGTGCCCGGCGACGGCGATCAGCTCCGGGTCGACGCGCCCGGCGAGCCCGGGGACGGCGCCCGTCAGGTCGTCGAGGTGGTCGAGGACGCGGGTGAGGTCGTCGACCCGGTGGCGCCAGATGCGCGGCCGGCGGGGATCGTCCGCGGGCAGGGCGAGGGTGCGGGAGTCGAGGTGGGTGGGCTGGACGACGACGAAGCCGTGCGCGGCCCAGAAGTCGGCCAGCGGGCCGTAGCCGTCCAGGGAGGAGCCGTGGCCGTGGGAGAGGACGACGACGGGGAGGCGGTCGCCGCCGACGGGGGCGGTGACCCGCACGTGCAGCGGGTCGCCGCGGCCGGGGGCGGGCAGGGTGAGGGGCTTGACGGAGACGATCGGCACGGGGGCGCGGTGCGGCACGGGGGCCTTCCCTTCGGTGTGGGGTCTGCGCCGGTTACGCTAGAACCTCACGTCGACGTGAGAGGCAAGCCGTGATGCGCATCGGTGAACTCGCCGCCAGGACCGGCGTCAGCGTCCGGGCCCTGCGCTACTACGAGGAACAGGAACTGCTCGTCCCCGAGCGCAGCCCCAGCGGGCAGCGGCGCTACGGGGAGGGCGCGGTCGGCCGCGTCGAGCTGATCCAGGAGCTGTACGCGGCCGGTCTCTCCAGCCGGACGATCCTGACCCTCATGCCGTGCGTCGCGGACGGCGCGGCCACCCCGCGGCTCATCGAACGGCTCGCCCTCGAACGGGACCGCGTCGACCGCAGGATCGCCGACCTGACCGGCACCAGGGACCGGCTCGACGCGGTGATCGCCAACGCGGCGGCCAAGGAGCGCACGGGGGAACGCTGCCGGGTGCGCTGAGGAGCGCCGCGCCCGGGGCTCCCCGGCGCCCGGTCACCCGTTCACCCGTGCGGCGTGCGTCCTTCGGGTGCTTCTCCGCCTTCACCCCCACACACCGCCTTGACCTGCGCAAAAAGGGACGGAAGCGGGGCGCGGGCGGCGCCGTCTGACACCCGTTCACCGCAATTCTGACGCTCCATCAGCAAGCGCTGGCGCGCCGTCGGCCTTTACCTCGGAAGGGCAGGAGACACCGAGACGCTCTAGGGAGCACCGATGCGACGCACCGCCCGTGTGCTGACCGGTACCGCGCTGGCCGTCGCAGCCGCCGGACTGGTCACCGCCCCCGCCTACGGCGCCGGCGGCGGCAGCCTCGAGGTGTACCCGTCGTCCGCGATGCCGGGCGACCAGGTCACCGTCAACACGGCCGAGTGCGGCGACAAGGGCTCCGCCGAGGGCGACGCGGGCGCGGTGGGCGCCGGGCGGTTCACGCTCGCGCCCAGCACGCACGAGGGCGACGCGATCGGACAGTTCCGGGTGCCGCCGAGCGCGCAGCCGGGCACGTACGAGATCGTCGCGCGGTGCGCGGGCGGCGGCGGACGGATCTCAGGCGACCTGGTGGTGACCCTGACCGCGGCGCGCGGCCAGGAGCCCCGGGGAAGTGTGAAGACGGGGGTCGGCGGCGCACTGGGCCCCGACCCCGTACAGACCGCGGGCGGCGTCGCGGCTCTCGCCGTCGCCGCCGCGGGCGGTACCTGGCTCCTGCATCGCCGGGCGAGAGGCGACGGGATCTGACGGACACCCTCCGCTGTCCGTCCGCCGGTACCGCATGTCCCTCCCCCTCCGGGCCCGACGCCCCTCGTGGCCCGGAGGGGGGCCGGGTCCCTCTGGCAGGAGGCTTCGTGTGCGCAGGATCAGCAATGCCGCGATAGGGGCCGTCACCGCCGTCGCGCTCTGTTCGGGCACCTGGCTGCTGAGCGGCGGCGGTGCCCCGCACGGCCCGCCGCAGCCGTCGGCGGCGCAGGCCGGTGGCGGCCGCGCGGGCGAGGGCCCGGGTGCGCCCGCGCTGTCCCCGTCCCCGCCCGACCGCATCGCCATCCCGTCGATCCGGGTCGACGCGCCCCTCATGGGCCTCGGCCTCACCCCGTCCGGCAGCCTCGACGTGCCGCCCGCCGCGCGCAAGAACCTCGCGGGCTGGTACGAGGCGGGCACCACGCCGGGCGAGCGCGGCACGGCCGTCGTCGCGGGTCACGTCGACAACGCCGAGGGCCCGGCCGTCTTCTACGACCTCGGCGCGCTGAAGAAGGGCGCGCTCGTCGACGTCGAACGGCGGGACGGCAGCGTCGCCGTCTTCACGGTCGACGCCGTCGAGGTGTACCGGGCGCGGGACTTCCCCGACGCGAAGGTCTACGGCGCCGCCGACCGGCCCGAGTTGCGGGTCATCACCTGCGGCGGCGGCTACCGGCGCGGCTCCGGGTACCAGGGCAACGTCGTCGTCTTCGCGCATCTGACCGGCAGCCGGTAGGGACGGGCAGGGCGGTCCGCCGTCAGGCCCACCACTGCTCGTAGGCCAGGTTCGCCACCAGCGCGAACACGACCGTCAGCAGCACGATCCGGACGAAGCCGCTGCCCTGCTTGAGCGCGGTGCGGGCGCCCAGGGTGCCGCCCGCGAGGTTGAACACGGCCATCACGCAGGCGAGTTGCCACAGCACGGTGCCCTGCCAGGCGAAGGTGGCGAGGGCACCGGCGTTGGTGCAGCAGTTGACGATCTTCGCGGTGGCGGAGGCGGCCACCAGGTCGAGGTGGAGCACCGCGGTGAGTGCCAGCACCAGGAACGTCCCGGTGCCGGGGCCGACCAGACCGTCGTAGAACCCGATGCCGATGCCCGCGAGGCCGATCGCGGCGAGGACGCGGCGGGGTCCCGCGGGGCCGGTGGCGGATGCGGTGCCGAAGGCGGGGCGCAGGATCACGAACGCGGCGACGGCGAGCAGCACCACCATGATGACCGGCTTGAGGACCTCGGTGCTCATGCCGGCCGCGAAGAAGGCGCCGGCGGAGGACCCCGCGAGGGCGGCGAGCCCGATCCGGACGGCGGTGCGGACGTCCACGGGGGCGCGGCGGGCGTAGGTCACGGCGGCGGCCGAGGTGCCGACGATGGCGACGGCCTTGTTGGTGCCGAGCGCGTACGCGGCGGGCGTCCCGGCGGGCAGACCGAGCAGCAGGGCGGGCAGGAGCAGCAGCCCGCCCCCGCCCACGACCGCGTCGATCCACCCGGCCGCGAGCGCGGCGACGCAGAGCAGGGCGAGGGTGGTCATGGATATGTCGGGCATGATCACGACACTATCGGGACCCGGGGAGGGGACGGACGCGCGGTCCGCAGGGGCGGCACCCCCGCACAGGGTGTCGCCCCTTCCTCCGGGGCCGGAGCCGGTGCCGGTCCGTCGAGGGGCGGGACCGGGGCGGCTTCGAGGGGGCGGGTGCCCGGGGGGATCAGCGGTGGTCGCTGCCCCGGGACTCCGTCGCCGCGCGCCCCGCCTCCAGGCGGGCCACCGGGATGCGGAACGGCGAGCAGGAGACGTAGTCCAGGCCGACCTCGTGGAAGAAGTGCACCGACTCCGGGTCTCCCCCGTGCTCGCCGCAGACGCCGAGTTTGAGGTCGGGGCGGGTCGCGCGGCCCGCCGCTGACGCCAGTTCGACCAGGGAGCCCACGCCGTCCCGGTCGATCGTCTCGAACGGGCTGACCCCGAAGATGCCCTTCTCCAGGTAGGCGGTGAAGAAGCTCGCCTCGACGTCGTCGCGGCTGAAGCCCCACACGGTCTGGGTGAGGTCGTTGGTGCCGAAGGAGAAGAACTCCGCGGCCTCCGCGATCTGCCCGGCGGTGAGCGCGGCCCGCGGCAGCTCGATCATCGTGCCGATCGCCAGCCGCAGTTCGGTGCCGGTGGCCTCCTGGACCTCGGCGATCACCTGGTCGGCCTCCTCGCGGACGATCTCCAGCTCCTGGACCGTGCCGACGAGCGGGATCATGATCTCCGCGCGCGGGTCGCCCTTGGCCGCCCGGCGTTCGGCCGCCGCCTCGGCGATCGCCCGCACCTGCATGGTGAACAGGCCGGGGATGACCAGCCCGAGGCGGACCCCGCGCAGGCCGAGCATCGGGTTCTGCTCGTGCAGCCGGTGCACGGCCTGCAGGAGGCGCAGGTCGTTCTCGTGGGACTCCTGCCGGGACTCCGCGAGCGCGACCCGTACGGAGAGTTCCGTGATGTCGGGCAGGAACTCGTGCAGCGGCGGGTCGAGCAGCCGGACGGTGACGGGCAGCCCGTCCATCGCCTCGAACAGCTCGACGAAGTCCTGCTTCTGGAGCGGCAGCAGCGCCCTGAGCGACTCCTCGCGCTCCGTGTCCGTGTCGGCCAGGATCAGCCGCTCGACGAGTTCGCGGCGGTCGCCGAGGAACATGTGCTCGGTGCGGCACAGGCCGATGCCCTGGGCGCCGAAGCGGCGGGCGCGCAGCGCGTCCTCGGCGTTGTCCGCGTTGGCGCGCACCCGCAGCCGCCGCTTGCGGTCGGCGAACGCCATGATGCGGTGGACGGCCTCGACGAGTTCGTCGGCGTCGTCGGCCCCGGCGTGCATGCGGCCCTCGAAGTACTCGACGACCGGGGACGGCACGACCGGCGTCTCCCCGAGGTACACCTTGCCGCTGGAGCCGTCGATGGAGATCAGGTCCCCTTCCTCGACGACGTGTCCGCCCGGGACGACCATCCGGCGCCGCTTGGTGTCGACCTCCAGCTCCTCGGCGCCGCAGACACAGGTCTTGCCCATGCCGCGGGCGACGACGGCGGCGTGCGAGGTCTTGCCGCCCCGGCTGGTCAGGATGCCCTCGGCGGCGATCATGCCGTCGAGGTCGTCGGGGTTGGTCTCGCGGCGGACCAGGATGACCTTCTCGCCGGAGCGGGACCACTTGACGGCGGTGTAGGAGTCGAAGACCGCCTTGCCGACGGCCGCGCCGGGCGAGGCGGCGATGCCCCTGCCGACCGGGCGGGTCCTGGCGTGCTCGTCGAAGCGCGGGAACATGAGCTGGGCCAACTGGGCGCCGGTGACGCGCTGGAGAGCCTCGGTCTCGTCGATCAGCCCCTGGTCGACGAGTTGGGTGGCGATGCGGAAGGCGGCGCCCGCGGTCCGCTTGCCGACCCGGGTCTGGAGCATCCACAACTGGCCGCGCTCGATGGTGAACTCGATGTCGCAGAGGTCCTTGTAGTGGTTCTCCAGCGTCTCCATGATCTGCATCAGCCGGTCGTAGGACTTCTTGTCGATCGACTCGAGTTCGGCGAGCGGCACGGTGTTGCGGATGCCCGCGACGACGTCCTCGCCCTGCGCGTTCTGGAGGTAGTCGCCGTAGACGCCCTGGTGGCCGGAGGCGGGGTCGCGGGTGAAGGCGACGCCGGTGCCGGAGTCGGGGCCGAGGTTGCCGAAGACCATCGAGCAGACGTTGACGGCGGTGCCGAGGTCGTGCGGGATGCGTTCCTGACGGCGGTAGAGCTTGGCGCGGTCGGTGTTCCAGGAGTCGAAGACCGCGTGGATGGCGAGGTCCATCTGCTCGCGCGGGTCCTGCGGGAAGTCGCGGCCCGCCTCCTTCTCGACGATCCGCTTGAAGGCGGTGACCAGCTTCTTGAGGTCGTCGGCCGACAGCTCGGTGTCGACGGTGACCTTCTTGGCGTCCTTGGCCCGGTCGAGGGCGTCCTCGAAGAGGTCGCCGTCGACGCCGAGGACCGTCTTGCCGAACATCTGGATGAGCCGCCGGTAGGAGTCCCACGCGAACCGCTCGTCACCGGCCTGCTCGGCGAGGCCGCGCACGGAGGCGTCGGAGAGCCCGATGTTGAGGACCGTGTCCATCATGCCGGGCATGGAGAACTTCGCCCCGGAGCGGACGGAGACCAGGAGCGGGTCGTCGGCCTGGCCGAGCTTCTTGCCCATCCGGGACTCCAGCGCGTCGAGGTGCGCACTCACCTCGTCACGCAGTGCCGCCGGCTCCTCGCCGCTGTCGAGGTAGACCTTGCAGGCGTCGGTGGTGATCGTGAAGCCGGGCGGGACGGGGAGGCCCAGGTTGGTCATCTCCGCGAGGTTGGCGCCCTTGCCGCCCAGGAGGTCCTTGAGGTCCTTGTTGCCCTCGGTGAAGTCGTAGACGAACTTCGCTCCCTGGGGCGTTGCGGGGTCCGCCTGGGGTGCTGTTTTTTCCGACACGGTCTCGACTCCTCGGGACGCGGTGGCTGCCCTGACGGCCAGGAACATACCCAGATCGAAGGCGCCTGGGTACGTCCACTTGTGTGTCATGCGCCCGTAACCAGCGGTCCGCCAGCGGATCGAAAGTCACGGCGAGGCAAGGCGCCAGAGACAGTTGCCTTCAGTTCTTGAACGGAGACCTCACCACGAGGCCCGCCTGACGCTCAGATGAGCGGTTGCCCTGCACGTTTGATTTCGATCGATGAACGATCAAGGGGTGGCACCGAGTGCCACCCCTTGGAGAAGTGCAACCGCTCCTAAACCGCTCATCTGAGCGCAACCCTTATCAAGGGTGGCGAGAATCACGCTGCCACAGCTCGCCGGGTTCCACCATGCGGACGGGTGCCGCGGGACGGAAACAGCCCCGTCACACGGCGGGGGGACGGGGGGATGCGGAAGGCGGGGTCACACCCCGAGGGCCAGCAGACGGGCCTCCGCGCGCTCCGGCGCGTACAGGTACTCCACGACCTGCGCCCCCGCCCCGACCAGCGCGGCCCGCTCGCCGAGCCGCGCGGTGACGACGTCCAGGTGGGCCGTGGAGCGCGGCAGCGCCCGCTGGTAGAGCAGTTCGCGCACGCCGGTCAGGAAGGGGGTTCCGGCCAGATCCCCGGCGATCATCAGCACCCCGGGGTTCAGCAGCGTGACGACGGTCGCCAACACGTCGCCGACCAGCCGTCCGGCCTCACGGGCGAGGGCGACCGCCTCCGGGTGCCCGGCGGCGAGCAGTTCCCGCACGTCCGAGCCCGACCCGGCGGGCACCCCGGCCTCGGTCAGCCGCCTGGCCACCGCGCCGCCGCTCGCCACGGCCGCGAGGCAGCCCTGGGAGCCGCACCGGCAGAGCGCGTCGGCGCCCACCCTGATGTGCCCGATGTCCCCGGCGCCGCCGTCGACGCCCCGGTAGACGGAGCCGTCGACCACCACGCCCGCGCCGATCCCGGTGGAGACCTTGACCAGCACGAAGGCCGAGCAGTCGGGGTGTCCGGCGCGCTGCTCGCCGTAGGCCATCAGGTTGGCGTCGTTGTCGACCAGGACCGGGACCTGGGGCGCTCCCGTCCGTTCGGTGAAGGCCCTGGCCAGCCTGCCTCTTATGTCGTAGCCGTCCCAGCCGGGCATCATCGGCGGCTGCACCACCCGGCCGGTCTCGCTGTCGACGGGGCCCGGCACGGCGAGTCCGATGCCGCAGACCGCGCGGGCGGGTCTGCCGGTCGCCGTGAGCAGTCCGGCGAACCAGCCGCCGAGCGCGGCGAGCACCGTCTCCGGGCCGTCCTCCACGGAGAGTTCGCCCGAACGCTCGGCGAGGATCTCGCCGTTCAGCGAGAGCAGCGCGGCGCGGGCGTGCCGGGTGTCGAGGTCGGCGGCGAGGACGACGGCGTGCGCGTCGTCGAACTCCAGGGTGATCGACGGGCGGCCGCCCAGCGGCGAGCCGACCGGGCCGCCCGCGCCCTCGCGCAGCCAGCCCGCGCGGAAGAGGCGTTCGAGCCGCTGCCCGACGGTGGCCCTGGAGAGACCGGTGGCCTGCTGGAGGGCGCCGCGGGTGGTGGCCCGCCCGCTGCGCACCAGTTCGAGCAGGTCCCCGGCGCTGGTCTGACCCCGACCCGTCATGCGCACCCCCTTGTGTTTCTCAACCCTGCATTACATATTGAGTTTTGCGTGTTAAATAGACGTAACTCTACGGTAGCCAAGACCGAACCCGGTCGGCGAGATGTCTTTCGGGGAGCCCCGAGTGGATCGCACCGCACTCTTCACCAGCCGTTCCGCCGAACGCGCCCCTGCATACGATCCGCCTCCCGCGGACCCGTTGCACGTCGGAGCGGTCCGGGTGCTGGAGGCGAACTGGACCGGCACCTCGACGGTCCCCTCCCGGGGCCTGTACCCGCACCAGTGGTCCTGGGACTCCGCGTTCATCGCGATCGGGCTGCGCCACCTCTCGCCGCTGCGGGCGCAGACGGAGCTGGAGACGCTCCTCACCGCCCAGTGGGCGGACGGAAGGATTCCGCACATCGTCTTCAACCCCTCCGTCCCGCTCGACGCCTACTTCCCGAGCCCCGACTTCTGGCGCTCCTCGACGGCGGGCCGCGCGGCGGGCGCCCCGCGCACGCTACAGACCTCGGGCATCGTGCAGCCACCGGTGCACGCGCTGGCCGCGTGGCTGGTGCACCGCGCGGACCCCGGCCTCTCCCGGGCGCGCGGCTTCCTCGCCCGCGTCTACCCGCGCCTGGCCGCCTGGCACCGCTATCTGCTGCACCGGCGCGACCTCGGCGGCGGCGGTCTGGCGTCCGTCGTCCACCCCTGGGAGCAGGGCATGGACAACAGCCCCTGCTGGGACGCCCCGCTGGCCCGGGTGGCCCCCGCGCCCGCCCGCTCGTTCCGCCGCGCCGACCTCGACCACGGCGCCGCCGAGGACCGGCCGACCGATCTGGACTACGGGCGGTACGTGCGGCTCGCGGCCGACTACCGGGACGGCGCCTACCGGGACGGCGGCGGGGAGTTCGCCGTCGAGGACCCGGCGTTCAACGCGCTGCTGATCTCCTCCGAGCACGCCCTCGCCCGCATCGCCCGCGAGCTGGGCGCGACCGGCACCGCCCGGCACGCGCGCGCGGAGCGGCTGACCCGGGTGCTGAGCGATCGGCTGTGGGACCCGGCGGCGGGCCTCTTCAGCTGCCGGGACGTGCGCGGCGGCGGGCTGATCCCCGAGCGCGGGGTGTCGGGTCTCGTGCCGCTGCTGCTGCCGGGGCTGCCGCGGGAGACGGCCGCCGCGCTGGTCGCGACGGCCTGCGGACCGCACTTCGGGCTGGGCGGCGAGACCCGGCTGCCGCCCAGCTACGACCTGCTGGGCGAGGCGTTCGACCCGCACCGCTACTGGCGCGGCCCGGCCTGGTTCAACACCGCCTGGCTGCTGGAGCGGGGGCTGCGCACCCAGGGCGAGACGGCCCGCGCGGACGCGCTGCGCACGGCGTTCCTTCAGGTCGCGGGGGCGTCCGGGTACGCGGAGTACGTCGATCCGTTCACCGGCGAGGCGTGCGGGGCGACCGGCTTCGGCTGGACGGCCGCGCTGACGCTGGATCTGCTCCACACCCGCCCCGGCGACCACGGGTCCCCCGCGGCGGGTCAGCACACGTCAGGGACGACGAGTGTCCAGGGCACCGAGGGAGGGGACGGAGCATGACAGACCGGCATCATCTGCTCGTGCACGGCGGGACGTTCGCGTGTGTGGGTGACGGCGGGGACATCAGCGGCGTCCGGGGGTCGGGGTCCCCCGACGGGCTGTTCGTGCGGGACGCGCGGCATCTGAGCCGCTGGCAGCTGACCGCCGACGGTGCGGTCCCGGAGTCGCTCACACCGGTCGCGGACGGGGACACGGCGCGCTGCGTCCTGGTCCCGCGCGGCGGCCGCCAGGAGCCGCCCGCGTACACGATCTTCCGCGAACAGGCAGTCGGGGAGGGCGCGTTCGTCGAGTCGCTGCGGCTGACCAGCAACCGTCCGGTGCCGACCACGGTCCGGATCGCGGTCACCGCGGACGCCGACTTCACCGACCAGTTCGAGCTGCGCGCGGACCACCGCACCTACACCAAGGCGGGCGCCCAGCGCTCCCGCCGGGTCCGCGACGACGGCGTGGAGTTCCACTACCGGCGCGGCGACTGGACGTCCCGCACGACGGTGACGGCGGAGCCCGCGCCGGACGGCGTGGAGGAGACCGGCACCGGTGCCAGGCGCCTGGTGTGGAGCCTGGACCTCGCGCCGCACGGCACCGCGGAGCTGGCGCTGCGGGTCGCGGCCCGCCCGCACGGCGTCGACCGGGAGCCCCCGATACCCGCCTCGCCCGCCGCGGCGGGCGAGCGGTTGCAGGAGCTGGAGGGCCGGTTCGTGGAGGGGGTGGCGTTCCCCACCGGCTGGCCCGAGCTGGCCGCGGCCTGCGCGCGGGGCCTCGCCGACCTGGCCGCGCTCCAGGTCCCGGCGACCGGCCCGGACGGCGAGGAGCTGCGCGTGCCCGCCGGGGGCGCCCCCTGGTTCCTCGCGCTGCTGGGCCGGGACGCCCTGCTCACCTCGCTGTTCGCGCTCCCCTACCGGCCGGGTCTGGCGGCGGCCACGCTGCCCGCGCTGGCCGCGGCGCAGGCGACCGAGACCGGCCGGGACGCGGTGGCGCAGCCCGGCAAGATCGTGCACGAGGTCCGGCACGGCGAGCTGGCGCACTTCGGGCAGGTGCCGTACGGGCGTTACTACGGTTCGGTGGACGCGACCCCGCTCTTCCTGGTGCTGCTGGGCGCGTACGTCGAGCGGACCGGTGACACGGCCCTGGCCAGGCGGCTCGAACCGCACGCCCGCGCGGCGATCGGCTGGATGCTGGACCACGGCGGTCTCACCTCGTGCGGCTACCTGGTCTACCGGGCCGACCGGGGCGGCCTCGCCAACCAGAACTGGAAGGACTCCCCCGGCGCGATCTGCTCGGCCGACGGCGGCAGGACGCACGGTCCGGTCCTCGCGGCGGGCGCGCAGGGGTACGCGTACGACGCGCTGCGCAGGACGGCCCAGCTGGCGCGTTCGGTGTGGGACGACGAGGTGTACGCGGCGCTCCTGGAGCAGGCGGCGGGCGATCTGCGCGACCGGTTCCAGCGGGACTTCTGGATGCGGGACCGGGAGTTCCCGGCGCTCGCGCTGGACGGCGACGGCCGCCAGGTCGACGCGCTGGCCTCGGACGCCGGGCATCTGCTCTGGTCGGGCCTGCTGGACAAGGAGTACGGGGAGGCGGTCGGACGGCGGCTGCTGGAGCCCGACTTCTTCTCCGGCTGGGGTGTGCGCACGCTGGCGGCGGGGCAGCCCGCGTACCACCCGCTGTCGTACCACCGGGGTTCGGTGTGGCCGCACGACAACGCGCTGATCGCGCTGGGGCTGGCCCGCTACGGGCTGCACGACGAGGCCCGCACGGTGGCGCGGGCGCTGATCGAGGCGGCGACGACGACCGGGCACCGGCTGCCCGAGGTGCTGGCGGGCTACGACCGCGCGACCTGTCCCGAACCGGTCCCCTATCCGCACGCGTGCGTCCGGGAGTCCCGTTCGGCGGCGGCCCCGCTGGCGCTGCTGACGGCGGTCGGGGGCGTCTGAGCGGGCGGGCGCCGGGAGGCCGTCACGGCGGTCCGGCGCCCGAAGGGCCGTGCGGCGGAGGGGTGTTGACCGGGCGTTTGCTCGCTGTTTGCCCTATGTGCCTGAACGGCGGTCGGGGGACGACGTACGAGAGGACGGCGGGCCGGGCCCGCCGTCCGTCCCGTCCCGGGCCTCGCACGGAAGGACCTTCGGGTGCCTGTCTTCACGCGCCTTCGTCAGCAACCGGACCCCGCCGCCACCGCCGGC
>NZ_FMCI01000152.1 GCF_900091845.1 Streptomyces sp. SolWspMP-5a-2
CGTACGCGGGCGCCGGTCCTGCCGTCGACGGGCGGACATCCCGCGCGGCGCTCGCGGTACCGCGCGCGGCGCGCCGACGCGGGTGCGACGGCCGTGCGCGGGGCCGGAGTTCAGACCGGCAGCCGGGGCACGCTGTCGATGAGGCGGCGGGTGTAGGGGTGGTCCGGAGCGCTCAGCACCTGGCCGGTGGGGCCCTGCTCGACGATCCGGCCGCGTTCGAGGACCGCCGTGCGCTCGCACAGGGAGGCGACGACGGACAGGTCGTGGGAGACCATCACCATCGTCATCCGCCGCTCCTCCTTGAGTTCGGCGAGCAGGTCGACGACCTTGACCCGGGTCGTCACGTCGAGCGCGCTGACCGGTTCGTCGGCGAGCAGGACGCGCGGGTCGCACACGATGGCGCGGGCGATCGCGACGCGCTGGCGCTGGCCGCCGGAGAACTCGTGCGGGTACCGGGTCGCGGCGTCGGCGGGCAGGCCGACCCGCTCCAGCGCGGCGGCCACCTTCGGGGCGGCGCCCGCGCGGTCGTCGATGCCGAGGGAGCGCAGCGGTTCGGCGACGATCGCGCCCACCCGGCGGCGCGGGTCGAGGGAGGAGTACGGGTCCTGGAACACCACCTGGACGCTCCGCCGGAAGCGGCGCATCTGGCGCCGGTCGCGCGGGGCGAGGCTCTCGCCGTCGAAGCGGACGGCGCCCGCGGTGGGCCGCACCAGGCCGGACAGCAGCCGCAGCAGGGTGGTCTTCCCGGCGCCCGACTCCCCGACCAGGGCGAGGGACTGTCCCTCCTCGACCGGGAAGGACACGTCCCGTACGACGTCCTCGGCGGCGCCCCGGTAGCGCACGGCGGCGTCGGCCAGTTCCAGCACCGGTGTCATCGCGAGCTCCTCAGATCCAGGGCGGCCTGCAGCGTGCGGGCGCCGTCGACCAGCGTCTTGGTGTAGGGGGCGCGCGGGGCGCCGACGACGTCGAGGACGGGTCCTTCCTCGACGCACCGGCCGTCCTTGAGGACCAGTGCCCGGTCGGTGACCCGCGCGACGACGGCGAGGTCGTGGCTGACGAAGAGCACCGCCATCTCCCGTTCGGCGACCAGGGTGTCGAGCAGGGTGAGGATCTCGGCCTGCACGGAGACGTCGAGGGCGGTGGTCGGTTCGTCGGCGATGAGCAGGGCGGGCGCGCAGGCCAGCGCCATGGCGAGGGCGACGCGCTGGCGCTGGCCGCCGGAGATCTCGTGCGGGAAGGCGCGTGCCACCCGCTCGGGGTCGGGCAGCCGGACCTGCTCGAGCCCGTCGAGGACGGCCGAGCGCAGGGCGGGGCCGCGCAGCCCGGTGCGCCGGGCGAGCGGCCCGGCGATCTGGCGGCCCACCCGCATCAGCGGGTCGAGGGCGGTCAGCGGCTCCTGGAAGACGACGGCCGCGTCCCGGCCGCGGACGGCGGTGAGCCGCTTCTCGGGGGCGCCGACGATCTGGGTGCCGGCCAGTTCCACGCTGCCGGACGCGGTCATCCCGGTGGGCAGCAGGCCGAGGATCGCGAGGGTGGTCAGGGACTTGCCCGAGCCGGACTCGCCGATCAGGCCGAGGCGTTCGCCGCTGCCGACGGTGAAGGAGAGGTCGTCGACCAGGGTGCGGCCGTCGGCGGTGCGCACGGTCAGGCCGCGCACGTCGAGCAGGGTCATGACCGCCTCCCGCGGGTCGCCGGGTCGAGGGTGTCGCGCAGCCCGTCGGCGATCAGATTGACCCCGACGACGAGCAGGACCAGCAGGACGCCGGGGGCGAGGGCACCGGCCGGGGCGGTGGTGAAGGTCGCCTGGGCCTCCTGGAGCATGCGGCCCCAGGAGGCGTTGGGCGGCGGGGCGCCGAGGCCGAGGTAGGACAGGCCCGCCTCGGCGAGCACGGCGAGCCCGAACTGGAGGGCGAGGTTGACCACGAGGGTGGGCCAGATGTTGGGCAGGACGTGTCCGGCGACGGTGCGCGGCCAGGAGGTGCCCGAGGTGCGGGCGGCCGTCACGTAGTCCTCGGCGAGGACCCGCTTGACCAGGATGCGCACCAGCCGGGCGACGACGGCGCTCTGCGCGAGCCCGATGGCGAGGACGGCGGAGCCCAGGGTGGCGGAGCGGGCCGCGACCACGAGCATCGCCAGCAGCAGCGTCGGGAAGGCGATCAGGATGTCGAGGAAGGCGGCGAGGGTGTCGTCGAGCCAGCCCTGCGCGAACGCGGCCAGCACGCCGAGGGTGACGCCGATCAGGGCGGCGATCGCCACCGAGCCGAGACCGGCCTCGACGGCGATCCGGGAGCCGGTCATCAGCTGGGTGAACAGGTCACGGCCGAGCTTGTCGGTGCCGAGCAGGTGGCCGTCGCCGGGAGGGGCGAGCCGTCCGCCGGAGGTGTCGTCGGTGGCGTAGGGCAGCCAGACCAGGGAGACCAGCGCCAGCAGCGCGATCAGTCCGGCCAGGGTGACGCCGACCGCCAGGGTCACCGAGCGCCCGCGGCGGCGCGCGGGGGCGGGTGCCCGGGTGAGGAGGTCCGCGGGGGTCATCGGGCGCCTCCGGAGAGCCGGGCGCGCAGCCGGGGATCGACGATCCGCTGCGCGAGGTCGGCGACGAAGCCGATCAGCAGGACGGCGAGGGTGGACACGAACAGGACGCCCTGGACGACCGGGTAGTCGTGCTGGGCGATGCCGGTGGCGAGCAGCGAGCCGAGTCCGGGCAGCGCGTACACCGACTCGACGACGACCGCCCCCAGGAGGGTGGAGGCGAGTTCGATGCCGAGCACGGAGATCACCGGGACGGAGGCGTTGCGCAGGCCGTGGCGCCACATGGCGGCGGGGAAGGAGGCGCCGAGGGCGCGGGCGGTGCGCAGGAAGTCGCTGTCGAGCACTTCCAGGGCGGCGGAGCGGACGTACCGGATCAGCGAGGCGCTCATCACGAGGGCGATGGTGAGGACCGGCAGGACGAGGGAGCGGACCGCGTCGGCGGGGGCGGCCCAGCCGTCCTGCGGGAATCCGCCGGACGGCAGCCAGCCCGCGCCGAGCGCGAAGACCGCGATGAGGATCATGCCGAGCCAGAACACCGGGACGGCCATGCCCAGTTGGGAGATCCCGCTGAGCAGGGCGCCGTACCAGGTGTGCCGTCTGCGGGCGGCGACGAAGCCGACGGGCACCGCGATGACGACGGCCAGGACGAACGCGGCCAGCGTCAGCGGGACGGTGACGTTCAGCCGGGCGGCGACCTCGGGGCCCACCGGCAGCGAGCTGACGAAGGACGTGCCGAGGTCGCCGGTGGCCAACTGGCCGAGCCAGTGGGTGAACTGCTCGGGCAGCGGCCGGTCGGAGCCGATGGCGTGGCGGGCCGCGGCGATCTGCTCCGGGCTCGCGCCGACCGAGGTGAGCGCGTTGGCGGGATCGCCCGGCAGCAGGCGCAGCAGGACGAACAGCACCACGCTGGCCAGGGCGAGCGACACCAGGAGGAACGCGAGGCGGCGCAGGAGGTAGCGCCCCATCAGCCCTTCTTCTTGATGTCGTAGGCGAAGAACTGGGAGTTGAGGCCGTTGACCGGGTAGCCGGAGAGCTTGGTCCCGGCCACCACGATCTGCGGGTAGAGGTAGAGCCAGTCGCTGGCCGCGTCCTCGGCGGTCTTGCGGTTGACCTTCTTCAGCAGCGCGGTCTGCTCGGCGGTGGTCGACGCCTCCTCGGCCTGCTCGACCCACCGGGTGACCTGCTTGTCGTCGTAGCCCCAGTAGAAGTCGGGGTTGCCGTACCAGACCAGGTCGCGGTCGTTGACGTGCTCCTGGAGCGTGGCCGTGAAGTCGTGGTTCTTGTAGACCTTCGTGTACCACTCGTCCGGCGTGATCGTGTTGATCCTGACGGTGATGCCGACCTTGGCGAGCTGCGCCTTGATGAAGGTCGCGGCGGTGGGGTGCGGGTCGTAGTTGGGGGTGTCGAGGGTGAAGGAGAAGCCCTTGGCGTACCCGGCCTCGGCGAGCAGCTTCTTCGCCGCGGTGACGTCGTAGGCGTTGACCTCGGTGAGGTCCTCGTACCAGGGGTCGGTGGGCGGCACCATGGAGCCGATGAGCTTGCCGTAGCCGCCCCACACGGATGCGAGGAGCTTCTTGTCGTCGATGGCGGCGGAGACGGCGCGGCGGACCCGGACGTCGGTGAAGGGCTTGGCCTTGTCGTTGAAGGCGAGCAGCAGCTTGGTGGTGGAGTCGCCGTCGCTGACCTTGTAGTTCGCGTTGGACGTGAACTGGTCGAGGGCGTCGGGCGACTGCTCGCTGGTGACCACGTCGACGGCGTTGGTCAGCAGGGAGTTGTTGAGGGCGGTGGCGTCCTTGAAGTAGTGGAAGACGACCTTCTTGTTGGCCGCCGCGTCCCCCCAGTAGCCGGGGTAGCGGTCGAGGCTCAGGGCGGAGCCGCGGGTCCACTTGCCGAGGGTGTAGGGGCCGGTGCCGTCCTCCTGCGTCTTCAGGTTCTTCGCGCGGGAGTTGATGATCCAGACGTAGGAGAGGTTGTAGACGAAGGAGATGGACTTCTTCGAGAGCGTGACCTCGACGGTGTGCGCGTCGGGGGTGGCGATGCTTTTGACGACCTGGAGGTTGCTCTTGCGCGCGGACTGCGAGTCGTCGGCGAGGACCTTCTCCAGGCTGTACTTGACGTCGGCGCTGGTGACGTCCTTGCCGCTGTGGAACGTCACGCCGTCGCGCAGGGTGAAGGTGTAGGTGAGGCCGTCGGCGCTCGCCTTGTAGTCCTTGGCGAGGAGGTTCTCGACCTTGCCGTCGTCGGTGAGCCGGAACAGGCCCTCGTAGACGTTGCCGTTGAGGGCCTCGGTGACGCCCTGGCCGCCGCCCGCGGTGTTGTCGAGGTTCTGCGGCTCGTACAGGGAGCCGATGTTGACGGTGGCGTCCTTGTCCCAGGTGCCGGTGGCGGCGCCGCCTGAGCCGGAGCCGGAGCAGGCGGTGAGGGCGACGGCGAGGGAGGCCGAGGCGGCGACGGCGTAGCGGGCGTTCTTGGGAAGTCTCATGGTGTCCAGCGCTTTCGTGCGGATGGTGCGGGAGGCCGCGGGGTCGGTCAGTGCTGCGGGGTGAAGCCGTCGCGGAAGACGGGCCGCTTCTCGCCTGCCGTCACGGGCAGGTGGAAGCGGTTCTGCCGCGGCGGCATCGGACAGTTGTACTGATCGGAGAATCCGCAGGGCGGCACGAAGGCGCGGTTGAAGTCGAGGACGACGCGGTGGGCGTCGTCGGTGCGCCGGACGAAGAGGAAGCGCCCGGCGCCGTAGGTGGTGTCGCCGTTGGTCGGGTCGCCGAAGACGAGGAGCAGGGTGCCGCCGTCGTCGAAGGCGCTGAGGGTGTAGGCGCGGCCGTCCACGGTGAGGGCGATGTCGCCGGGGACGACGAGGTCGCGGGTGCCGCCGTTGTCCCGGATGTGCTCGAAGGCGATGCGGCGGGCGTCGGCCACCGGGGTGTAGGTGGCCTCCAGGACCCAGGACGGGTCGTAGGGGAAGACCTCGACGTCCTCGAAGGCGCGGACGGCGGGTGCCTGCGCGTCCCAGAAGCGCAGGCCGTGCTCGGGGGCGCCGGTGACCAGGTCGGTGCGGCGCAGGGTGGTGACGGTCACGCTGTCGGGCTGTCCGGCGCGGGCCGCGGCCAGGTCGGGCTCCTCGCCGGCCGGCAGCCAGCGGGTCTCGGTCAGGGCGAGGTTCCCGGTCGGCGCGGTGAGCGCGCGGCGGCGCCCGGCGCGCCAGGCGTCCCACTCCTCCCCCCGGTCGACGGAGGACGGCGGGGCGGTGGACTGGGACACGGCGTACTCATTCGGCTAGAAGGTCACGGCCGTCACGGATTGTGCGTAGCTGGCCAAAGCATGCACTTTATCGTCCATAAGGTCTTCTAATGTCAAACCCCTGTCTCACAGGCTGGGACGTCTGTCCATTGCCGCGGGGCCGCTCCGGCGGGGCCGGGGGCGGCTAGAAGGAGTCCAGCCAGAGCACGATGCCGGTCCGTCCGGTGAGGACCGCGGCCGCTCCGGCCCGGACGGCGGCCGCGCAGCGCGCCTCGGTGAAGGACGCGGGATCGTAGGCCGAGGACATGCCGAGACCCTCGCCGCGGAAGGACGCGCCCGACCAGTCGACGGCGGTGACGTTGTGCGTCGGCTCCGCCAACTCCGCGCCCACGACCAGGAATTGCTGGGCGAGATGGTTCGGGGTGACGGTCGCCAGCGGGTCGATCAGCTCGTTGCCCGCGCTGATCACCAGGTCGGGGCGCATCCCGATCGCGGTGTCGGCGGCGGTGAGCGGGTCGGGGCTGTCGGCCGCGTCCACGGTCCGCAGGTCGACCCCCTCGGCCCCGGCCCACCCGCGCACCGCCGCCACCAGCGCCCTGGTCGGCCGGTCGTCGCCCGCTGTGAGGAGCACCACGCGGTAGCCGGACGAGGGGCGCACTCCGGACCAGGAGCCGGGGCGCGGGGTGACGGTCGCCTCGGGGGCGGGCGGGGCGGACGGGTCGACGAAGCCCGCGCCGACCTCGCCGACGGCGGAGGGGCTCGGCTGCGGACGTGACCAGTCGTCACCGGAACCGCATCCGGCGAGCAGGGCGGTGGCCGCGCACAGGGCGGCGGCCAGGAGCGGGCGGCGCAAGACGATCGTCCTCCGGGGTGTGGGCGGGCGGCGCGGCGGGCGTCCCCGGCCGGTGCCGGAACGCGGTCGGCGGGGGCGGCGCGCTGGGGTTCCGCGTGCACATCCTGCGTCGCCGCTCCCCGGGATCTCCACGCGCCCACCCTCGAACGATCACTTGTTCCCACACGGTTCGCCGGACGGCCGCCGGAGGTTCACGCGGGACCAGCACGGTGCACGGGCAACCCCAAGGAGCCCCATGTCACGCCCTGTTCGCCGTCTGCTGGTCGTCCTCGCCGCGGCGGTGCCCCTCTTCCTCGCCCTCGTCCCGTCCTCCTCCGCCCACGGCTTCTCGTCGACCGTGTACGCGCACGTCTCCGACGGCGACGACGGCCGACTGCGCACCGAACTCCGCCTGGAGTACGACCTGCTGGTGGTCTCCGCCGCCGACACCGGGAAGGACGACGCCCTCTTCCGCACCGGCACCGCCGCGTTCGACGCCGGGGACACCGGCGCGCAGGCGGCCGCTCTGGAGGCGCACCGCGCCGCGGTCGTCGGTTACGTCACCCGCCGCTTCACCGTCGACCGCGGCGGTGCCTGCGCGCCCGCGCCGGTCGGCGGCTTCCGCATGGGCCGGGAGGAGGGCGTGCCCTACGCCCGGCTGACCCTCGACTGGACCTGCCCCGAGCGGGGCGAGGGCGCCGGTGACCACACGATCAGCAGCGCCCTCTTCCCGGACGCCGAGGGGTACGTCAAAGGGACCAGGACGATCGTCACCTCCACGGTCGGCGGGCACGGCGGCAGCGCCGCGCTCGACGCCGCCCACCCCTCCTTCTCCGTCGGCCAGCCCTGGACGGCGCGCTTCTGGGAGTTCTTCCGGCTGGGCGCCGAGCACCTGCTGGGCGGCATCGACCACATCCTGTTCCTGCTCGCGCTCATCGCCGGGTCACGGCGACCGCGTGAGATCGTCCTCGCCGCGACCAGCTTCACCCTCGCCCACTCGGTGACGTTCCTGCTCGCCGCCCTGGGCCTGGTGGAGGTGCCGGCCCGGATCGTGGAACCCGTCATCGCGCTCTCCATCGCCGTCGTCGCCGGGTGGCACCTGTGGCGTCTCGTCCGGCGCGGCATCCGCGCCGGGGACCTCGGACCCACCGGCGACGGACGCCTCGGCCTCGACCGGGCCGGGTGGGTCAGGCTGGCCGTGGTGTTCTGCTTCGGCCTGGTGCACGGGCTGGGCTTCGCGGGCGCGCTCGGCATCGAGGCGGCCTGGTCCTGGACCCTGCTGTGGTCGCTGCTGGTCTTCAACGTCGGCATCGAGGTGGTCCAACTCGCCGTCATCGCCGTGGTGTTCCCGCTCCTCCTGCTGCTGCGCCGCCGGGCGCCGCGGGCCGGCCTCCTGGTGACCGGCACCCTCTGCGCGGGCGTCGCCGCCATGGGGCTGATCTGGTGCGTGCAGCGCGCTCTCGGGCTCTGAACACCCGCGCACCGCACCGCGGACGGACCCGTGCGGCTCGTCGGCGCGGGCAACACCCCGTGGTCATCCGCATGTTCAGCCTCACCCAGGATCACATTTATCTGGCGTTTACTTCGCGGCGAAAGCTTGGCGATCTCCACCTCATGCACACCTCGTGCACACACAAGAAACGACACCTCATGAGACCGAAGCACTCCGCGGGGGCCCACGGGCCGCTGCGACGCCGCGCGGCCGCCTCGGCCACCGCGGCATCCCTGGGCCTGATCATGGCCCTCGGCGGCGGACTCGCCTCGCCCGCCGCGGCGGCCGACACCGCCACCCTCTCCGGGATCGTCCTCGGGGTGGGCGCCGACGAGACCCAGCGCACCGTCACCTGGTACTCCTCGGCCGACACCGCGCAGAAGATCCAGGTCGCCCCCACCTCCCGCGTCACCGGCGGCGCGTTCCCCGCCGACGCGGCCACCTTCGACGCCCTGGGCGCGGCCAACATCGCCACCAGCGGCGGCTACAACCGCCACGCCACCATCACCGGCCTCCAGGAGAACACCGCGTACTCCTACCGGGTCGGCGGCGAGGGCAACTGGTCGACCGCCTACACCTTCCGCACGCAGGACTTCGAGGGTCCTTACGACTTCCTGTTCCTGGGCGACCCGCAGATCGGCTCCTCCGGCGACATCGCCAAGGACCAGGCGGGCTGGCAGGACACCCTCGACGTCGCGACCCGGGCCAACCCGGACACCGAACTCCTCGTCTCCGGCGGCGACCAGGTCGAGACCGCGAACACCGAGTCCCAGTGGAACGCGTTCCTCGCCCCCGACCAGCTCCGCCAGTACCCGTGGGCCGCCACCATCGGCAACCACGACGTCGGCGGCAAGGCCTACGAGCAGCACTTCTCGACACCGAACACGGACCGCTCGGGCGCCTACTACTCCAACGGCAACCCGGCCTCCAACACCTCGGGCGGTGACTACTGGTACATCTACAAGGATGTGCTGTTCATCGACCTCAACAGCAACAGCTACGCCACCACGCAGGGCGGCGGCGGTGACGAGGCGCACACCAAGTACGTCAGCGACGTCATCGAGCAGCACGGCTCCGAGGCGAAGTGGAAGGTGCTGGTCTACCACCACGCCATCTACTCCCCCGCCTCGCACGCCAAGGACAGCGACAACAAGAAGCGCCGCGTCGACTTCCCGACCACCTTCTCCAAGCTGGGCGTGGACCTCGTCCTGCAGGGCCACGACCACAGCTACTCGCGCAGCTACCTGGTGAAGAACGGCGAGAAGGCCGACAAGAACGAGCAGCCCGGCGCGGCCGACGTCTACCCGGGCCCCGGCGGCGTCCTGTACGTCACCGCCAACTCCGCCTCGGGCTCGAAGTACTACGACATCACGGCGCCCGACAGCAGCGGCACCAGCGGCGCGGGCAACGGCGCCGACCCGCTCAACCCGAAGAACTACTGGTACAACTCGGTCCAGAACCAGGAGCACGTCCGCACCTACGTCAAGGTGCAGGTCCGCAACGACAAGCTCGTCGTGGAGAACCTGCGCAGCGGCACCTGCGCGGCCCCCAACTCCGAGGTGGAGCACGGCCTTTCGTGCACCAACACGGCGTCGGGCCAGCCGGTCGGCTCGGTCGTCGACAAGGTGAGCGTCCACCCGTACCACGGTGACGGCCAGTCCCTCCAGGTCAACGTGCCCGACCCGGCCCCGGGCGAGTTCGGCTGGACCATCGACGGCTACAACGGTCTGGTGGACCTCGGTACCGCCAAGGAGCGGGACGGCGACCACTTCACCGCGGCGGGCAAGATCAACCCGATCCTCGTCTCGGACACCCGCCGCACGCTCTCCCCGTGGTCGGTGTCGGCCGACGTCAGCGACTTCAAGGACGCGGCCAAGACGTTCTCCGGCGCCTACCTCGGCTGGACGCCGTACCTGCTGGACGCGGGGGCCGGTGCCAAGGCCGGTGCCTCCGTCGCCTCGGGCTACGACGACCAGGGCAAGGGCCTGTCCGTCTCGCGCGGCCTCGGCTCGGCCGACCAGGGCCACGCCCGCGGCAAGGCCAGGCTCGGCGCCGACCTGGATCTGAAGATCCCGGACAGCGTCCGCAAGGGCGGCTACCGCGCGACCCTCACGATCACCGCGCTGAGCAGCTGACCGATCCCGTTCCACCCGCGGGGCGGGCGGCCCGGCCGCCCGCCCCGTCCCTCCAGGAGACCCCGCCATGCGCGCACCCGCACCCCTCCGAGGCCGAGCCCGCCTCGCCACCCTGATCCGCGCCGTCGTCCCGACGCTGCTGGCGGCCCTCGCGTTCACCGGCGTGGCCACCGCCCCGGCCACCGCCGCGGACGGCGACGTCACCTGGACGGTCAGGACGGCCGCGAACGGGTACGGCAAGGACCGCTCCAGCTTCAGCCACGCAGTCAACCCCGGCGGGCGGATCGAGGACGCGATGGTCGTCGCCAACCACGGCAAGGACCCGCTGCGCCTCACCGTCTACGCCGCCGACGGGTACACCACCGGGAAGGGTCAACTCGACCTGCTCACCGAGGAGAAGCGGTCCACGGGCGTCGGCGCCTGGGTCCGCCCCGGGAAGAGCGCCGTCACCGTCGCGCCCGGCCGGACCGCCGAGATCCCCTTCACCGTCACCGTGCCCCGCGACGCCACCCCCGGCGACCACGTCGGCGGCATCCTCACCTCGCTGCGCCAGGCCGACGACACCGAGGGCATCGCCGTCGACCGGCGCCTGGGCATCCGCGTCAAGCTGCGGGTCAGCGGCGCCCTGCGGCCCGCGCTCGCCGTCGAGCGGCCGCACGTCGACTACCACGGCACCGCCGACCCCTTCGGCCAGGGCGACGCCACCGTCACCTACACCCTCCACAACACCGGCAACGCGATGCTCTCCGGCGCCCAACAGGTCACGCTCACCGGCCCGTTCGGCACCCTGCGCACCGACGCGGGCGCCATCGCCGCGCCGCCCGAGCTGCTGCCCGGCGAGCGCTGGACGGTGACCGTGCCCGTCCACGGCGTCACCCCCGCGCTGCGGCTGACCGCCACCGTCACCGTCACCCCGGCGATCACCGACGCGGCCGGTTCCACGACCTCGCTGCCTCCGGTCGAGGCCACGGTGACCGGCTGGGCGGTGCCCTGGACCCTGGTGCTCGCGCTGCTGTGCCTCGCGTCCGCGGCGACGGCGGTGTTCCTGCTGCGCCGCCGCGGACGCGCGCGCCGCGCGGAGCGCGAGGACGCCCTGGTCCGCGACGCGGTCGAACGCGCCCTGCACGAGCGGGAGCGGCAGGACGTCCGGGGGTCCTGAGCACCCCGCTGGCGGGCCCCGTACACGGCGGCTGACGTTCCCGGCCGGGCAGCGCCGCCGCGCCCCGGCCGCCGCCGTGGGACCGGGCGCGACCTCTCGTCCCGCTCGCCCGCACCTTGGCGCCGCACGGAACATGCCCGTGCGGCGCCAGTCTGTTCTCGCCCGAGGCCCACCTCTGTCCTCAAGGCCCGCGCGCCGCCTGGCTGTTCTCGCCCGAGGCCGTACCTCCGCCCTCAAGGCCCGCGCGCCGCGCGGCTGTTCTCGCCCGGGGCCCGCACCGCAGTCTCCACGGCCCGTGCGCCGCCCGGCTGTTCTCGCCCGATGCCGCACCTCTGTCCTCAAGGCCCGCGCGCCGCCCCGCTGTTCTCGCCCGGGGCCCACACCGCAGTCTCCACGTCCCGTGCGCCGCCCGGCTGTTCTCGCCCGGGGCCGCACCTCCGCCCTCAAGGCTCATGCGCCGCGCGGCTGTTGTGGTCCGGGGGCCGCACCGCCATCTCCCGGGTCCCCGTCGTGGAACGGGCGGCCGGGGTGTGCTCGGCGCCACGGGCGGCGCGCCCGGCGCCGGTGGCCTGCCGCCCCTCACCGCCCGGTCGGCGGGGGTCGCCGCAAAGTAAGCAGTTTTACGGACGTAGCCGCCCGTCCCCCGCTCCTACTGTCCTGCCACGAGCTTCTCGGCGGGCGCCGCCGGACCACCCCGGGGCTCGGGACGGAGGACAGCAATGGGACGTCTGACGGGCAAGGTCGCGCTGGTCACCGGCGGTGCCCGGGGCATCGGACGCGGCATCGCGGAACTGTTCGCGGCCCACGGCGCGGCCGTGACGGCGGTCGACGTCCTCGACCCCGCCGCCCCCGAAGGACCGGCCGACCCGGCTCCCCGGGACGGCACCGGCACCCTGGAGCACGGGCGGCTCGACGTCACCGACGAGCGGGGCTGGGCCGAGACCGTCGCCGGGGTCGAGGAGCGGCACGGCCGCCTCGACATCCTCGTCAACAACGCGGGCGTCGGCTCCTACGAGGCCGTCCACGAGCTGGCCCCCGACGAGTGGCAGCGGGTCCTCGGCGTCAACCAGACCGGCGTCTACCTCGGGATGCGGGCCGCGATCCCCGCGCTGCGCAGGTCGGGCGGCGGCTCGATCATCAACATCTCCTCCATCTACGGCGCCGCCGCGGTGCCCGGCTCGCTCGCCTACCAGGCGACCAAGGGCGCGGTGCGCAGCATGACGCGCAACGCCGCCGTCACCTACGCCCCCGACAACATCCGCGCCAACGCCGTGCTGCCGGGCTGGATCCGCACGCCGATGACGCTGGCGCAGACCCGCGAGTTCAACGACGCGGTCATCGCCTCCACCCCGCTGGGACGCGGCGCCGAGCCGCTGGACATCGCCCACGGCTGCGTCTACCTCGCGTCGGACGAGTCGTCCTACGTCACGGGCACCGACCTGGTCATCGACGGCGGCTTCCTCGCCCGCTGACCCGGCTCACCCGGCGGCCCGGGGCCCCACGCGGCGGTGTCCGCGGCCCCGCCTGGGTGCGCCGTCCCGCCGCACCGCATCCGCACATCACCGTCGGCCGGGCCCACGGGCCGGTCGCAGGAAGGGAGTTCACGCCATGGGGCGTCTGACAGGCAAGGTGGCGCTGGTCACCGGAGGGTCCAGGGGGATCGGCCGGGGCATCGTCGAGGAGTTCGCCCGCGAGGGCGCCGTCGTGGTCAGCGCCGATCTCGACGAGGTCGCGCCGCCGGTGCCCGGGGTCGAGGAGATCCGGCTCGACGTCACCGACGAGGACGGCTGGGCCGCCGCCGTCGAGGGGGTGGAGCGGCGGCACGGGCGGCTGGACGTGCTGGTCAACAACGCGGGACTGATCTCCTACGAGCCCATCGAGACGCTCACCCTCGCCGAGTGGAACCGAGTCGTCGGCGTCGACCAGACCGGCGTCTTCCTCGGCATGCGGGCCGCGATCCCGGCCCTGCGCCGGGCGGGCGGCGGGTCGATCATCAACCTCTCCTCCGCCTGGGGCGTGGTCGGCGGCGTGGGCACCCACGCCTACCACGCCAGCAAGGGCGCGGTGCGCAGCATGACCCGCAACGCCGCCGTCACCTACGCCCCCGACAACATCCGCGCCAACGCGGTGGTCCCCGGCTGGATCGCCACCCCGCTGACCGACGCGCAGCCCGCCGACCTCAACGCCGCGGTGCTGGCCGGCACCCCGATGCGGCGCGGCGGCACCCCCGCCGAGATCGCCTACGGCTGCGTCTACCTGGCCTCCGACGAGTCCTCGTACGTCACCGGCACCGATCTGGTGATCGACGGCGGGCTGCTCGCGCAGTGACCGCCGCCGCGCGCTCCCGTTCCTTCGCCCCGCCCCCTGAGAGGAAACGCACCCCATGGGCACTTCCCTGACCGTCTCCGCGGTGCAGTTCGAGATGCGGCCGCTGGACGGCTTCGACGCCTTCGCACGTCAGGTCCGCGCCCTCCTCGACCGCACCGACGGCTCCGAACTGGTCGTCCTGCCCGAGCTGTTCACCGCGGCGCTGTTCACCGCCCGCCCCGGCTGGCGCGACGAGCCCGTCTCGGCGCTGGGCCGGATCGCCGACCACACCGACGAGTACGTCGCCCTCTTCACCGAACTGGCCCGCGCCCGGGACCAGGTGATCGTGGCCGGGAGCCATCTGGTGCGCGACCCGGACGGCGACGGCGTCCTCAACACGGCGTTCGTCTTCTTCCCCGACGGCTCGGTCGTCCGGCACGTCAAGACGCACATCTTCCCCGCCGAGGCGGGCTGGGGCACCCGGGAGGGCGACACCCTCGCGCCGTTCACGGTCGGCGGCGTCACCGTCGGGGTCTCCGTCTGCTACGAGACCGAGATACCCGAGGTGTCGACGGTGCTGGCCCGGCGCGGCGCCGAGCTGATCGTCAGCCCGTCCTACACCTTCACCGAGGCCGGGTTCTGGCGGGTGCGGCACTGCGCGCAGGCCCGTGCCGTCGAGAACCAGGTGTACGTGGTGCACTGCCCGACCACCGGTGACCCGGGCGGGCCGCTCTCCCCCGGCTGGGCGCGGGCCTCGGTGCTGTCGCCGTGCGACGCGGGTTTCGCGCCGGACGGGATCCTCGCCGAGGCCGCCACCAACGTCGAGGACGTCGTCACCGTCCGGCTCGATCTCGACCTGCTGCGGGAGAACCGGCGGACCGGCGCGGCGACCACCGACACCGACCGCCGCCGCCGTGCCGGTCTCTACCGCCGCTACGCCGCCGACCTGCTCCTCGGCTGAACCGTCCGCCCGCTCCCTTTGTGAACCGTCCCGGCGGTCCCCGGCCCCTCCCCTGCCGCCCGCCGTCCACTCCCGCACGGAGGCCCCCATGCCCCTGAACCTGCCCGAGGGCAAGACCCTCGCCGTCAACATCGGCGCCGACTTCGACGCGCACAGCGTCTGGATGGGCACCTTCAACCTCAGCAGCCCCAGCTACCTGTCCCGGGGCGAGTTCTGCGCCGAGGTCGGGGTGCCCCGGCTGATCAGCCTCTTCGAACGGCACGGGGTGCGCGCCACCTGGTGCACGCCGGGCCACACCATGGTCACGTTCCCCGAGCGGGTCCGGCAGATCGTCGACGCCGGTCACGAGATCGCCGCCCACGGCTGTTACCACGAGGGCGTGCCGAAGCTGGACGCCGACACCGAGCGCCGTCTGATGGAGGCTCAACTCGCGCAGCACGAGCGGTACATCGGGGTCAGGCCGCGCGGATACCGCTCGCCCGCCTGGGACTTCACCGACCAGACGATGAGCGTGCTGGAGGAGAACGGGTTCGAGTGGGACTCCTCCCTGATGGGCCGTGACTTCGAGCCGTACCACCCGCGCCCGGTCCAGGTCGGCTGGGAGGAGGGCAGCACCTTCGGACCCGCCAGCCCGCTGCTCGAGTTCCCGGTCTCCTGGTTCCTGGACGACTTCCCTGCCGCCGAGTACATCCCCGGCGTCAACCAGGGCCTCGGCTCCAGCGAGGTGATGTTCCAGCGCTGGCGGGACCACTTCGACTACGCCTACCGGAACGTCCCCGGCGGCGTGCTCACCCTCACCGTCCACCCGCAGACGATCGCCCGCGCCCACTACCTGATGGGCTTCGAGCGGCTCATCGAGTACATGGCCGGTCACACGGGCACCTGGTTCGCCCCGCTCAGCGACATCTACGACACCTGGACCGAGGACTGACCCGCGCGCGGTGGCGCGGCGGCCTCCCCGCCACCGCGCCCCGCGCCCCGGCTCCCCCACCCCGCACCCCCTCCCCGGCGTGCGCCCGCTCCCCCGTCCCGCCCCTCGCCTCCCCCATCACCCCCTCTCCCCCTCTCCCCCCTCGCCGCCGTCCCCGCTCCGCCCGCCCGAACAGGGAGACCACCGCCATGAACCGTCCCTCGCCCGCCCGTGTCAGACGCGGGAAAGCCGCGCGCTCCCTCGGCGTCGCCGCGACCGCCCTCGCCGTCCTGCTCGGCGCGGGGGCCTGTTCGGTCCCCGGCGACCAGAGCGCCGACGGCGCCTCCGCCACCGGCGGCACGGCCGCGGGGCCGAAGAAGGTCGCCGACCTGAAGATCGCCTACTTCTCGGCCGGCACCAGCAACGCCTACCTCCAGGCCGCCATCGCCGCCGGGAAGAAGAAGGCGTCCGCGCTGGGCGTCCGGCTCGACGTCTTCGACGGGCAGTTCGACGCGCAGAAGCAGTTCGACCAGATCCAGACGGCCCTCACCAGCGGCAAGTACAACGCGTTCGCGGTGGAGCCCAACGACGGCAACCTGGTCTGCAAGCTGCTCACCCAGCAGGCGCCCCGCAAGGGCATCCTGGTCTCCGTCTTCAACCTGCCGATCTGCGGCCGGGCCACCAAGCTCGGCGAGGAGACCTGGCAGCCGGGCACCGTCACCTACGTCGGCGGCCAGACCCTGGACGTGTACGAGAAGTGGGTCGCGCAGGTCGTCAAGGACCACCCGGACGGCGCGCGGATCGCCCTGATCTCCGGACCCGACCTCAACGCCAACACCCTCTGTTTCCAGCAGGCCGCCAAGGCGTTCGCCACCCACAAGGGCTTCAAGGTGGTCGCCCAGCAGGCCACCGACTACACCACGCCCAAGGGCAACTCCGCCGCCCAGACCATCCTGCGGGCCAACCCCGACCTGGACGTGATCATGTCCAACTTCTCCGGGATGAGCCGCGGCATCGTCCAGGCCGTCAACAGCGCGGGCCGCAAGGGCAAGGTCAAGATCTACGACTTCGGCGGCGACACCTGGGCGCTGAACTCGGTCCGCAAGGGCGACCTCCAGCAGAGCGTGATGATGCTCCCGGCCCAGGAGACCGAGGAGGCCCTCCAGGCCCTCGCCGACCACGTCTCCGGCAAGCCGGTGCCGCACTTCATCAACCTCACCGAGTCCTCCGAGCTGCCCGGGACGCCGTTCGCGACCGCCTCCACGGTCGACGACTTCACGCCCGAGTACTGACCGGCGCGCGGCACGGCAGGAAAGGAGCCCCGATGCCCGACACCTCCCCCGCCCCGTCCCCGGCGGCCACCACCGTCCCCGACCCGCAGGCCCCGGCCGTCGTCTGCCGCGGCGTCTCCAAGATCTTCGGCAGGACCTACGCGGTCCGGGACGTCGATCTCGAGATCCCGGCCGGTACCGTGCACGCCCTCGTCGGCGAGAACGGCGCCGGGAAGTCCACCCTGCTCGGCATGGTCAGCGGCAGGCTCGCCGCCGACACCGGCACAGTCGGCGTCTTCGGCACCGAGATCGGCGCCGGCGGCCCGCGCCGGGCGCGCGGGCTCGGACTGGTCGCCGTCTACCAGGAACTCACCATGGTCCCCGCGCTCAGCGCCGAGGCCAACGTGTTCCTCGGCGGCAACCTCAGCCGCCGCGGACTGCTCTCCTCGCGCGAGATGCGCCGCCGCTACCTGCGGATGTGCGAGGACTTCGAGGTCGACATCCCGCCGGACGCCCCGGCCCGCACCCTGTCGGTCTCCCAGCAGCAGCTCCTGGAGATCATGCGCGGGGTGCAGGCCGACGGCCGGATCCTGCTCCTGGACGAGCCGAGCGCCGCGCTCGCCGAGCACGAACGGGACATCCTCTACCGGGTCCTGGACCGGCTGCGCTCCCAGGGCACCACCATCGTCTTCGTCAGCCACAACCTGGACGAGGTGCTGCGGCTGAGCGACACCATCTCGGTGCTGCGCAACGGACAGCTCGTCGAGACCGCGCCCCGCGCCCGCTGGAACCGGCAGGCCCTGATCCGCGCCATGGTCGGCCGGGAGATCGAGGTCACCGCCCGGGGCGGCACCCACGAACCGGGCGGCCCGGCCCTGGAGGCGTCCGGGGTCGACGTGCCCGGCGTCCTCTCCGGCATCGACATCCGCGTCCACGAGGGCGAGATCGTCGGCCTGTGGGGGCTGGTGGGCTCCGGCCGCACCACGTTCCTGCGCGCCCTGGCCGGTCTCGACCGCACCTCCAGCGGGCGGCTGCGGCTCGCCGGGCAGCCGGTGCCCTGGCCGCGCTCGGCCCGGCAGGCGATCGGCAGCGGGGTGGTGATGGTCCCCGAGGACCGCAAGAACGGCCTGGTCCCGGCGATGGACGGCACCGACAACGTCAGCGTGGGCGTCACCCGGGCCACCCGCGCCGGGCAGATCGACCACGGTGAGGAACGGCGGCGCGCCGAGCGGTACACCCGCTACTTCGGCTTCGACCCGGCCCGGCTCGGCGCCCCGGTGCGCCATCTGTCCGGCGGCAACCAGCAGAAGGTGCTGCTCGCCAAGTGGGCGGCCCGCGACCCGCGGGTCTTCCTGATCGACGAACCCACCCGGGGCATCGACGTGGGCGCCAAGTCGGAGGTGCTGGCGTCCCTGGTGCGGCTGGCCGGGGACGGCGCCGCCGTCGTCGTCACCTCGTCGGAGCTGGAGGAGGTGCTCGCCATCGCCAACCGGCTGCTGGTCTTCGCGGGCGGCCGGGTGGTCTCCGAGATCCCCGCCGACTCACCGCACTTCCGGGTGCGGGACATCGTCCGGCTCGGCTTCCACGACCAGGACGACGCGTGACGCCCCGCACCGGGACCCGGCGTCCGCCGCGCCCCGGGACCACCGCCCGCGCCGTCGCCACGGCCCCGGGCACCGAACCGACCACCCGCGAGGTGAGCTGAAGTGACCCCGTCCACCCTCTCCCAGCCGTCCGCCCCGTCGGGCGGGCCCGGCGTCGCGCCGCCGAAGACCGCCGCGCCGGGCGGCGACGACCGCGCGTCCCGACTGCGCTCCCTCGCCCTGCGGTTCAGCATGCTCTGGGTGCTGGTGCTGCTGGTCGTCGCCGCGACCGTGCTCTACCCGGGCTTCCTGCGGGCGGCCAACCTCCAGGACATCCTGACCCAGAACGCGGCCGTCGGGATCATCGCCGTGGCGATGACCTTCGTGATCATCTCCGGCGGTTTCGACCTCTCGGTGGGCGCCACCTACGCGCTCGGCTCCACCGTCTTCGCCGGGGTCACCAAGAGCACGGGCTCGGTGCTCCTCGCCGGGGTGTGCGCCCTGCTCGCGGGGCTCGCGGTGGGCGGGGCCAACGGCACGATCATCGCCCGCTGGAAGGTCAACCCGTTCGTCACCACCCTGGGCATATCGTCGGTCATCGCGGGGCTCGCCTACGTGTACTCCGACTCGGCGCCGTTCATCGTCGACGACGTCTCGTTCCAGTACCTGGCGCTGACCGCGCTGGCCGGGGTGCCGCTGCCGATCTGGATCCTGCTCGGCGCCTTCCTGATCGGCTCGGTGCTGCTGTCCAGGACCGGGTACGGCCGCAACATCTTCGCCATCGGCGGCAACGAGGAGGCCGCCCGGCTCTCCGGGCTGCGGGTGCCGTGGCTGGTGGGCAGCGCGTACGTGATGACCGGCGTGACGGCCGCCCTGGCCGGCATGATCGACGCCTCCCGGCTGGGCGTGGGGCAGGCCGACGTCGGCGCCACCGTCGCCCTGGACACCATCGCCATCGTGGTCGTCGGCGGCACCTCGCTGCGCGGCGGCGAGGGCGCGGTCTGGCGCTCCGCGGTGGGCCTGCTGATCCTGGCCACCCTGACCAACGTCTTCTACAGCCTCAACATCAGCCAGCACTGGCAGCTCATCGCCAAGGGCGTCATCGTCGTCACCGCGGTGGCCCTGGACTCGCTGCTGCGCAGCCGCCGCACCTGAACCCGGCGGTCCCGCCCGGCCGTCGCGTCCTCCTCGCGTCCCCACGGCCGGGCGCGCGGCCCGTGGGGCGCCGGACCCGCACCCGCCGGTCCGGCGCCCCACGGGCCCCTGGCGTCCCGGGAGAACTCGACAGTAACCACAAATGATTCCTTACCCGTTCGTTACACGTAACCCTGTCGTATCCCCCAGTACCTGGGCATGATGAGCCTGTCATCGCACCGGTCGCCGTGATCCACGCGGCAGGCCGCGCACGAAGGGACGGGAGACGACGCCCGTGTCCGCTCGGAAACGAACCGCACCCGCCTGGCCCGCCGGAGACACCCTCGCGCCCCCCGCCTCGGCGATCATGCTCGCCGACGGCACCGTGGAGGCCACCGACCGCACCCGCCCCGACCCGGCCGGGGGACCCGGCCTCGCCGTCGGCTTCCTGCGCGACCACCCCGAACTGGCCGACCTGGTGCTGGCCTGCCTGCGCACCGAGGCCGGACGCACCGGCTTCATGTGGACCGACAGCACCGCGCGCACCCTGGTCAGGGTCTGGGTCGACCCGTTCACCGACCCGCGCGGCGCGCCGATGGGCCGGGTCCTGATCGAGCCCTGCCACCCCTCCCCCTACGGTCTGACCCTGCGCGAGCTGGACGTCCTCACCCTGGTCGTCGCCGGTCTCACCAACAACGAGATCGCCGAACGCCTCTTCGCCAGCCCCCGCACGGTCACCACCCACGTCGACCGGCTGCTCACCAAGCTCCAGCTCTCCGGCCGGGCGGCCGCCGCCGCGCTCGCCCTCGACCAGGGCCTGGTGCGGCTGCCGTTCCCCGGCGGCGACACCCGCTTCGAGCGGCTCGGGCTGGGCCGGATCGCCACCGCGGCCCGGGGCGGTGTCCCGGCCCCTCCCCGGTCCCCGGGGCGCCGCGCCCGCTGCGCCGCCGTCCCCTGCTGCTCGGGGCGGCCCTGCCGCTGACCGGACCGGCCGCCGCCGACGGGCGCGAGATGCTGCTCGCGACCCGGCTGGCGCTGGAGGAGATCAACGACCAGGGCGGCATCGCGGGCCGCCGGATCGAGCTGGTCACCGCGGACTTCGACGTGACCGTCCCGTCGGCGGTGCGGGCGGCGTTCACCGAGCTGGTGGAGCAGGAGGTCGACGCGCTCACCTCCGGCTACATCGGTCCGCAGGACGTGGCGCACGAGATCGCCGCCGACTACGGCTGCCCGTACCTGCACGCGGCGACCCTCGACTCGATGGTCTCCCGGGTCGCCGAGGACCCCGAGCGGTACGGCGGCATCTTCCAGGTCTGTCCCAGCGACACCCGCTACGGGCCGGGGTTCGTCCGCTTCCTGACGTCCCTGCGCGACAGCGGCGCCTGGCGTCCCGAGTCCGACCGGCTGATGGCCGTCCAGGGCATCTGGCCGCTGGGCGACCTGGGCCGCTCGGAGATGGCGGCGGCGGTGGAGGCGGGCGGCTGGACCCTGGAGACGGTGTCCGAGGTGGGGATGTCCGACGACGCCTGGCAGCGGACCGCGCGCCAGGTGCGGGCGGCGGCCCCGGCGGCCGTCCTGGTCGGGCACTACTTCATGCCGGGCAGCCTGGCCTTCCTGCGCGAACTGCTCGCCGACGGACCGCCGATCCTGCCCTACCTGCTGTACACGCCGTCCATCCCCAGCTTCCGCGAGGAGCTGGGCCCGCTCTCCGACGGGCTGCTCTGGGCGACGGTCACCGGCACCTACTCCGACCACCTGGGCCGGTCGTTCGCGGCCCGCTTCCGCTCCCTGCACGGTGTCTCGCCGGGCCGCTCGCACGCCGGGATCGCCTACGACCGGGCCCGGATGATCGCCGGGGCGTGGTCCCAGGTGGACGACCCGCGCGACCACCGCCGGGTCGCCAAGGCGGTCCGCACGACGATCCACCGGGGCGTCAACGGCGCCTACTACCTGGCCGACCCGGGCCAGGCCGCGCTCGCCTACCCGGAGCTGACGCCCGATCCGTCCATCGGGCAGGCCCATCTCGTCTACCAGATCCAGGACGGCCACCAGCGGATCCTGTCCCCGACGCCGTACTCGGACGGCCGGTTCCGGCTGCCCCCGTGGTACGGCACGGGCGGCCGGGAAGGGGACGCGCCGCGTCCGGCGCGGACCGGGACGCCGTAGCGGGCCCCCACCAGCGGTCCCGGGCCGGGACACCGTAGCGGGGCCCTCGCGAGCGGTCCCGGGCCGGGACACCGTAGCGGGACCCTCGCGAGCGGTCCCGTTCCCGGTGTCAGCCCGTCGCGTCCGCGCGGTGGCGGTGGGCGGCGCGGGCAGCGGGCAGCGCCGCGAGGACGGCGGCCCCCGCGGTGGCGGTCAGCACGAACAGCGCCAGCAGAGCGGCCGGCGGCGTCTGCGCGAGCCCGGTCCCGAGGCCGGTGGACCGGCCCTGGACGTCGATCAGCCAGCGGGCCAGCGGCAGCCCCGCCAGCAGGGCGACGGCGTTCGCGGCGAGGACCGTGCAGACGGTGGCGGCGACGGTGATCCCGCTGATCTGACGCGGCGACAGACCGATCGCCTTGAGCGCGAGCAGCTCGCGCTCGCCCTCCCGGACGGCCGCGCCGATCGAGGTGAGCAGCTCCACCAGGCCGATGAAGGCCAGGATCGCGATCAGCCCGGCGACGACGTGGCGCAGCGCGGTGAGTCCCCCGGCGGGCCGGGCCACCGTGTACACGTCGAGCCTGCCGCCCGAGCGGTCGGTGACAGCGGCGGCGACCGCGTCCGGGTCGGCGCCGGGCGCCAGCCGCAGTTCGTAGCGGGAGGCGGGCAGTTGGGGGTCGTTCGCGCGCAGGTTGTCCAGGGAGGTGGAGATGACGCGGCCGTTGTTCTCGGCCTCCACGGAGCGGCCGACGATGTGCAGGATCTGCGGATGGGCGCCGACGGTCATCCGTACCCAGTCCCCCACCCGCACCTGGAGCAGGTCGAGCAGGCCCTGCCCGGCCACCGCCTCGTCCAGGCCGTGCGGGGCGCGCCCCTCGGCGAGGCGGTAGGGGTAGGGCTCGCGGTCGGTGCCCGCGCCGCGCAGCGCGATGGTGGCGGTCTGGCCCGGCACCAGGGCGCTGACCTCGACGCCCGGGTAGACGGCGGTGATGCGCGGGTCGCCGCGGAGCACGGCCCGGGTCTGGGCCTCGCCGAGTCCCGCGGAGTGGACGGTGAGCGCGGTGCCCGCGGGGTCGTCGCGGAAGCGGTCGATGGTGCTCCAGGTGCTCAGCGCGACGACCGTGAGCAGCAGCGGCAGCGTCAGCCGTGCCACGGTGGCCAGCGATCTGGGCCGCCGGGAGAGCACCCGGTGGGCGCCCAGGACCAGCGCGGGCGGCAGTCCCCGGCCGAGGGCCGCGCGGGCGAGAGCGGAGAGGCCGGTGCCGGGGGAGGCGGCGGGCCGCGGCACCGGCACCGGCGGGACCCGTCCGGCGCGCCAGGCGGCGAGCGCGGTGGTGGCGCCGATGAACAGCACGGTCCCCGCGGAGACGGTGAGCAGGCCCGTCGCGTACCCGGGCAGCATCCGCCAGATCCCGACCGCCTCGCCGATCCGGCCGGGGACGCGGCTGCCCAGGCCCTGCACGAGCGAGGCCGCGACGACGGCTCCCAGCAGGGCGTAGGCGAGGTGCTGGAGCACGAAGACGCGCACGACCTGGCCGGGGGTGAAGCCGATCGCCTTGAGGACGGCGATGTCGCGCAGGTGGTTGCGGACCCGGGTGGCGATGGCGCCGTGCACGGCGAGGCAGGCGGCGAGCAGCGCGGCGAGTCCGAACAGCCCGAGCACCTGGCCGAGGAGGCGGTTGTCGCCCTGCGCCTGGGTGCGGGCCTGGCGCCAGGTGGACACCTCGTCGACGGCTCCGGCGCCGAGCACGGTGACCGCCCGCTGGACGAGGTAGTCGGTGCCGTCGGGGTCGGTCAGCCGCAGTCCGGTGACCTGGCCGTCGGGGGCGCGGACGGCGGCCGGTGACGCCCAGACCAGGCCGGGCCGTTCACCGCGGCCGTAGCGGGGTTCGGCGCTGTCGGCGACGCCGAGGACGGTCAGGGTCCTGGCGGTGCCGGGGAGGGTGACGGTGTCGCCGGGGCCCGCGAGGAGGGCGGCGGCGAGGCTGCTCTCCAGGACGACCCCGTCGGGTTCGGTGGCGCTCAGCCAGCGTCCCGAGGTGAGCAACGGCCGCCCCACGGAAGGCAGTCGGCCGGTCGCGCGCAGTTCGGCCGAGGCCCGGGTGCCGTGCGCGAGGAGGGTCACCGACTCGGTCGGGTAGGGACCGGCGACGGCGTCGACGCCGTGCAGGTCGGCCAGCCGGCCGGTCTGGGCGGCGGCGCCGGTGTGGATCCAGACGTGCGGAGCGTCGGAGCGGGTGAAGACGCGCTGCCAGGGGTTGGTGGCGTAGGCGAACAGCGCGGTGGCCAGCAGCAGGGAGCCGACGATGCCGACGGTGGCGAGGACCAGGAAGAGCGCCTCGCCCCGGTGTCTGCGCAGGTCGGCCCGTGCCCAGCGGGTGAGGGCGCGCATCCGTCACCGCCTCCGTTCGGGTGGCGCCTGGTGCCGTGCGGCCGGGTGCCGGTGGTCCACCGCGGCGTCAGTCCCTCAGTTCGAGCACGCCGGAGGCGCCCGTGGCGCGCAGCGGGCCCGCGTCGAGTTCGACGTCGTCGGCGACGCGTCCGTCGAAGAAGCTGATGACCCGGTCGGCGGCGGTCGCCAGCCGGGCGTCGTGGGTGACGAGCACGATGGTCTGGCCGCGGCCGTGGAAGCGGGTCAGCAGCCGCATGACCTCGCGGGTGCCCCGGCTGTCGAGGCTGCCCGCGGGTTCGTCGGCGAGGAGCAGGTCGGGCTGGTTGACCAGGGCGCGGGCGAGGGCGACGCGCTGCTGTTCGCCGCCGGACAGCTCGCCCGGCATGTTGCGCTCCTTGCCGTTCATGCCCAGCTCGGTCAGGAGTTCCGCGCGCCGGGCGCGGGCCTGCCGGGGCGCCGTCCCGGCGAGCAGGGCGGGGAGTTCGACGTTGTCGGCGACGGAGAGGTCGGAGACCAGGTTGAAGAACTGGAAGACGACGCCGATCCTCGTCCGGCGTTCGACCGCCCAGCGGGCCTCGCCCCAGCCGTCGGTGGACTCGCCGTCCAGGCACAGCGCGCCGGAGTCGGGCTTCTGGAGCCCGCCGAGCAGGTGCAGCAGGGTCGACTTCCCGGCGCCCGAGGGGCCGGTGACGGCGACGAACTCGCCCCGGCGGACGGTGAGGTCGACGCCGCGGACGGCGTGCGCGGGGGCGCCTTCGCCGTGGTGGGTCTTGGTGAGGGCCTCGGCCAGCACCAGAGGAGGCGGGGTGTCGCTCACTGCTGCTCCTCCAGTTCCTCCTGGCACCGCTCCAGCCAGTCGAGGTCGGCCTGCAGGTGCAGCATCGCGCCCTCGATCAGCAGGGCGGAGATGCGGTTGTCGCGGTCTTCGGCGGCGAGCTTGGACAGGGTGCGCATCGTATTCAGGTACTGGCGCCGCTGTCTGTTGATGAGGGCGATCTGGTCGGCGAGCCCGGTGCGCGGGGCGAGGGCGAGTTTCATGAAGAACTCGTCCCGGACCCTGGGTTCCTCCGACGTCTCCTCGAACCAGGCCGCCAGCGCCTCGCGTCCGGCGTCGGTGAGACGGTAGATCTTCTTGTTCGGCCGGCTGGACTGCTCGATCTCCTCGCCCTCGATCAGTCCCGATTTGTCGAGACGGCCCAGGGTGACGTAGATCTGACCGACATTGGGCTGAGGGTATGCGGCGCCCAGGAGTTGTTCAAGATCCTGTTTCAACTCGTAACCGTGGGCGGGGCCACGCGCCAGCAGGGCCAGGAGAGGCAGCCGCACTTACGCTCTCCACCTCGTCTCCGTGTCGGGTCCGGCGAGCCGGTCGGCCACGGGCCGGTGCGCCGGTGGCCGATGAGCCGGGGCCCCTAGTATCGCGCATACCTAACAGGTATACATGCTTTTGCCGCCGTGGCGAAGAGGCCCGGTGGGGGGCGAGGGGCCCGGCGGGGCCGGAGCGGGAGGGAACCCATGCGCGGGGCACGCGCCACCGGCAGGGCTCTGCTCGTTCTCGCCGTGCTGGTCTCCGGTTACGTCGCCGCCGGGGCGCGGCCGGACGAGTCGGGCCGCGGTCCGCTGACCCTGGCCACGGCCGGGGACCTCACCGGCTATCTGGAGCCGCTGCTGAGCGGCTGGAACCGGGCGCACCCCGGTGAGCGGGTCACCCTGGTCGAGCTGCCGAACTCCACCGACGAGACCCGCGAGCAGATGGAGACGGACCTGCGCGGCGCCGGGCGGGGGCGGTTCGACGTGCTGAACATCGACGTCGACTGGACCTCCCAGTTCGCGGCGGCGGGCTGGATACGTCCGCTGCCGCGCGAGCGCTTCCCGCTGGACACCTTCCTGCGCCCGGTGGTCGACACGGCGACCTACGAGGGGCGGCTGTACGCGGTCCCCTACGTCACCAACGCGGGGCTGCTCCTGTACCGCAAGGACGTGCTGGCCGAGGAGGGCCTGCCGCCGCCGCGCACCTGGGCGGAGCTGGAACGGGACGCGCGGACCGTCGCGCCGCGGCACGGTCTGGACGGGTACGCGGGCCAGATGCTGCCGTACGAGGGGCTGACGGTGAACGCGGCCGAGGCGGTCTACTCGACGGGCGGCAGCATCCTGGGCGACGAGGGCAGGCGGGTCACCGTCGACTCGGCGGCGGCCCGGGAGGGCATCGGGTTCCTGGTGCGGGGCGTGCGCGAGGGCTGGATCCCCCGGGAGTCGCTGACGTACACGGAGGAGGAGTCCAAGCAGGCGTTCAAGGACGGCCGGCTGCTCTTCCTGCGGAACTGGCCCTACGCCTACGTCGCCGCGGACAGCGCGGGTTCCGCGGTCGCGGGCCGGGTCGGGGCGGTGCGGCTGCCGGGTCCCGACGGGCCGGGCACCAGCGTGCTGGGCGGCTCCAACCTGGCGGTCACCGCGCACACCCGCCACCCGGACTCGGCGAAGCGGCTGATCGACTACCTGACCAGCGAGCCGGTGCAGCGCGAGGTGCTGACGCTCGGCGCGCTGCCCCCGGTGCGGGCCGCGCTCTACGACGATCCCGCGCTGGTGCGGCGGTTCCCGTACCTGCCCGTGCTGCGGGACGCGGTGCTGTCGGCCGCCCCGCGCCCCAAGAGCCCGCGCTACGACCAGGTCAGCCTGGTGGTGCAGGCCGTCGTGCACGACGCGCTGACCGGGCGCCAGAGCCCGGACGACGCGGTCAGGCGGCTCGCGACCGAGCTGGCCGCCGTCACCCGGCGGTAGCGCACCCGTCACCCCGTAACTTACTTGTTAGGTAGGGCCGTTCATCTTCAGCGGCCTGATTGCGCCGAAATATCGCTCTATAACCGGCAGTTGGCTGAGCAAACCGTCCCGCGTCCATTGACATCCGCATGTCATCGCTACCTAACATGCATGCATAACGACCACGACGCACAGACGGGCACTCGGGGTGATTTCCCAGCGCAATGACGCGCACCACTGGTGGCGCGACGCGGTGATCTACCAGGTCTACGTCCGCAGCTTCCTGGACAGCACCGGCGACGGCATCGGCGATCTGGCCGGGGTCACGGCCGGACTGCCCTACCTGCGCAAGCTGGGGGTCGACGGCATCTGGCTGAGCCCGTTCTACCCCTCGCCGCAGCACGACCACGGCTACGACGTCGCCGACTACCGCGACGTCGACCCGGTCTTCGGCGACCTCGACGAGTTCGACCGGCTGATGGCGACCGCCCGGCTGCTGGGCGTCCGGGTGCTGCTCGACATCGTCCCCAACCACTGCTCGCACGAGCACCCGGACTTCCGCGCGGCGCTCGCCGCCGGGCCAGGCGACCCGGCCCGCGCCCGGTTCCACTTCGCCGACGGCCGCGGACCCGGCGGGCACCTCCCGCCCAACAACTGGCACGCCATGTTCGGCGGGCCCGCCTGGACCCGGGTCACCGAGGCCGACGGCCGCCCCGGCCAGTGGTACCTGCACATGTTCACGCCCGAGCAGCCCGACTGGAACTGGCGCAGCCCCGAGGTCGCCGCCGCCTTCGAGGAGGTGCTGCGGTTCTGGCTCGACCGGGGCGTGGACGGCTTCCGCATCGACGTCGCCGCCGGGCTGTTCAAGCACCCCGGACTGCCCGACTCGCCCGACCCCGAGGCGGACGCCCGCGCCCGCGACTCCGTCAACCCGCTGGCCTGGAACCAGCCCGAGGTGCACGACGTCTGGCGGCGCTGGCGTGCCGTCTGCGAGGAGTACACCGCCGCCGACGGCCGCGAACGGCTCCTGGTCGGCGAGGTGTCGGTGCCCACCGCCCGTGAGCACGCCCGCTACGTCCGCCCCGACGAGTTGCACCAGGCGTTCTTCTTCGACCTGCTCAGCGCGCCCTGGAACGTGGACGCCTTCCGCAAGGTCATCTCCGAGGCCATGCAGGACATCGCGGGCACCGGCTCCACCGTCACCTGGGTCCTCAACAACCACGACCAGGTCCGCACGGTGACCCGCTACGGCGAGCCCGCCACCGAGGGCAGCGGCCTCGGCTCGGCGCGCGCCCGCGCCGCCGCCCTGCTGATGCTCGCGCTGCCCGGCGCCGCGTACATCTACCAGGGCGAGGAACTGGGCCTGCCCGAGGTCGTCGACCTGCCCGACGACGTGCTCACCGATCCGATCTTCCGCCGCACCGGCAGCCGGGCCCGCATCCGCGACGGCTGCCGGGTGCCGCTGCCCTGGTCGGGACAGGCGTCCCCGTTCGGGTTCACCTCCGCGCTGGAGGGCGCCAAGCCGTGGCTGCCGCAGCCCGAGTGGTTCGCCGAGCACGCCACCGACCGCGCCCTCGCGGACACCCGCTCCTTCTGGCACCTGTACCGCGACGGCCTCCAACTGCGTTCCGCGCTGCCCCAGTTGGGCGAGGGCACGCTGCGCTGGCTGGACTCTCCGCCCGGCGTCCTGGCCTTCGCCCGGGGCGACGGCCTGGTCTGCGCCGTCAACTTCACCACCGCACCGGCGCCCGCGCCGGTCACCGGCACCCCGCTGCTCGCCAGCGGCCCCTGCTCCCCCGGCGTCCTCTCCGGTTCCACCGCGGCCTGGTGGATCACCGGCGCGACCGCCGTCTGACGCACCCGGCTCCACACCTGCTGAAAGGTCATCGACGATGATGCGACGACGTGTCCCCCTGCTCACCGGCTCCGTCCTGCTCCCCCTGGCCCTCGCCGCGACGGCGTGCGGCGGCGGGGACGTCTCCGCGGGCGGCGGGGACAAGCCGCTCGACGGCCAGACCGTCACCGTGGCCGGGGTCTGGTCCGGCAGCGAGCTGAAGAACTTCCAGAAGGTGCTGGACGCCTTCACCGAGAAGACCGGCGCCTCGACCCGGTTCGTCTCCACCGGCGACAACGTGTCCACGGTCGTCGGCAGCAAGATCGAGGGCGGTGACGCCCCGGACGTGGTGATGGTCCCGCAGGTCGGCGTGCTCCAGCAGTTCGCCCGCAAGGGCTGGCTCCAGCCGCTCTCCAAGAGCGTCCAGGGGACCGTCTCGTCCGACTACGCGAGCGTCTGGAAGAACTACGGCAGCGTCGACGACACCCTGTACGGCCTGTACTTCAAGGCCGCCCACAAGTCGACGGTCTGGTACAGCCCGAGCGCCCTCGAACAGGCCGGGGTCAAGCCCCCGACCAGCTTCGACGCGATGCTGAAGGCCGGGCACGCCGTCTCCGACTCCGGCCTTGCCGCGTTCGCCGTCGCCGGTCAGGACGGCTGGACCCTCACCGACTGGTTCGAGAACGTCTACCTCTCTCAGGCCGGGCCCGAGAAGTACGACGCGCTCGCCGCCCACCGGCTGAAGTGGACCGACGAGAGCGTCGTCAAGGCCCTCACCACGCTCGGCACGCTGTTCAAGGACAAGCAGTTGCTGGCCGGTGGCCAGAAGGGCGCCCTGAACACCGACTTCCCCGGCTCGGTGGAGAAGGTCTTCGGCCCGCAGCCCGAGGCGGGCATGGTCTACGAGGGCGACTTCGTGGCCGGTGTCGCCAAGGACCAGTTCGGTAAGAAGATCGGCGAGGACGCGGACTTCTTCCCCTTCCCCGGCGTCGACGGCAACACCGCGCCGGTGGTCAGCGGCGGTGACGCGGCGGTCGTCCTCAAGGACGGCAAGCACCGCGCGGCCGGGATGAAGCTCCTGGAGTACCTGGCCTCACCCGAGGCCGCCGCGCTCTGGGCCGGTCAGGGCGGCTTCCTCTCCCCGAACAAGAAGCTCGACCTCGGCGAGTACGGCGACGACGTGACCCGGGCGACCGCCAAGTCCCTGATCGAGGCGGGCGACACCGTCCGCTTCGACATGTCCGACCAGGCCCCGGCCGCGTTCGGCGGCACCAAGGGCGTCGGCGAGTGGAAGCTGCTCCAGGACTTCCTGCGCGACCCGTCCGACCCGAAGGCCACCGCCGCCGCGCTGGAGACGGCCGCGGCCAAGGCCTACCAGGACTGACCGGCCATGACCGTCACCCTGACCGACGACACGTCACGGCCCGCCCCGCCGCCCGCGAGCAAGCCCCGGCGGCGGGGCGGGCCGCGGGGCCGCGCCGTCGCGGTGCTGTTCGCCCTGCCCGCCCTGCTGCTGCTCGGCGCGCTGGTCGTCTACCCCGTCCTGTTCTCCATCGGCCGCAGCCTCTTCGACGCCTCCGGCACCCGGTTCGTCGGCGCCGACAACTACACGGAGATGTTCCACGACCCGGCCACCCTCAAGGCCGTCCGCAACACGGTGCTCTGGGTCGTCATCGCCCCGGCGCTGCTCACCGGGCTCGGCCTGATCCTCGCGGTCCTGGTCGAGAAGGTCCGCTGGGCCACCGCCTTCAAGCTGCTGATGTTCATGCCCATGGCGGTGTCGTTCCTGGCCGCGGGCATCATCTTCCGGCTGGCCTACGACGAGGACCCCGACCGGGGTGTGCTGAACGCGGCGGTCGTCTCCGTCCACGACGCGTTCGCCGGCACGTCCCCCTACCCGACCGCCCGCGCCCGCGAGGGCCAGGGGCTGACCCAGCAGAAGGACGGCTCCTACCGGACCGGGGCGAACCTGTCGCCCGGCGACACGGCGACCCTCCCCCTGGTCGGCGTGCTCCCCGCCGACCTGCCCTCCGGCGCGAAGCCCGCCACCGCCCGCCCGGCCGCCCCGGGTGAACTGCGCGGTGTCGCCTACCTGGACTTCGTACCCGGCGGCGGAGGCACCCAGGGCGCGATCGACCGCGGGGAGAGCGGTCTGCCCGGCATGAAGGTCGAGGCGGTCCGGGACGGGCGGGCCGTCGCCTCCGCGACCACCGCGCCCGACGGCTCCTTCGCCCTCACCGGACTGGCGCCCGGCAGCTACGCGCTGAAGCTGCCCGCCGCCAACTTCGCCCAGCCCTACGACGGGATCTCCTGGCTCGGCCCGACCCTCGTCACCCCGGCCATCATCGGGGCCTACCTGTGGATCTGGACCGGGTTCGCGATGGTCCTGATCGGAGCGGGCCTGTCCACCCTGCCGCGCGACGCGCTGGAGGCGGCCCGGATGGACGGCGCCGACGAGTGGCAGATCTTCCGCCGCATCACCGTCCCGCTCCTCGCCCCCGTGCTGACGGTGGTGTTCGTGACCCTCGTCATCAACGTGATGAAGGTCTTCGACCTCGTGTACATCATCGCGCCGGGGCCGGTGCAGGAGGACGCCACCGTGCTGGCCACCCAGATGTGGCTGGTGTCCTTCGGCGGCGGCAACGACCAGGGGCTGGGCAGCGCGCTGGGTGTGCTGCTGTTGCTGCTGGTGGTCCCGGCGATGGTCTTCAACGTCCGGCGTTTCCGAAGGAGTCAGCGATGACCGCCGTCCGGCGCGGCCTGAGCAGCGGCCTGGTGCAGGCCTTCCTCGTCCTCATCGGGCTGATCTGGCTCACCCCGCTGGGCGGGCTGTTCCTGTCGTCGATGCGCTCCGCCGAGGACAGCGCGAAGGGCGGCTGGTGGACGGCGCTCCTCGCCCCGGGCCAGCTCTCCTTCGACAACTACGCGGCGCTGCTGGAGAACTCCGGCATGACGCAGGCGTTCTGGAACACCGTGCTGATCTCGGTGCCCACGACCGTGCTGGTCGTGGTGCTCGCCGCGCTCGCCGGATACGCCTTCGCGTGGCTGCACTTCCCCGGCCGCGACGTGGTCTTCCTGGTCGTGGTGGCGCTGTTGGTGGTGCCGGTGCAGATCGGTCTGCTGCCGGTCGCCAAACTCTTCGGCCAGCTCGGCCTGTTCGGCTCGATCCCCGGCGTGGTGCTGTTCCACGTGGCGTACGGGCTGCCGTTCGCGGTGTTCCTGCTGCGCAACTACTTCGCCGAGATACCGCAGGAGATGCTGGAGGCGGCCCGGATGGACGGCGGCACCGAGTGGCGCATCTTCCGGCAGCTCGTGCTCCCGGTGGCCAGGCCCGCCCTCGCCTCGCTGGCCGTCTTCCAGTTCCTGTGGGTGTGGAACGACATGCTGGTGGCGCTGCTGTTCGCGGACAGTTCGTCGCAGCCGCTGACGGTGGCGCTCCAGTCCCAGACCCGGCAGTTCGGCAGCAACATCGACGTGCTGGCACCGGGCGCCTTCCTCTCGCTGATCGTGCCCCTGGTGGTCTTCTTCGCCTTCCAGCGGCACTTCGTCCAGGGCGTGATGGCGGGGTCGGTCAAGTAGCCGCGCCCGCGGGCGGACCGCCCGTGATCGCGGCCGCCGCCGTCGCGCGCTGTCGCCCGGCTCCGGCCGGTCGGTGCCGCGGTCCGGTTCCGCGCCGTCCGGTCAGCCCTGCGGTCCGGCTGCGCGCCGGTCCGTTCAGATGACGTGTTCGCGGACCCACACGAGGAGTTCGGGCGCGTTGAGCGCGTTCACCCACAGGTCGGCCCGCTCCGCGTCCCGCTCGGCGGGCCGCGGGCCCACCCCGAGGACGCGCAGGCCCGCGCTGCGCGCGGAGTCGACGCCGGTCAGGGAGTCCTCGATGCCCAGGGCGGTCTCCGGCGCCGCGCCGCACAGCCGGGCCGCGGTGGCGTAGACGTCGGGCCAGGGCTTGGGGCGCACCGCCTCGCCGCCCCCGTCAGGCCCCGCCCCCGACGGGACGACGATGTGCTCGAAGTGGCGCCGCAGACCGGCCCGTCCGAGGCTCTCCTCCACCACCTCCAGCGGGCAGTTGCTGGCCACCGCGAGCGGCAGCCGCCCGGAGAGCAGCCGGACGAACTCGGCCGCGCCCGGCATCGTCGCGGGGTCGTCCGTGACGAGGTCGAGGAAGTGCTCCAGCAGCCCCTTGGTCAGGACGTCGGTCAGTTCCGGCTTCTGCACCTCCTCGGCCATCAGGCGGCCGCAGTCGATGTAGTGCACTCCCTTGGCGCGGTCCGCGAATCCCGGCGGGGTGGTCAGGCCGAACGACTGGAAGGCCCTGGTGCGGGCCTCCTGCCAGTGCCGCTCGGTGTCCATCAGGGTGCCGTCGCAGTCGAAGACGACGGCCTGCGGGGACCAATGGAGGAGTGGGGATGCCTGTGTGGTCACGAGGGCTCCTGGGGGAGTGGCGGTCGTGCTCGTGGCGGACCGCGGTTCGGGTGTGACGCGGTTCCCCGTGCCGGACGCGCGCGGACCGGCCGCGTCCTTCGGCGCCGTCGTCCGGGCGGAGCGGTCTGCGTACGGCGCATTCCGTCCCAAACGGGAAACATCGCGACGGCTACGTTATTTCTGTCGCTCTCCGTGACGCAATCACTGCATCGAGTGGTCGACAGCGCTCTGGGGCCGGTGTAACGGGGGGTCATGTGCGACCGTGGAGCACGCGCGCCGCGGTCGGCCAACCCCGCTCATCGGTCGCACAGTTGGGTCATATGCGGGAGGCACAGCCGAAATTCGCGGCTCGGTCAAGGAAAAGGAAAATCCGCGCCACCGATTGGGCCGAAAAGGGCGATGATCACCCGCAAGCATTCACCTTCGAAAGAAAAACGCAATCATCGGGCACCGACGTCGATAATTGCCCCCGGCGTACGCGGGCGCATTACACTCCGCCCGTCACGGGAACGTTGAGCGAAGGTGGACAGGACGTTGCAGGAACGGGCCAGGGCAACCCGCCGATCACTCCTGGAGGCAGCCGCCTGTCTCTTCGCCGAACAGGGCTACGCCGGTACCAGCGTGAACGACATAAGTGCCCGCTCGGGCCGGACCAGCGGCGCCATCTACTTCCATTACGCCAGCAAGGAAGGGCTCGCCCTCGCGGTCGTCAAGGACCGGTTCGCCACCTGGCCCGCGCTGGCCGCGCCGTATACGGATCCGGCCGTCCCGCCGCTCGAACGCCTGGTCGCCCTGAGTTACGAGGTGGCGCGTGCGCTGGCCGAGGACACGGTGACGCGCGCGGGCGCGCGCCTGTGGGCCGAACGCGAGACCATCGACGCCGAACTGCCCGACCCGTTCGCCCTCTGGACCACCGCGGCCACCCGGTTGCTCGCTCAGGCCAGGACCGCGGGGCACCTCGCGCCCAACGTGCGTCCCGCCGCCACCGCCCGCACCCTGGTGCGCGCCTTCTTCGGGCTGTGCACCCTGACCGAGGCGCTGGAGGGGCCGCAGACCGTCACGGACCGGCTCACCGACTGGTGGCATCTGACGCTGCCCTCGCTCCAGCACGGCGCCGACCCGGTCGACCTGGTGGGCCGAGCCGCGTGACGCCCGGCGCGTGACGCCCGCTCACTCCTGGGTCGGCAGCCACACCCCGTGCAGTCCGAGCGGCACCCGCACCGGCACGCGCAGCCGGGCGACCGGCCCCGACGCGGGGTCCTGGGCCGGGATCACCAGCAGGCTGCTGCCGCCGTCGGCGCGGTCCGTGGCGAACATCAGCCAGTAGCCCTCGTCCTCGCCGTCCCGTCCCGGCTCGGCGGCGAACGACGGCTCCCCGAGGGAGAGGTTCTCGCCGCGCCACACCGCGGGCGGGGCGTCCGGACGGTCGGCGTCGTACCAGCGGACCGAGTCGAACTCCCCCGGCAGCAGCCCGTCCGCGTCCCCGCTGACGGCGGCCACGGCGATCCTGCGGTGCCTGCGGCCGATCCTGCGCTCGTCGACCCGCGGGAACTCCACCTTCGCGTCGTCCAGCAGGGTGCGGGCGATCCGTCCGGTCACCGGGTCGACGACGGCCCGCGCCAGACCGCGCTGTGCCCCGGGCGCGGACCGGTCGCCGTCCGGGGCGGGCGGACCGCCGAGGCCGAGGCGCGGCCACTGGACGTAGTCGAGGACGGCGCCGGGACCCGCCGGGTCGTCGTAGGCGTTGACGGTGTGCCACATCCAGAAGGCCTCGCCCGCCGCCCAGCGGACCGGGCCCCCGTCGCGGGGCACGAGGGCGATCCGGGTGCCGCTCTCCGGCCGCCAGTCGATCAGGGAGCCGCCGTGCAGCGCGGCGGTCAGGTCGAAGAAGGCCGGGGCGAGCACGAGGACGACGTAGCGGGCGGTCAGCGCCATGTCGTGGATCATCAACGGCTCGTCCACCCCGGGCACCGGCGTGGGCCCCACGGTGACCCGGCCGGTCCGGTCGATGAGGGACCAGGTCAGCCAGGGCGGCTCGACGTCGTAGTGGAAGACCGCCATCTCGCCGGTGACCGGGTCCACCTTGGGGTGGGCGGTGATCCCCGCGGGCAGCGCGCCGTCGAAGGTCTCCTTGCCGACCGTCTCCAGTCCGGGGCCGATCCGGAACGGGCAGGCGGACTCGGCGAGGGCGAGCAGCCGTCCCGCGTGCCGGACGACGTTGATGTCCGGCAGATCCTTGAAGGTGCCCGCGAGGTCGGGGCCGACCTGGTCGGCGGTCGGCATCACCATCGACTCCAGGCCGCCCCACAGGGCGTGGCCCGCCTTCTCCTCGGCGAGGACGCCCGGGGTGCGCACGAAGCAGTTGCGGTAGCGGGCCCGGCCCTCTGACATCCACACGCCGTGCAGCATGCCGTCGCCGTCGAGCGGATAGAGGAACGAACCGATGGGGGTGAAACGGGGGTTGGGCCCGTTGCGCAGGTAGAGGCCGTCCAGGCTGTCGGGCAGGGTGCCGGTCACCTCCAGGTCGACGGCGTCGACCTCCTCGGTCACGGGGGCGAAGCGGCCGGAGAGCTGGGCGACCCGGGTCGGGTCGAAGGCGGCGCGGTGCGTGGTCACGAGACGCCTCCGGGCACCGCGGCGCGCTGTCGCGCGGTGTACCGGTCGGGGTAGTGCTCGGTGAAGCGCACCGCGAGCACCAGCAGGGCCACCGGGATCACCCAGTTCAGCCAGTCGGAACCGCCCCGGGTGTGCACGGCGACCACGCCGAGGACCGCGGTCACCACGAACACGGCGGACCACATCGCCGTCAGGACCAGGTTGATGTGCCGGAAGACCGGCGAGTCCCAGTGTTCGCGCGGGGTCGACTCGCGGGCGTACTGGCTGGTGAACGGCACGAACGCGAGCGAGGCCAGGCACACCACGGCGATGACGCCGCTGGAGATGGCCTGCGCGTAGGTCTCCAGCCACACCAGGTCGTGGTGGTCGAGGACGAGCGCCAGCACGCTGATGACGGCGAAGAAGACGACGCCGGTCACCTCCAGGATCTTGAACTTCCCGCGCCGGAAGTCGGGCACGTTGAGCGCGATCGAGGCGACCAGCGCGGCCAGGGCCGCGTACTCCCAGGTGCTGGGGCCCGCCACCACGTCGAAGATGATCCAGGGGGCGAAGGCGAAGAAGATGTTGCCTGTCCGCTTGGTCGAACCGGTGCCTGCCACGAAGCACCTCCTGTCGCGCCGGGGCGGGGACAGCGGGCCTGACCGCGGCCCCCCGTCCATCGTTGCGCCGATCGCGGCACCCCGCATCCCTGGCCGGGGCGGGCGGCTCAGGGTGCGTCGTCGCCCGGCGGCTCGGGCATCGCCGTCCGCAGCCGCAGCAGGACGTGCAGTTCCAGGGCGCGGTCCGGGGTGCGCCAGGTGTCGCCGAGGACGCGGTCCAGGGCCGAAAGACGCTGGTAGAGGGTGTTGACGTGGACGGCGAGGGCGTCGGCGGTGGCGCGGGCCCGGCCGCCGTGGGTGAGGTAGGCGTGCAGCGTGTCGAGGAGGGGGACCCGGCGACGGGCCTGCTCCGCGAGGACGGGTCCGAGCAACTGCCGGAAGCGGGCCTCCAGGTCCGCGCGGCCGGTGTGGTCCAGGAGGATCCGGTAGAGGCCGAGCTGCGCCGCCGTCGCGGTCTGGCCGTGCCGGTCCAGGGTCCGCAGGGCGTCCAGGGTCGAACGGGCCTCGGCGAAGCAGCGGGCCAGCGCGCGTCCGCCGCGGGCCGGGCCCGCGATGCCGGCGGTGGGCGCGTCCGGGCCGCGCGGCCAGTCCCGCTGGAGCTCCTCGGGGTCGGCGGCGGGGGCGACGACGACCAGCCGGGTGCCGTGCTCGGCCGTCACGGTCCCGGCGGGCCACGGCAGCCGCTCGATCCGCGGGCGGGCCGACGCCGGTTCGGCCACCAGCACCGCGTACGAGGCGGACGCGTCGAGACCCGCGAGGCGCAGGTCCTGCGGGCGGTCCGACGGTGTGGTCAGCAGGTCGAGCAGGAGCACGTCGCGGGTGGCCCGGCCCGCCTCGGCGACGGCCTGTTCGGCGACCAGCGCGAGGGCCAGCGCGGGCGCCGCCCGGTCCAGCAGCAGCGGGTCGCCGGGGGCGGCGGGGCCGGTGAGGACGAGCGCCCCGAAGGTCCGCTCCCCCGCCGTCACCGGGCGGACCGCGCCACCGGGCCCCGGGTCGGGCGGCGGGCCGGACGTCACGAAGCCGACCTCTCCCCCGGCGGCGGCGCGGATCTCGTGCAGCAGGTCCTCCACCCCGCCGCCCCTGAGCACCACCCGGGTCAGCCGCCCGTCCAGGCGCAGGATGCGCTCCAGTTCCGCAGCACGGTCGGCGAGCCGGGCGTTGTCCTCGGTCAGGTCCCGCACCCGGCGGGCGTTGTCGACGGCGGGCGCGGCGTGCGCGGCGAGCGCGCTCAGCAGGGTCACCTCGTGCTCGCCGAAGTCGCGCCGCCGCCGGTCGCCCGCGAACAGCACGCCCAGGACCCGGCCGTCCAGCCGCAGCGGGACGCCGAGCAGTCCGCGCATGTTCTCCGCGCTCGCGGCGGCGTCGGCGGGTCCGTCGTGCCGGAAGCGCGGGTCGGTCCGGTAGTCGGCGGTCCAGCGGGGCGCCGCGTGGGAGAGGACCTCGGCGGCGAGCCCGCGCGACAACGGGACGGCGAGGTCGACCAGTTCGGGGGTGAGCGCGCCGGCCGCGGCCACCAGGCGCAGATGTTCGCCGTCCACCAGGCCGAGGTAGGCGAGGTCGGCGCCGAGCAGTCTGCGGGCCTGGCCGACGATCTCCGGGTGGAGGGCGTCCGGCGTGCTGAGGGAGGCGAGCCTGAGGGCGATGTCGTTGAGCGCGCCCAGCTCGGCCGCCCGCTGCGCCCGTTGGTGCAGCAGGGTCTTCAGGCGCAGCGCGTCCGCCGTCTCCCGGTCGGCCGTCCCGGCGTCCCGGGAGCGCGCGAGGTCGGCGCCGTGGCGCAGCAGGTCCTCGGCCGCCGCGTCGCGCAGCAGCAGGTCGAGCCAGGATCCGCCCGTCATGCCCGTCGACCCCCGCAGCGCGCGCTCACCGGGATGGATGGTTCCACCACCGCAATGGCCCCATGGTAGGCATCCCGTCCATTGAGCGGGTGCGGTGATCATCCGTAGGGTCGTCGGCATGCGCGACGACGCGGGGCCGCGGGAGCTGGCCGACGAACTCGAACGGCGGCTGCCCTCTGGCCGCGTGCTCACCGACCCGGGGGTGACCCGGAGCTACGCCCACGACGAGGCGGAGTGGGCGCCGCACGGGCTCCCGGCCGCCGTGGTGCGGCCGCGCACCGCGGAGGAGGTCAGGACCGTGGTGCGGGCCTGCCTCGACCACGGGGTCCCGCTGGTGACGCGGGGCGCGGGCACCGGGCTCTCCGGCGGGGCGAACGCCGTCGACGGCTGCGTGGTGCTGTCCACCGAGGCGATGACCGCGATCCGCGAGATCGACCCGCTGGAGCGGCTGGCCGTGGTGGAGCCGGGCGTGGTCAACGAGGATCTGCGCACCGCCTGCGCGGAGCACGGCCTGTGGTACCCGCCCGACCCGGCCAGCGCCCGCTGGTCGACGATCGGCGGGAACGTCGCCACCAACGCGGGCGGGCTCTGCTGCGTGAAGTACGGCGTCACCCGGGACTACGTGCTGGGGCTGCAGTTCGTGACCGGCACCGGGGAGCTGGTGCGGGTGGGGCGCAGGACCGCGAAGGGCGTCGCCGGGTACGACCTGACGTCGCTGCTGGTCGGTTCGGAGGGCACCCTCGGGGTGATCACCGAGGTGACCGTGCGGCTGCGGCCGCTCCGCGAGCCCGAGCACACGGTGGCCGGGCACTTCGCGTCCGTGGTGGACGCGGGGCGGGCGGTCGCCGCGGTGGCGGAGGCGGGCGTCACCCCGTCGGCGCTCGAACTGATCGACCGGCACTGCCTCGCGGCCGTCGACGCCTGGAAGCACATGGGTCTGTCGACGGAGGCCGAGGTGGTGCTGCTCGGCCGCTCCGACGCGCCGGGCCCGGCCGGTGAACAGGAGGCGGACGTCATGCTGGGCTGCTTCGAGCGGGCGGGCGCCACCTACGCCGTCCGCTCCACCGACCAGCACGAGGCGGAGGCGCTGTTCGAGGCGCGGCGGCTGGCCTACCCGGCGCTGGAGCGGCTCGGCCCGGTCCTCACCGAGGACATCTGCGTGCCGAAGGCCGCCGTCCCCGAGATGCTCGGGCGGATCGACGCGATCGCCGCCCGGCACGACACGCTGATCGCCAACATCGCGCACGCGGGCGACGGCAACCTGCACCCGCTGCTGATCACCCCGCCGGGGGACGAGCGGGCCCGGGACCGCGCGCAGGCCGCCTTCGCCGACATCATCGCGGAGGCGCTCGCGCTGGGCGGCACGGTCACCGGGGAGCACGGGGTGGGGCTGCTGAAGCGGGACGGGCTGAGCGACGAGCTGGGGCCCGCCGTGCTCGCCCTCAACCGCACGGTCAAGGACGCCCTGGACCCGCGGCACGTCTTCAACCCGGGCAAGGTCGTGGCGTTCCCGCGGGAGGACGCGTGAGCGCGGATGTCGCCGTGGACCTCGGCGCCGGACGGTCGGTCAGGGGCCTGCGCGCGGACGGCGTCGCCGTCTTCCGGGGCGTCCCGTACGCGGCGGCGCCCGTCGGCGCCGGACGCTTCGAGGAGCCGCGCCCGGCCGCGTGGAGCGGCGAGTGGGACGCCCGCGCCTGCGGCCCGACCGCGCCGCAGGGCCGCACCGAGGTGCCGGGGCTGCCCGATCTGTCGGTGCTGGTCGGCCCGGGGTGGCTGCCGGGCGCCGAGTACCTGACCGTCGACGTGTGGACGCCCGACCCCGGGGCGGGCGGGCTGCCGGTGATGGTGTTCGTGCACGGCGGGTCGTTCACCGGCGGCACGGGCAGCGCGCCCGGGTACGACGGGAGCGGGTTCGCGCGGGACGGGGTCGTCCTGGTGACCCTGAACTACCGGGTCGGCGTGCCCGGGTTCCTGCGGCTGCCCGGCGCCCCGGACAACCGCGGGCTGCGCGACCAGATCCTGGCCCTCGGGTGGGTGCGCGACCACGTGGCCCGGTTCGGCGGTGACCCGGAGAACGTCACCGTCTTCGGTGAGTCGGCGGGCGCGCTCTCGGTGGGCGCCCTGCTGGCCGCCGCGCCCGCCGGGCTGGTGCGGCGCGCGATCAGCCAGAGCGGCGGCGCCTCGCACGCGCTGACCCCGGCGCAGGCCGACCGGGTCACCGCCGCCGTCGCCGGGCAGCTCGGGGTGCCCGCCACCGTGGCCGCCTTCGCAGGTCTCCCGGACGAGGCGCTGGTCGAGGCGGTGGCGCACGTCTCGGCGTCCGGGCTCGACCTCGCGGTCGACGGGGTCCGCGACCCGCTGATGGGGCTGAGCAGGTTCGGTCCCGTGGTGGACGGCGAACTGCTCACCGGGCAGCCGGTGGAGGCGGTCCGGGCGGGCACGGCCGACGGCGTCGACCTGCTGGTGGGCGCCAACCGGGACGAGATGAACCTCTACCTCGTCGCCCTGCCGTCGCCGCCGGTCACCGAGCCGATGCTGCGCGCGGCGGCGGCCCGGCTGCATCCCGGGCCGCAGGAGCTGATCGACGCCTACCGGGCGGCGGGCCGGGGCGTGACGCCGGGCGAGGTGCTGTCGGCGCTCGGCACGGACTACATGTTCGCGGTGCCGACCGCGCGGCTCGCCGAGGCGCACGCCGACCGGCCGGGCGGCACCTGGCGCTACGAGTTCGCCTGGCGCTCCCCCGCCGCCGACGGCCGCCTCGGCGCCTGCCACGGCGTCGAACTGCCCTTCGTCTTCGGCCTCGTGGGCCGGATCGACACCGGCGTCCTCGGCATCCCGGGGACGGATCCGGACGTCCTGGCGCTGGCCGGTGCCACGCACGCGGCCTGGGTGGCGTTCGCCCGTGACGGTGATCCGGGCTGGCCGCGCTTCACCGCCGACCGTCCGGCCGTGCGGCGCCTCGACGTGGCGGGGAGCCTCACCCTGGCGGCCGACGGGCCGGAGCGTGCCCTGTGGCGGGGCGTGCGCTGAACCCCGTCAGGGCCGCGGCCGGTCGGCGCGCACCGGTGCCGGGCTGGGCCGCCCGCCGGTTCCTGCGGTGTTCCGCCAGGTCGAGTCGTCGCGCCGTGCGTCCATGATGCCCCCCGTTGTCGCCCGAAAGCTCCAACTATCTGACGGATAGCGGCTGTTGACAAGACCCGTCCGGATCGGGCGGTGGATCCTGGGCGGTCCGGTGGTCGGCGGCGGGGTCCGGCAGGGCGCGGACCAGCAGCCAGCCGAGCCCCGGCAGCAGGATCAGCGGGGCCAGGGCCGTGCGCAGCGAGGTGGCGTCGGCGAGGGCGCCGATGACCGGGCTGGCCAGGCCGCCGACGCTGACGGTCAGTCCGAGGGTGATGCCGCCCGCCGTGCCGACGCGGCTCGGCAGGTAGTCCTGCCCGAGCGTGACCTGGAGCGAGAAGGGCACGAAGAGGGCGGCCGAGGCCAGCGCGACGCACGGGTACAGCGCCGGTCCCGGCAGCAGCACCAGCCCGGCGACGGCCGGGATCATGAGCAGGTACGCCCGGCGGGTGACGGTGACCCGGTCCCAGCGTTCGGCGAGCCGTCCGCCCGTGACGGAACCGACCGCGCCCCCGGCGTAGAGGGTGAAGAGGGCCGCGGTGCCCGCCGCCGGGCCGCCGTGGGTGCGCTGCTGGGCGTAGAGCGGGACGAAGGTGCTCAGGCCGACGAAGACGACCGACCGGACGACCACCGCCAGCGACAGCCGCACGAACGACGCCGGGTCGTCCGGCCGCGGGACGCCCTCCGGGGCGGCGCCGGTGGCGCGGCGCCGCTCCAGCTCGCGCAGGACCGGCAGGCACAGGACGGCGCCGACCAGGGCGGGCAGCGCCAGCAGCGGGGTCGTCCGCAGCCCGCCGGGCGCGACGACGGCGGCGACCAGCAGGGGCGCGAGCGCGAACCCGATGTTGCCGCCGACCGAGAACCAGCTCATGGCGCGGTGGCTGCCCCCGGCGGCGATCCTGGCCACCCGCGCGGCCTCCGGGTGGTAGGCGGCGACACCGATCCCGGAGACCGCCACGGACGCCAGCGTCAGCGGGTACGAGCCGCTGACCCCGCCGAGCGCGATGCCCGCGCCGCCCAGGAGCGTGCTCAGCGGCAGCAGCCAGGGCATCGTCCAGCGGTCGGTGAGCAGCCCGAACAGCGGCTGGGCGACGGAGGAGAGCAGGGAGGCGGCCAGCACGACGCCGGAGACGGCGGCGTAGCTGTAGGCGCGTTCGGCGACGAAGAAGGGGACGAGGGCGGCGACCGCGCCCTGGTAGACGTCGACGCAGGCGTGTCCGAGGGACAGCAGGGTGATCGTCGGGTTTTTCGGCACCGCTCCATGCTGGTCGGCGGGGGCGCTGTCGTACTTCCGATAACCTGCCGACCGATGCAGCAGATCCGCCACACCCCGGTGGCGCCGACCCGGGCCGAACGCCTGCCCTCGGGTACGGCGATCGACGCGCACCGGCACGACGACCACCAGATCATCTACGCGGGCCGCGGGGTGCTGGCGGTCACCACGAGCGCGGGGTCCTGGGTGGCACCCGCCGACCGGGCCGTCTGGGTCCCGGCCGGGACGGTGCACGAGCACCGGGCCCACGGCGAACTCGATCTGCACCTGGTGGGGCTCCCGACCTCGGACAACCCGCTCGGGCTGGACGGCCCGGCGGTGCTGGCGGTGGATCCCCTGCTGCGCGAGCTGATCCTGGCGCACACCCGCTCCCCCGGCGACGACAGCCCCGAACGGGCCCGGCTGCGCGCCGTCCTGCTCGACCGGTTGCGGGTCTCGCCGCAGCAGCCGCTGCACCTGCCGGAACCGACCGTGCCGGTGCTGCGGGCGCTGTGCGCGATCCTCGCCGCCGACCCGGCCGACAACCGGACCCTGGCCGCGCTGGGCCGCGAGGTGGGGGCGAGCGACCGCACCCTCTCCCGGCTCTTCCGCGGCGACCTCGGCATGACCTTCCCGCAGTGGCGCACCCGGCTCCGGCTGCACCACGCCCTGATCCTGCTCGCCGAGCACACCCCGGTGACGGTGGTCGCCCACCGCTGCGGCTGGTCGTCGGCGAGCGCGTTCATCGACGTCTTCCGCCGCGCCTTCGGCCACACCCCGGGCGCCCACCGGGCGTAGCGGCGCCGGCGTTCCCCGGGTGCCCCGCGGCGGCAGGACCGTGCGGCCCGGCCGCCGCGGGGCGCGGGTCAGCTCACGGTGATGCGGTCGATGTCGGGGGCCCACGCCCCGCTGTTGGCGAGGGTGACGGTGTTCCCGGTCCCGGCGGCCAGGTCCAGGGTGAGGGTGGTGGTCGCGGTGGTCGTCCAGTCGGCGGTCGGCGCGAAGGCGACCGTCTTGGCCGTGCCGCCGTTCGCCCTGACGGTGGCGGTGCGGGACTCGGCCGTCGTGTAGTGGACGGTGACGGTCCTGGTGCCGCCGGTGCCGCCGTCGACGCCGTTGAAGGTGAGGGTGGCGCCGTTGCCGAGGTAGCCGACCTTGGCGCCGCCCGAGCAGCCCGCGCAGTCGGCGCGCACCGCGGTGCCGGTGAGGGTGTTCCCGGTCGCCTCCGCCTCGTAGCTGTGCGGTCCGCCGCTCTGGGAGCCCACCGTCATGGCGCCGAGGGCGAGCCAGCCGTCCGCGTTCTGGCCGCTGGTGGCGAAGCGGAGCTTCTTGGCGGCGGCGCTGACGTTCTCCAGCGGGTTCTTGGCCTTCATCACCAGTTGGTAGCCGCCCGGGGCGACCCCGGAGAGGTCGACGGAGGTGTCGAAGTACCGGGCGTAGCCGTAGTCGAGGTAGGTGGGGTCGGCGCCGACGCCCCAGTCGGGGAAGGCGCGGATCTTCGCGGGCATGACCTGGCGCAGGTCCCAGGGGGTGGCCCAGCTCTTGACGACGGTGCCGGAGGCGTCCTTGAGGCCGAGGCTGACCGTCCAGGGGTAGTAGAAGGGCGCCACGCCGTCGTTGGTCATCCGGACGCCGATCGTGGTGGTGCCCTGGGCGGTGTCGTGGAAGTAGGCGCGGTCGACGCCGAGGTCGTAGCCCATCAGCCGGACGGCGGCGGCGACCTTGGGGTCGTCGGGGGCGTAGGCAGCGCTGCCCTCGTTCATCTTCCAGGTGGTGTGCTCCAGTTCGAGGCACGCCTTCATGTCGTCCACGGCTCCGGAGCCGCCGGGCCAGGAGGCGAAGGCGGTGGGCTGGATCTCGGGGCGCACCTCGCCGCCCATGGAGGCGGTGGTCCAGCGGTTCTCGACGCCCCGGTCGAGTTCCTTCTGGAGCTGGGAGTAGCCCGCTCCGCCCATCGAGACCGGCAGGGTGACACCGGCGGCGGGTGAGCCCTCGCGGTAGCAGAACGAGTCGTCGTGGAAGCCGACGGCGGGCAGGTCATCGGCGGCGCCGCCCGCCGACTCGGGGTACCTGACCTCGATCTTCGTGTGGGTGAAGGCCTTGTCGTACGCCTGGACGATCTGCGCGCCGTGGGCGTCGGTGGGCATGTAGTTCGGGTACGCGTCGGACGAGGTGTCGGTGTCGTAGGGCCAGGTGTGCCACTCGCCCCAGAGGCCGATCAGCCCCATGTGGATGAACCCGACGCGGGGGTCGCCGTCGTAGCGGGCGCCGAAGGCGGCGATGAACTTCTTGAGCGCGTCGAGCAGGTAGGCGCTGTCGTAGTCGGGGCTGACGGTGTTCCAGTAGGCGTTGGTGCGGTTGGCGACGTGCCCGGCGAAGCACGGCGGGATCGCGTCGGCCGGGTGGCTGCCCGAGCCGCCCGGGTACTCGATGTAGAAGCGCAGGGCGGTCTGGTTGCCGTAGGAGGCGCTCTCGTCGAGGGCGGCGTCCAGGACGCTCCAGTCGTAGGAGCCGCAGTCCGCGGCGTTCTTCATGACCTCGGAGAGGCCGAAGTAGCTCCAGGTCAGCGCGTGCGGGTAGCCGGTGTTCTGGTTGCCGCCCGGCTGGTAGAAGCGGGCGAACCCCTTGAGCGGGTTGTCCAGCGGGGCGTCGGCGCGGGCGAGGGTGTGGACCGGCAGCGAGGGGTCGGGGGAGGGTCCGGGCGCCGGGCGGGCGGGGGCGCCCTGGGCGGTCGCCGTCGTGGTGGGGGCGGGCGCCGCCCAGGAGTCGCCGGGGAGCGCCGCCAGGGCCAGGGCCAGTGCGGTGGAGCAGAGTGCGGCCAGGATTCCTCTGCCGCGTCGCTGCGCGTAGGTGCGCACGGTGTCAACCTCCGGTGTCGGATGGTGAGATGGCGTCCGGCGGCGGGGCCGGAAGCCGTTCCAGGCCCGTCGATTCCTCGCTGACCTGCGCTGACATGCCCCGGGCGGGGCGGTGGCGGCCGGTCCTCGATGAGCGCTTCGGGGGCCTGAACCTGATTTGTTATGAGCCAGCATTGACAAACTTTCACTGTTGCTCATCAATATGTGTCCACGGTGCCCCACTGGCAAGAGGTGCGGCGCAGATCTCTTCGGAGGGGAACCATGGGCGCGGAGACCGCAGTTGCGCCACCGCAGAAGGGCACCGGTCCCGACCAGGGCGCCGCCAGGCCGCCGGGCGGGTCCCGCCGTGCCCGCGACGACCGCAGGGCGGCCTGGCTGTTCCTGGCACCGGCGCTGATCGGCTTCGCGCTGTTCTACGCGTATCCGACGGTGCGCGGCTTCTACTACTCGCTCACCGACTACAACCTGCTCAGCGATCCGGTCTTCACCGGCGTGGACAACTACCGGGACCTGATCGGCGACGAGCAGTTCTTCAACGCCCTGAAGGTCACCGGCTACTACGTGGTCCTCAACATCGGCTCGCAGACCGTGCTCGGCCTGCTGCTGGCCACGCTCATGCACCGGCTGACCCGGTCGGTGGCGCTGCGCGCGATGCTGCTGGTGCCCTGGCTGGTGCCGAACGTGACCGTCGGCCTGCTGTGGATGTGGCTGCTGGACGCCAACCTCGGCTTCGTCAACCACGTCCTGGACGCCCTCGGCTTCGGCACCACCGGCTTCTTCACCTCGCCGACCTGGGCGATGCCGACCGTCGCGGCGGTCAACACCTGGGCGTACACCGGCTACACGGCGCTGCTGCTGTACGCGGGGATGCTCCAGATCCCCCACCACCTGTACGAGAGCGCCTCGTTGGACGGCGCCGGGGAGTGGCGCATGTTCACCAGGATCACGCTGCCACTGCTGCGGCCGGTGCTCGCGCTGGTGCTGGTGGTGTCGCTGATCGGCTCGTTCCAGATCTTCGACACGATCGCGGTGACCACCAAGGGCGGGCCCGTCAGCGCCACCCGGGTCATCTACTTCTACATCTACGAGCAGGCGTTCACGAACTTCCACATGGGCTACGCCTCCGCGGTGGCCGTGGTGCTCGCGGTGGTCCTCGGCGCGCTGACCGCCGTCCAGATGCGCCTGCTCCGCGCCTCCCGCTCCGACCTGGCCTGATGAGGAGACACCCGTTGAACCGCCCCCGCACCACAGTCTCCCCGGGCCGGATCGTGGCCTGGACGCTGCTCGGCCTCGCGCTGCTGCTGACCGTCTTCCCGTTCTACTGGATGATCCGCACCGCCCTCACCCCGGCCGCCGACCTCTACTCCGACTCCACCGGCCTGGTCCCCGACCACCCGACGATGATCAACTTCCTGCGGGTGCTCGGGCTGACCAGCGAGGAGGAGGCACGGGCGGCGGGCGGCTCGGGCGCGCACGTCGACTTCCTGCGCTACCTGCTCAACTCCGTCGTCTACAGCGGTCTGATCGCCGTGCTCCAGACCCTGTTCTGCGCGATGGCGGGGTACGCCTTCGCCCGGCTGCGCTTCCCCGGCCGGGAGACGGTCTTCGGGGTGCTGATCGCCGCGCTGATGGTGCCGCCGATCTTCACCGTGCTGCCCAACTTCGTCCTGGTGAAGAACCTCGGCCTGCTGAACACCTTCGCCGGGATGGTCGCCCCGAGCGTGCTGATGACCCCGTTCGCGGTCTTCTTCCTGCGGCAGTTCTTCCTCTCCATCCCCCGTGACGTGGAGGAGGCGGCGACCCTCGACGGCGTCGGCGCCTGGGGGATCTTCTGGCGGATCGTGATGCCGATGAGCCGCGGCCCGCTGATCACCATCGGCCTCACCACCACCGTCTGGTCGTGGAAGGACTACCTCTGGCCGCTGCTGACCGGCCGCGAGGAGGAGACCCGGGTCCTGACCGTGGCCCTCGGCATCTTCCAGCAGCAGTCGCCCAACACCCAGCCCGACTGGACCGGTCTGATGGCCGGTTCGGCGCTGTCGGTCCTGCCCGTGCTCGTGCTGCTGATCGTGCTCGGCCGCCGTCTGGTCGAGTCCCTCAACTTCACCGGCATCAAGTAACCACCGTCCCGCACCCGCCAAAGAGGTCCCGCGATGAGAACCACGCACCTGCGCATCGGCGCCGCACTGCTCTGTCTGTCCGCCACCGTCTCCCTCGTCTCCTGTTCCGGCTCGGGCGACGACTCGGCCGGCGGCCGCACCACCCTCGACTACTGGCTGTGGGACGACCGCCAGCTCCCCGCCTACCAGGAGTGCGCGACGGCGTTCCACAAGGCCAACCCCGACATCACCGTCAAGATCACCCAGACCGCGTGGGCCCAGTACTGGCAGAACCTCACCACCCAGCTCACCTCGGGCGACGCCCCCGACGTCTGGACCGACCAGGCGTCCTACTATCCGCAGTTCGCCACCAGCAACCAGCTCCTCGACCTCCAGCCGCTGGTGGACCGGGACAAGGTGGACCTGACCGCCTACCAGGACGGGCTCACCGAGACCTGGGTGAAGGACGGCAAGCGGTACGGGCTGCCCAAGGACTGGGACACCATGGCGCTCGCCTACAACACCGCCCAGTTGAAGAAGCAGGGCGTGGACGCCGCGGACCTGGCCGACCTGACCTGGAACCCGTCCGACGGCGGCACGTTCGAGAAGACGATCGCCAAGGCCACCGTCGACACCCACGGCCGCAACGGTCTCGACCCGGACTTCGACAAGAGCAAGGTCGCCACGTACGGGTTCCTGCCCGAGTGGGCCGACGGCTCCCAGGGCCAGAACGGCTGGGGCGACCTGGCCGCCTCCAACGGCTTCACCTACCTCGACAAGAACCCGTGGGGCACGCACTACAAGTACGACGACCCCAAGCTCGCCGAGACCGTCGCCTGGTTCAAGCGCCTCATCGACAAGGGCTACTCGCCCCGCTTCGACAAGCAGTCCTCGGTCGCCAACTCCGAACTGCTGGCGGCGGGCAAGGGCGCCATCATGGTCGCCGGTTCCTGGACCATCTCCTCCTTCACCGACCCGAAGTCGAAGCAGAAGTTCGCGTTCGCGCCGCTGCCGACCGGTCCGGTGGGCCGCAAGAGCGCCATCAACGGCCTCTCCGACGCCATCTACGCCGGGACCAAGCACCAGGAACAGGCCTGGAAGTGGGTCAAGTTCCTCGCCTCCCCCGAGTGCCAGGACCGCGTCGGCGAGCGGGCCGTCGTCTTCCCCGCCCTCAAGTCCGGCACCGAGAAGGCGCTCGCCGCCCACAAGGCGCAGGGCCACGACGTCAGCGCCTTCACCGACTCGACGACCACCGAGGGCGGCACCTTCCAGCTCCCGGTCACCGAGCACGGCACCGAGATCAACCCGATGGTCCAGGACGCCATCCAGTCGGTGATCCTCGGCCAGGCGAAGCCGCAGGCCGCCCTGAAGGCGGTCAACGACAAGGTCAACGGCCTCTTCAAGTAGCCGCCCCACGGCAGCACCCACCCCCAGACGCAAGGAGATCCATGGCCCAGCTCGCAGACCTCGGCGGACACACCGTCGCCCTCGCACTCGAGGACGACGCCCCGCCCCAGGTCGTCGACGGCGGACTGCTGCTGCCCCCGGCCGGGTGGCCGTCCTGCACGGTCTGGGCGACGCGTCCTTCTACCGCCACGGGCACAACTCATGGAGCCCCTGCGGCTGGCGTCGCCTGTCCGAGCCCCCGCTGCGCATCGAGAGCGCCGAACGCCGTCTCACCGCCGACGACACCGTGTGGGACGACCCGGCCCGGCACCACTCGTCCGCCGTGGCCGCCCTCCAGGGCGACGACGGGCGGGTGCTGCTGCTCGGCGCGCTCGGCCTGGACGTCCCGCGTCTGTCGGCGGACCGGGACACCCTGGCCGCCTGGTCCGAGGGCGGCGACGCGCCCTGGTTCCTCGCCCTCGGCACCGAGGACGAGGTCTTCACCGCCTACGCCCGCCACCTCGCCGACCGGCTCGGCCGCAGCGGGAAGCGGGCCGGGAACGTGTGGTGCAGCTGGTACGCGTACTACGAGAACATCACCGAGCAGCAGCTCGCCAAGGACATCACCGACCTGCGCGGTCTGCCCTTCGACGTCGTCCAGATCGACGACGGCTGGGAGCTGGCCGTGGGCGACTGGGAGGCCAACGCCAAGTTCCCGTCCGGGATGAAGGCGCTGGCCGACCGGATCACGGACGCCGGACTGCGGCCCGGCCTGTGGATCGCCCCGTTCATCCTGCACCCCGAGTCCGCGACGGCGCGGGACCGCCCCGAACTGCTGCTGCGCGACGAGCACGGCGAGCCGGTGGTCGCCGGACACAACTGGGGCACCGGCTACTTCGCCCTCGACCTCACCCACCCGGCGGCGCAGGAGCACCTGCGCGAGACGATCCGCCGGGTCACCCGGGAGTGGGGGTTCACCTACCTCAAGCTCGACTTCATCGGCGCGGGCACCGCGCCGGGCGTCCGCGCCGAGGCCCTCGGCCGCGAGGAGGCGTACCGGCTCGGCCTGCGGATCATCCGCGAGGAGGCGGGTCCCGACGCCTACCTGCTGGGAAGCGGCGCCCCGCTGCTGCCCTCGCTCGGGCTGGTCGACGGCATCCGCAGCGGCCCGGACGTCGCGCCGCTGTGGGAGCACTACGCGACCCAGGACCCGTCGGACGCCCTGGCCCGCAACGCGGTCGTCAACACCGTGCACCGGCTGTGGCAGACCCCGCTCCTCGAGGTCGACCCGGACGTCGTGTACTTCCGCAGCCGCCTGAACCTGCTCACCGAGCAGCAGCAGCGGTGGCTGCGGGACCTCGCCGACGTCTGCGGCTTCCGCGCGGTCTCCGACCCGCCCTCCTGGCTGCGCCCCGACGAGCTGGAGGAGATGACCGGGTACCTGGCCGCCCGGCCGCGGGTGCGCCGGGTGGACCGCTACCGGTACACGGTCGACGGCCGCGAGGTGGACTTCGCACCGGCCGTCGATCCGGGCACGGAGCAGCGCTACCCCATCGCCTGACGTGCGCGAACCGGTCCGGCCGGGGGCCATGAATTAGTAAACTGCTCAGCAATATCCAGCGGCGGGGACCCGCCCCCTTCAGGGAGCACCAGATGGCGACGACCGGAACAGATCTGTCCCGGATGCGCGAGATGAACCAGCTGTCCATCGTGTGGGCGCTACGCGGCAACCCGCCCTCGACGGTCACTGAACTCGCGGGCCGGGCCGGACTGTCCCGGCCGGCCGTCGACGTCCTGGTGCAGTCCCTGGTCACCGACGGCTGGGCGGAGGTCGAGGAGCCGGGCGCCAACAGTGTGGTGGGCCGCCCGGCCCGCCGGTTCCGCTTCCGGGCCGACGCCGGTCACGTCCTCGGCATCGACATCGGCGTCCACAAGATCCTCGTCGTCCTCAGCGACCTGGAGGGCAACCTCGTGCGCACCCTGCGCCGCCCGGCCGACCCCGAGGCGGACCCGCGGGCCAGGCTCGCGGCCGTCGACCGGGTCATCGACGAGGTGCTGCGCGGCGCCGGAATGACGCCGGACGACATCTGGGCGATCACCGCGGGAGTGACGGGACCGGTCGACGCCAGCGGCCGCACCTCCCTGTTCACCCCGCTGCCCGGCTGGAACGCCGCCGACCCGGTCGCCCACCTCGGCGCCCGGTTCTCCTGCCCGATCCAGGTGGAGAACGACTGCAAGCTCGCCGCCGTCGCCGAACGCTGGAAGGGCGTCGCCTCGGACGCGGACGACATCGTCTTCCTGCTCGCCGGACTGCGCACCGGCGCCGGGCTGATCCTGGACGGCACCCTACGCCGGGGCCACGGCGGCGCGGCCGGTGAGATCGGCGCCCTCAAGGCCGTCCGCTGGCTGACCGCGCCCGGTCATCTGGAGTCCTGCCCCGGCGTGCCCGCGAGCGCGGCCCCCGGCGAGGCCGCCGCCTGGGTGTTCCAGGCGGCGCGGGACGGCGACCGGGACGCGCGCACCGCCGTCCGCCGCTACACCCGCGACCTCGCCGTCGGCGTCGCGGCCCTGGTGCTCGCCCTCGACCCGCAGGTCGTCGTGTACGGCGGCGGGTTCTCCCGCTCCTCCGACGTCGTCCTGGAACCGCTGCGCCAGGAACTCACCAAGCACTGCCTGCGGCTGCCCGAGCTGCGCGCCTCCACCCTCGGCGACGAGAGCGTCGCCCTGGGCGGGGTGCGGCTCTCCCTCGACGAGGTCGACAGCCGTCTGCTCAGCGACGGGCTCGCGGCGCCCAGCGCGCCGCGCCGCTGACCGCCCGGCCGCGGGCCGGACACCCCCGCACCACGAGAAAGGACCGTCCCCATGGACGACCGTGCCCAGCCGCAGGACCGCGAACTCAGGGTCGGGGTGGTCGGCGTCGGACAGCGCGCCGACCTGGCCACCCTGGCGAACCTGCCGGGTGTCGCCCGGGTGGTGTCCTGCGCCGACCCCAGCCCCCGGGGCCAGGACGACGCGAGGCGCCTGTTCGGAGACGGCGTCACGGTCCGCGAGCGGTACGAGGAGATGCTCGGCGACGACCTGGACGCGGTGTTCGTCCTCACCCCGGACGACCTGCACACCCGGCCCGCGCTGTTCTTCCTGGAGGCCGGGGTCGCCGTCTTCGTGGAGAAGCCGCTCGCGATCACCCTCGCCGACTGCGACGCGCTCCTCGCGGCCGCCCATCGCACCCGCACCCGGCTGTACGTGGGCCACAACCTGCGCCATCTGCCGATGCTGCGCAGGGTGCGGGAGCTGATCGACACCGGCGCGATCGGCCGCGTACGGGCCGTGTGGTGCCGTCACTTCGTCGGGCACGGCGGCGACTTCTACTTCAAGGACTGGCACGCCGAGCGGGCCCGCACCACAGGACTGCTGCTGCAGAAGGGCGCGCACGACCTCGACGCCATCCACTGGCTGGCCGGCGGCTACACCCGCGACGTCGTCGCGCAGGGCGCCCTCGCCGTCTACGGCGACAACCCGCGCCGTGCGGGCAGGGAGGCGGCGCCGGGGCAGGAGCGGATGCCCGACTGGTTCGACCCGGAGATCTGGCCGCCGGCGAAACTGCGCGACCTGCACCCCGTCGTCGACGTCGAGGACATCAGCATGATGCTGGGGCGCCTGGACAACGGGGTGCTGACCAGTTATCAGCAGTGCCACTTCACCCCCGACTACTGGCGCAACTACACCGTCATCGGGGACGAGGGCCGCCTGGAGAACTTCGGCGACGGCATCGACGGCGACCCCGCCACCGTCAAGGTCTGGAACCGGCACCGCTCGGGCTTCCGCGACGACGCCGATCTGGTCGTCGCCGTCCCGGCGGCGAGCGAGGGGCTGCACGGCGGCGCGGACCGGGCGCTGGTCGAGGAGTTCCTGCGGTTCGCCGCTTCCGGGGGCGCCACGGAGACCTCCCCGGTGGCGGCCCGGGAGGCGGTGGCGGCCGCGGCCTCGGCGACGGCCTCGCTGCGCGCGCACGGCGCGCGCGTCGACGTGCCCGCGCTCGACCCCGTCCTCGTCGACTACTTCGCGCGCCACCAGGACGACCCCGCCCGGTGAACGGCCCGCCCCCCGGGCGGACACGGCGAGGCCGGGGCGGACCGCTGCGGGCGGTCGGCCCCGGCCCCGGCCGGTGAGCGGCGGACGCTCAGATCATCGGGCGGCCCAGCGTCGACGGGTCCGCGCCCGGGGTGCCCGGTACGGGGGCGTCGTCCGCGCGGGTGGTCCCGTAGTGGGTGCCGACCTGGTCGTGGTACTCGGGGTTGCCCAGGTGCGTGTTCTTGTCGAACTCGGGCGCGCTCTTGATCTCGTCCTTGGTGCGCGCGACCTGGATCGTCCTGGCCTCGGCGTCGATCCCGACGATGGTGCCCGCGGGGAGCAGCACCTCCTTGCCGAAGATCCACACCCCGGTGTCCACCACGATGTACTGCGACCCCACGTCGTTGGAGTGCTTGTCCACCTTGCCGATGTGGCCGTCCGTGGCCTCGACCTTGTAGCCGGTCAGGTCGGCGTCCGGAGTGTGACCAGCGCTGGCCGGGTAGTCCCAGATGTTCTCGGTCATGGTCGTACCTCCGTGTATCAGTCGCTTCCGGTCGGTCGGTGCGGGTCCGCACCGTGCGTCCGTTCCGGCGACACCCCCCGGTTGTCCAGGGCGGGCGTCCTCAAACAATGTCCGCGGCGGCGAACCGCGTTCAGCGCTTCCGCGCCTCGGGGCCCGTGTCCGCGGCCCGGTTCACCACCGGTACCAGCGGCCCCTGCCGCCGCTTCCGGCACCGGGCCGGATCACGAAGCCGAGCAGCCACACCACCAGGACGATGACGGCGATCCACCACAGGGCCTTCAGGGCGAAGCCCGCGCCGAAGAGGATCAGGGCCAGAAGAAGAACCAGAATCAAAGGAACCATGTTGTCAACTACCTCCTGGACAACGGGTTCTCCCCGATCACCTTTACAAACACACAAAAGCCGCGTTTCTTTCACGCGTGCCGGGGCATCCTGCCGCCCCGCACAGGGGTGCCCCGTCCGGCGCCCGTCACTCCCCCGCGGCCGCGTCAACCCGGCGCCCGGCGGCGGCGGGTGGATCGCGGACGCCCTGTATCCGCAACTCAGCAGCACACAGGGGTTGTTGGGCACCCGGCGGGACGGACAGGACATCACGCCCGATCAGTACAGTCGCCGCATGTCCACCCCGACCGTTCCTCCCGCCGGGCGTCCCAGCCCGGCCGGCGCCCACGCGCTGCGCGCCCGTTACCGCGCCGAACGCGCCCGCAGACTGCGCCCCGACGGCGCCGCCCAGTACCGGCCGCCCACCGGCGCGTTCGCCGCCGACCCGTACGCCGACCCGGAGTTCACCCGGGCCCCGCTGACCGACCGCGTCGAGGCGCTGGTCGTGGGCGGCGGCTTCGGCGGGCTGCTCGCCGGGGCCCGGCTGCGGCAGGCGGGCGTGGAGTCGGTGCGCGTCGTGGAGCGCGGCGCCGGCTTCGGCGGCACCTGGTACTGGAACCGCTATCCCGGGGTCCGCTGCGACGTGGACTCCTACGTCTACCTCCCGCTGCTGGAGGAGACCGGCACCATGCCGACCTGGAAGTACGCGCCGGGCGAGGAGATCCGCCGCCACGCACTGGCCGTCGCGGACCGGTTCGGGCTCTTTGAACAGGCCTGCCTCCAGACCCGGGTCACCGCCCTGACCTGGGACGACACCGAGGCGGAGTGGACGGTCGAGACCGACCGCGAGGACCGGATCAGGGCCCGGCACGTGATCCTGGCGACCGGCCTGTTCGGCGACGCGCGCCTGCCGGGCATCCCCGGCATCGAGACCTTCACCGGCCGGATGTTCCACACCAGCCGGTGGGACTACGCCTACACCGGCGGCGGCGCGGACGGCGGCCTCACCGGGCTCGCGGGCAAGCGGGTCGCGCTCGTCGGCACCGGGGCGACCGGCGTCCAGGTCGCCCCGCTCCTCGCCGAGTCAGCCGGTCACCTCTACGTCTTCCAGCGCACCCCGTCCTCCGTCGATGTGCGCGGCAACCGTCCGACCGACCCCGCGTGGGCCGCCTCGCTGCGGCCCGGGTGGCAGCGGGAACGGCGGGAGAACTTCGCGCGGATGCTCGCCGGGGTGCCCGTCGAGGAGGACCTCGTCGCCGACAGCTGGACCGGCGCCGGCCATCTGCACGAGAAGGTGCTCCCCACCGACCGGTTCGCCCACCTCACCGCCGAGGAGCGCGAACGGGCCTACGAGGAGGCCGACTTCGCGAAGACGGCGGAGCTGCGCGCCCGGATCGACGCGCTGGTCGACGACCCCGTGACCGCCGAGCGGCTCAAGCCCTGGTACCCGTACATCTGCAAGCGGCCCACCTTCAGCGACAGTTACCTGCCGATGTTCAACCGGCCCGACGTCACCCTCGTCGACACCGCGGACACCCGGGGCGTGGAGCGGATCACCGGGAACGCGCTCGTCGTCGGGGACACCTCCTACGAGGTGGACTGCCTCGTCCTCGCCACCGGGTACGACGTGGTCACCGGCGCCCTCTCCGGCACCCTCCCGATCCGGGGCCGGGGCGGCATCCCGCTGCTGGAGAGCTGGGCCGAGCGCGGGCCGCGGACCCTGCACGGCTTCCTCAGCCACGGCTTCCCCAACCTGTTCCACCAGGGCAGGATCCAGAAGGCGGCCACGGCGAACTACCTGCACGCGGTGGACGAGCAGTCGGTGCACATCGCGGCGATCGTCGCGGAGGCCCGCAGGCGCGGGGTCCGCGTCGTGGAACCGACGGAGTCGGCCCAGGAGGAGTGGGCTGCGACGATCCGCGCGAAGGCCGTCGACCTGTACACGTTCCACGCCGGATGCACCCCCGGCTACTACAACAACGACGGGGACCCGCCGCGCGGCAGCGAGATCTACGGGGACGGCCCGCTGGCCTTCCACCGGCTGCTGCGCGAGTGGCGCGCGGGCGGGGGCATGGACCAGGTGCTGGGTCCCGCGTAGCGGGCGGGGCGCCGAACGTGGTGACGCTCGGTGCCCCGCCCGTGCCGGGGTCCCCGGTGGGGTCAGGGGTGGTCGGCGGTGCCGCCCTCCGGCGGGGCGGCCTTGCCCCGGCGACCGCCCGGGTACGGCGCGTTCCCGGCGTCCCGGACGCTGTCACGGGCGGCTGCGGCCACCGCGGCGGGCGTGATGCCGAACTCGTCGTACAGGCGCTGGTAGTCGGCGGAGGCGCCGTAGTGCTCCAGGCTGACGATGCGGCCCGCGTCCCCCACCACCTCGCGCCAGCCCTGTCCGACGGCTGCCTCGACGCTGACCCGGGCGCGCACCTCGGGCGGCAGCACCTTCTCCTGGTAGGTGAGGGGCTGCGCGGCGAACCACTCGCGGCACGGCATGGACACCACGCGGACGCCGACACCCTCGTCAACGAGGAGGTCCCGGGCGGCGAGCGCGATCTGCACCTCGGAGCCCGTCGCCACGAGGATGACGTCCGGGACGGCGCCGTCGGCGACGTCGGTGAGGACGTAGGCGCCCCGGACCGCGCCTGCCGCCGGGGCGAACTCGCCGCTGTGACGGTCCAGGATCGGCAGGTTCTGCCGGGTCAGGACGAGTCCGGCGGGCCGGTCGGTGTGTTCCAGGACGGTCCGCCAGCAGGCCGTCGTCTCGTTGGCGTCGGCGGGGCGCACCACGTCGAGGCCGGGGATGGCGCGCAGTGCCGCGAGGTGCTCGACCGGCTGGTGGGTGGGTCCGTCCTCGCCGAGGCCGATGGAGTCGTGCGTCCACACGTAGGTGACGGGCAGTTCCATCAGCGCGGCCAGCCGCACCGCGGGCCGCATGTAGTCGGAGAAGGTGAGGAAGGTGCCGCCGTAGGGGCGGGTGAGGCTCTGGAGGGCGATGCCGTTGAGGATGGAGCCCATCGCGTGCTCGCGGATGCCGAAGTGCAGGGTGCGTCCGTAGGGGCCGCCCTTCCACTGCGCGGTCTGCCGGTCGGCCGGGACGAACGACGGCGCGCCGTCCATCGTCGTGTTGTTGCTCTCGGCGAGGTCGGCCGATCCGCCCCAGAGTTCGGGCAGCGTGTCGGCGAGCGCGGAGAGCACCTCGCCTGACGCCTTGCGGGTCGCGATGCCCTTGGGGTCGGCGGGGAACTCGGGCAGGACGTCGGTCCATCCCTCGGGCAGCCGCTGGGCGCGCAGCCGGTCCAGGAGCGCGGCGCGGTCCGGCTGGGCCGCGCGCCAGGCGTCGTAGCCCTCCTGCCAGCGGGCGTGCTCGGCGCGGCCCCGCTCGGTGGCCTCGCGGGTGCGGGCCAGGACGGCGTCCTCGACGACGAAGGACCGTCCGGGGTCGAAGCCGAGCAGCTTCTTGGTCGCCGCGACCTCCTCCTCGCCGAGGGCGGAGCCGTGCGCCTTGCCGGTGTTCTGCTTGGTGGGGGCGGGCCAGCCGATCAGGGTGCGCAGCATGATCAGGGAGGGCCGCCCGGTCTCCGCCTTGGCCGCCTCGACGGCCGCGAGGAGGGCGTCGACGTCCTCCACGTAGCCGTCGGCCCGGGTCCAGTCGACGGTCTGGACGTGCCAGCCGTAGGCCGCGTACCGGGCGGGGACGTCCTCGCTGAAGGCGACGTCCGTGTCGTCCTCGATGGAGATGTGGTTCGAGTCGTAGAAGACGACCAGGTTGCCGAGTTCCTGGTGTCCGGCGAGCGAGCTGGCCTCCGAGGTGACGCCCTCCATGAGGTCGCCGTCGGAGGCGATGACGTAGACGTGGTGGTCGAAGGGGCTGGCGCCGGGTGCGGCGTCGGGGTCCAGGAGGCCGCGTTCGCGCCGGGCGGCCATGGCCATGCCGACGGCGGCGGCCAGGCCCTGGCCGAGCGGTCCCGTGGTGATCTCGACCCCGGCGGTGTGCCGGTGCTCCGGGTGTCCCGGGGTCGCCGAGCCCCAGGTGCGGTACGCCTCGATGTCGGAGAGCCGGAGGCCGTATCCGGCCAGGTAGAGCTGGATGTAGAGGGTCAGGCTCGAATGGCCGCAGGACAGCACGAAGCGGTCCCGGCCGAGCCAGCGGTCGTCGGACGGGTCGTGCCGCAGCACGTTCTGGAACAGCAGATAGCCCAGGGGCGCGAGGCTCATCGCCGTGCCGGGGTGGCCGTTGCCGACCTTCTGCACGGCGTCGGCGGCCAGCAGCCGGACCGTGTCCACCGCCCGTACGTCCGTCGCGTCCCAGCCGGTCCGGTCGGCGACGGGCAGCGCCAGGCCGCTGTCCCGTCCGGTGGTCCCCGGTCCGTTGCCGGGCTTCTCGCTCGTCATGCGGGCTCCTTCTTCGCCAGGTCGATTTGCGCGGTTCGTTCTCCCGGCATTGTCGCCGCGACCCCGGTCCTCGCCCTGTCCGGCAGGCCGAGGACCGCACGGACGACGACCGTCCGCCGCACGGCGGCGGCACCGGGACCGGCGGGCCGGGTACCCGGGTGACGCCGACGTACGCGGGACGGCCGGGGCCGGGTGGACAGGGGGCTCGCGATCGTGGCTGGTCGGCGGGGGCGGGGGCGAGGGATGAGGGGGGAAGGGATGGGGGCACAGGCTGGGGGCGGGGGCCTGCGGGCGCGGGCTGCGGGCTGCGGGCAGGGGCCTGCCGTCGCGGGCTGGGGGTCGGC
>NZ_FMCI01000377.1 GCF_900091845.1 Streptomyces sp. SolWspMP-5a-2
CGGGCGGGCCGTTCCGGCGGGCGGGGCGACGGCGCGGCGCGGGGCGGTCCTGGGGGCGCGGGCCGCGCGGCTGAACGGGGGCAGCAGAGCCATGGTGTCGACCATTGAAAGTCCGCGGATCGATTCCGCGCCAGCCGGAACGGTCAACTCATGGAAAGTTGTACGTCCTCCGGTCAAGGAAAGGTAAAGTGTGCGGAATCGATCACTCCGATTGCGGGGTTTCCCCGTGCGGACCGGTCAGTTCCGGCGCAGCAGGCGGGTCGCGCCGGCCGCCACCGTCGTCGCCAGCACCCAGCCCAGCAGGATCAGCGCGGCCGACAGCCACTGCCAGCCGCCGTGCGGCTGCCACAGGCCGACCTGCCCCAGGTCGATCACCGGCAGCAGCAGGTCGAGGGCGTACAGCGCCGGGTTCCAGGCCGGGTCCTCGCCCTTGGGGGCCGGGGGGCGGCTCGCGTGCGCGAACGCCAGCGAGCCCGCCGCCCACAGCACCGCCATCCAGACCGCGGCCCGCCCCGGCCGGTACCCGTAGGCCACCGCGCCGTCCTGCGCGTACCCCCAGAGCTTGGCGGCGAGCGGGAGGCTCTCGCGGCGTCTTCGCTGCTTGGCGAGGAGCACCTCGCGGGCGTCCTCGTCCTCGCCGCCCGCCCGCAGCACCGCCGCCAGCCGCTCGTACGGCTCCGGGTTGTACTCGGCGGTCGCGGCCGCCACCCAGGCCAGCCGCTCCACCAGCGGGAACGGGCCCTGCGGCACCAGGTTCTCGTAGGAGAAGCCGCCCATGTGCAGGTTGCCTGGGCCCGGCCAGGCGCTCGCCCGGTCGATCAGGGTGACCACCCGGGCGCCGGAGAGCACCACCTTCCCGCGCTGCGGGCGCTCGCCGAGGAAGCGCAGCTCGGGCGCCTGCACCCGGCGCAGCGACAGCTCCTGCTCGTCGGTGAAGGCGAAGCGGGCCCGCTGGAGGTCGACGGCGTCCCCGAACCGGCCGTCGTCGAGGCGGACGCCGCCCTCGCACTCGAAGCGCTGGATGCGGGTGCCGCGCGCGGGTGTGGTGCCGCTCAGCGAGCGGTTGCCGAGGCCCGCCGGGGTCAGGTAGAGGGTGCGCTCCACGGTGAGCTGGGGCGCGTTCAGGGCGAGCCTGCCGTAGGGGTTGGCCAGGCGGGCGCCGCGCAGGCTCAGCGAGACGCCCACGGTGGCGCTGCGCAGGCTCAGCTCGCCGTGCGACTCCAGCAGCTCGGCCTGGAGGTCCTGGCCGACGGTCAGGCCGTCGGCGGCGATGGAGCGGCCGCTGCGGTCGCGGTAGACGATCGCCTCGTTGAGCATGAGGTCGGTGCCGATGTGCGCGTCGGTGAGCCGGACGCCGTTGTGGAAGCGGCAGCGGGGCAGGTGCAGATCGCCCTCGGTGTGCACCCGGGCCGCCTCCAGGCGCGGCACCGAGCAGTTCACCAGCCGCGCGGTGGTGAAGCGGGCCTCGGGCAGCAGCACGTCCCGGTCGAACCGGCAGCCGCGCAGCTCCAGGTAGGGGCCGACGGTGCCGCCCGCGAGGTCCAGGACGCCGGTGATCCGCACCCCGCGCAGCTTCAGCGCCGAGACCCGGCCCGCGAGGGCGGGCGGTCCGTCCAGCAGCAGCCAGCAGACGATCCGCGCCCGCACCGACCGCTCGGGCCCCCAGGGGTGGCCGCCGTGCGGGTCGTCGACGACCGGGTCGCCGTCGCTCAGGTCGTACACGCTGCCGTTGCGGAACGCCTGCCACATGCCCGCCTCGGCCGCGGTCAGGTCGTCGGGCAGATCTCCGGCCCGGATACCGGCGCCCTCGGTCACGGCTCTCCCGTCCCTCTCGTCCCCATGGAATCGTACATATGTTCGCGTGCCCCGATGGTGACACCCTGAACACAGGACGTGAAGCCGATCTTCCGGGTTCCCCCGCGCCTCCCCGAGGGTTCTGTATCAGCCATTGATACGCGCGCACGGCGGCCGGCCGCGGTCTGCGAGAATTGTCCCCGTGATCTCCCGAATCGATCTGCGCGGCGACGCCCTTCCCGAGGGCCCCGCCCTGCGCGACCTGCTGCCCCGAGCCGACTTCGACGTCTCGGCCGCCCTGGAGAAGGTGCGCCCGATCTGCGAGGCCGTGCATCATCGGGGAGACGCGGCGCTGATCGACTTCGCCGAACGGTTCGACGGCGTCCGCATCGACCGGGTGCGGGTGCCCGCCGAAGCGCTGGAGAAGGCCCTCGCCGAGCTGGACCCCGCCGTCCGCGCGGCCCTGGAGGAGTCCGTCCGCCGCGCCCGCCTCGTCCACCGCGCCCAGCGCCGCGCCACCCGCACCACCCAGGTGGTCCCCGGCGGCACGGTCACCGAGAAGTGGGTGCCCGTCGAGCGGGTCGGCCTGTACGCGCCCGGCGGCCGTTCGGTCTACCCGTCCTCGGTCGTCATGAACGCCGTGCCCGCCCAGGAGGCCGGGGTCGCGTCCATCGCGCTCGCCTCCCCGCCGCAGGCCGAGTTCGGCGGCCTCCCGCACCCGACGATCCTCGCCGCCTGCGCCCTGCTCGGCGTCGACGAGGTGTACGCGGCCGGGGGCGCCACCGCCGTCGCCATGTTCGCCTACGGCACCGAGTCCTGCCCGGCCGCCGCCATGGTCACCGGGCCCGGCAACATCTGGGTCGCCGCCGCCAAGCGGTACTTCACCGGCCGGATCGGCATCGACGCCGAGGCAGGACCCACCGAGATCGCCGTCCTCGCCGACCGCACCGCCGACCCCGTGCACGTCGCCGCCGACCTGATCAGCCAGGCCGAGCACGACCCGCTGGCCGCCGCGGTCCTGGTCACCGACTCCGCCGAGCTGGCCGACGCCGTCGCCGCCGAGCTGGAGCCGCAGGTCGCCGCCACCAAGCACGTCGACGACCGGATCGTCCCCGCCCTCGCGGGCCGCCAGTCCGCGATCGTCCTGGTCGACGGCATCGACGAGGGCCTGCGCGTCGTCGACGCCTACGGCGCCGAGCACCTGGAGATCCAGACCGCCGACGCCGCCGCCGTCGCCGACCGGGTCAAGAACGCCGGCGCGGTCTTCGTCGGCCCCTGGGCGCCCGTCTCCCTCGGCGACTACGCGGCCGGATCCAACCACGTCCTGCCCACCGGGGGCTGCGCCTGCCACTCCTCGGGCCTCTCCGTCCAGTCCTTCCTGCGCGGCGTCCACATCGTCGACTACACGCGGGAGGCGCTGGCCGACGTCGCCCACCACGTGGTCACCCTCGCGGAGGCGGAGGACCTGCCCGCGCACGGCGCGGCGATCAAGGCACGGTTCGGCTGGAAGGTACCGACGAGCAAGTGAACCCCGGAATCGACGATCTCCCCGTACGGGACGAGCTGCGCGGCAAGTCCCCCTACGGAGCGCCCCAGTTGGACGTGCCCGTACGGCTGAACACCAACGAGAACCCCTACCCGCTGCCCGACGCGCTCGTCGACCGCATCGCGGAGCGGGTCCGCGAGGCCGCGAAGCACCTCAACCGCTACCCCGACCGGGACGCCGTCGAGCTGCGCACCCGGCTCGCCGCCTACCTGACCGACACCACCGGGTACGCGGTGTCCCGGGCCGGGGTCTGGGCCGCCAACGGCTCCAACGAGGTGCTCCAGCAACTGCTGCAGACCTTCGGCGGACCCGGCCGCACCGCCCTCGGCTTCGAGCCCTCCTACTCGATGCACGCCCTCATCGCGCGCGGCACCGGCACCGGCTGGATCTCCGGTCCCCGCCGCCCGGACTTCACCATCGACCTCCGGGCCGCCGAGGACGCCCTCGCCGAGCACCGCCCGGACGTCGTCTTCATCACCACCCCCAACAACCCCACCGGCAACGCGGTCCCCCGCGAGACCGTCCTCGCCCTCCACGACGCCGCGCAGGCCGTCAAGCCGACGATGGTCGTCGTCGACGAGGCGTACGTCGAGTTCAGCCACGGCGACTCGCTGCTGCCGCTCCTGGAGGGACGGCCGCATTTGGTCGTCTCGCGCACCATGTCCAAGGCGTTCGGCGCCGCCGGGCTGCGCCTCGGCTACCTCGCCGCGCACCCGGCCGTCGTCGACGCCGTGCAGCTGGTGCGGCTGCCCTACCACCTGTCGGCCGTCACCCAGGCGACCGCGCTCGCGGCCCTGGAGCACACCGACACCCTGCTCGGCTACGTCGAGCAGCTGAAGTCCGAGCGTGACCGGCTCGTCGCCGAACTGCGCGCCACCGGCTACGAGGTCGTCGAGTCCGACGCGAACTTCGTCCAGTTCGGACGGTTCGAGGGACCCGGCGGCTCGCACGCCGCCTGGCAGCGCATCCTCGACCGGGGCGTCCTGGTCCGGGACAACGGCATCCCCGGGTGGCTGCGGGTCAGCGCCGGGACCCCCGAGGAGAACGACGCGTTCCTCGACGCGGCCCGTGAACTGAAGAAGGAGCAGAGCGCATGAACCGCACAGGACGCGTGGAGCGGGTCACCAAGGAGACGTCCGTCCTCGTCGAGATCGACCTCGACGGCAGCGGCAAGGTCGACGTCGCCACCGGCGTCGGCTTCTACGACCACATGCTCGACCAGCTCGGCCGCCACGGCCTCTTCGACCTCACCGTGAAGACCGAGGGCGACCTGCACATCGACTCGCACCACACCATCGAGGACACCGCCCTCGCCCTCGGCGCCGCCTTCAAGCAGGCCCTCGGCGACAAGGTCGGCATCTACCGCTTCGGCAACTGCACGGTCCCGCTGGACGAGTCCCTCGCCCAGGTCACCGTCGACCTCTCCGGCCGCCCCTACCTCGTGCACACCGAGCCCGAGAAGATGGCGCCGATGATCGGCGAGTACGACACCACCATGACCCGGCACATCCTGGAGTCCTTCGTGGCCCAGGCGCAGATCGCGCTGCACGTGCACGTGCCCTACGGCCGCAACGCCCACCACATCGTGGAGTGCCAGTTCAAGGCACTCGCCCGCGCCCTGCGCTACGCCTCCGAGCGGGACCCGCGCGCGGCCGGCATCCTGCCCTCCACGAAGGGTGCCCTCTAGCCATGACCGGTCTCTCCACCATCCTGATCGTCGTCGGCCTCTTCCTGGTCGGCGGGATCATCTCCTTCGTCAAGCAGCAGATGCCCAGGAGCCTCATCGTGCTGCTCTCCGTCGCCGCCGCCATGTGCCTGTTCGCCGGGGTGCTGCGCCTGGAGGTGTGGAATTGAGCCCCGCACGGAAGGTCGTCGTCTTCGACTACGGCTTCGGCAACGTCCGCTCCGCCGAACGCGCCCTGGCCCGCGCGGGCGCCGACGTCGAGATAACGCGTGACTTCGACCGCGCCATGAACGCGGACGGCCTGCTGGTGCCCGGCGTCGGCGCCTTCGCCGCCTGCATGCGCGGCCTCAAGGAGGCCCGCGGCGACTGGATCGTCGGCCGCAGGCTCTCCGGCGGACGCCCCGTGCTGGGCATCTGCGTCGGCATGCAGATCCTCTTCGCGCGCGGCATCGAGCACGGCGTGGAGAGCGAGGGCCTCGACGAGTGGCCCGGCTCGGTCGAACCGCTCAAGGCCGACATCGTCCCGCACATGGGCTGGAACACCGTCACCGCGCCGGACGGCTCCGAGCTGTTCGCCGGGCTCGACGCCGACGCCCGCTACTACTTCGTGCACTCCTACGCCGTCCAGGACTGGTCGCTGGAGGAGCACAACCCCGCCCTGCGCGCCCCCAAGGTCGCCTGGTCCACCCACGGCGGACCGTTCGTGGCCGCCGTCGAGAACGGCGCCCTGTGGGCCACCCAGTTCCACCCCGAGAAGTCCGGCGACGCCGGAGCCCAGCTGCTGAACAACTGGATCGGAACGCTCTGATGGTGACCAAGCTCGAACTCCTGCCCGCCGTCGACGTCCGCGACGGCCAGGCCGTCCGGCTCGTGCACGGCGAGTCCGGCACCGAGACCTCCTACGGCTCCCCGCTGGAGGCCGCCCTCGCCTGGCAGCGGGCCGGCGCCGAATGGCTGCACCTCGTCGACCTGGACGCCGCGTTCGGCACCGGCGACAACCGCGCGCTGATCGCCGAGGTCACCGGCGCCATGGACATCAAGGTGGAGCTGTCCGGCGGCATCCGCGACGACGACACCCTCGCCGCCGCCCTCGCCACCGGCTGCACCCGCGTCAACCTCGGCACCGCCGCGCTGGAGACCCCCGAGTGGGTCGCCCAGGTCATCGCCCGGCACGGCGAGCAGATCGCCGTCGGCCTCGACGTCCGCGGCACCACCCTGCGCGGCCGCGGCTGGACCCGCGACGGCGGCGACCTCTACGAGACGCTCAAGCGCCTCGACTCCGAGGGCTGCGCCCGGTACGTCGTCACCGACATCGCCAAGGACGGCACCCTCCAGGGCCCCAACCTGGAGCTGCTGCGCAACGTCTGCGCCGCCACCGACCGGCCGGTCGTGGCCTCCGGCGGCGTGTCGTCCCTCGACGACCTCCGCGCCATCGCCGAGCTGGTACCCCTCGGTGTCGAGGGCTCCATCGTCGGGAAGGCCCTGTACGCGAAGGCGTTCACCCTGGAAGAGGCCCTGGAGGCTGTGTCGTCATGACGTCCGAAGCCGTACGGCGGGTGCAGAGCGGAAGTCCCTGGGAAGAGAGCTTCGGCAGCGCGCGCGCCGTCGCGGCGGGGGACCGGGTCCTGGTGGGCGGCACGACGTCCTTCACGGGCACGGTCCTGCACGGGGAGGGCGACCCCTACGAACAGGCCAGAGCGGCCTTCGGCACCGCGATCGAGGCCCTCGGCGCGTTCGGGCTCGGCGCCGACGCGGTGCTGCGCACCCGCATGTTCCTCACCCACCCGCGGGACGTGGAGGCGGTGGGGCGGGCCCACAAGGAGATCTTCGACGCGGTGCGCCCGGTCTCGACGCTGCTGGTCGTCGACGGGTTCGTCGACCCGCGCATCCTGGTCGAAGTAGAGCTAGAGGCATACAGAGGAGCCGTGGATTCATGACCCTGGCGGTCCGAGTCATCCCCTGCCTGGACGTGGACGCCGGGCGGGTCGTCAAGGGCGTCAACTTCCAGAACCTGCGCGACGCGGGCGACCCCGTCGAGATGGCCAAGGTGTACGACGCCGAAGGCGCCGACGAGCTGACGTTCCTGGACATCACCGCGTCCTCGGGCAACCGCGAGACGACCTACGACGTGGTGCGCCGCACCGCCGAGCAGGTCTTCATCCCGCTCACCGTGGGCGGCGGGGTCCGCACCGCCGAGGACGTCGACAAGCTGCTGCGGGCGGGCGCCGACAAGGTCGGCGTCAACACGGCGGCCATCGCACGGCCCGACCTCATCCGCGAGATCGCCGAGCGGTTCGGCCGCCAGGTCCTGGTCCTCTCCGTGGACGCCCGCCGCACCCCGTCCGGCACCTTCGAGGTGACCACCCACGGCGGCCGCACCGGCACCGGCATCGACGCCGTCGAGTGGGCGCACCGGGCCGCGGAGCTGGGCGCCGGGGAGATCCTCCTCAACTCGATGGACGCCGACGGCACCAAGGACGGCTACGACCTGGAGATGATCGCGGCCGTCCGCGCCCAGGTGAACGTCCCGGTGATCGCCTCGGGCGGGGCCGGCCGGCTGACCGACTTCCCGCCCGCGATCGCCGCCGGGGCGGACGCGGTGCTCGCCGCGTCCGTCTTCCACTTCGGCGACCTCCGGATCGGCGAGGTGAAGCAGGCACTCAGGGAGGCGGGCAACCCGGTCCGCTGAACCGGCGCCGGGGCTCCGCTCAGAGCCCCAGCTGCCTGCTCTCGCGCAGCTTCGCGACCGCGTCCTGGTCGCCCTCCACCGCCACGTCCGCGACGGCCTGCCGCCCGTAGGAGAACAGCAGCAGCTCCGACGGCGCGCCCGTCACCGTCACCACCGGGGTGCCCCGGTGCGCCACCACCGTCTGCCCGTCCGGGCGGCGCAGCACCAGGCCCGTCGGGGCGCCCCGCCCCATCAGCCGCGCGGACCGTTCGAGCCGCGACCACAGCGCGTCCTGGAACACCCCGTCCAGCTCGCGCGGCACCCAGCCGGGCCGCGCCCGCCGCACGTCCTCGGTGTGCACGTAGAACTCCACCGTGTTCGACATCTCCTCGACCTGCTTGAGGGAGAACGGCGAGAAACGCGGCGGACCGCTGCGGATGAGCTGGAGCAGCTCCTCGTACGGCTTCTGCAGGAACTCCGCCGTCACCCGGTCCAGGCGGGCGGCGAGCTGCTTGATCAGGATCCCGCCGGCCGCGTCGGGCCGCCGCTCGCGCACCACCACGTGCGCGGCGAGGTCCCGGGTCAGCCAGCCCTCGCAGAGGGTCGGGGCGTCCGGGCCCGCGGTTTCCAAGAGGTCGGCGAGAAGGAGCCGTTCACGCTTGGCGAAGGTCGACATGGGCCCCAGCCTACGACCGCGGCGACGGTCCGCCCAGTGGACGGCGGCACCGCTGTCAGTGCCGCGCGGCACAATGGCACCCATGACCAGCACGCCCCAGCCCAGCGGCCTCGACCCGGAGATCGCCGCGCGCCTCAAGCGCAGCCCCGACGGGCTCGTCCCCGCCATCGCCCAGCAGTACGACACCGGGGAGGTGCTGATGCTCGGCTGGATGGACGACGAGGCGCTGCACCGCACCCTCACCACCGGCCGCTGCACCTACTGGTCCCGCAGCCGCCGCTCCTACTGGGTCAAGGGCGACACCTCGGGGCACGTCCAACGGGTGAAGTCGGTCGCCCTCGACTGCGACGCGGACACCCTCCTCGTCAAGGTCGACCAGGTCGGTGCCGCCTGCCACACCGGGGACCGCACCTGCTTCGACGCCGACGTGCTGCTGGCGGACGCCGATTCCGGCGCGCCCGGCGCGGATCAGTAGGGTCAGCCGCCATGGACCTCGACACCTTCCGCAAGCTCGCCGCCGACCGGCGCGTCGTCCCGGTCACCCGCAAGCTCCTCGCCGACGGCGACACCCCGGTCGCGCTCTACCGCAAGCTCGCCGCCGAGCGCTCCGGCACCTTCCTGCTGGAGTCCGCGGAGAACGGCCGCTCCTGGTCCCGGTACTCCTTCGTCGGCGTCCGCTCGGCCGCCACCCTCACCGCGCGCGACGGCGCCGCCCACTGGCTCGGCACCCCGCCGGTCGGCGTCCCCGTCGACGGCGACCCGCTCGCCGCGCTGCGCGCCACCATCGAGACCCTGCACACCCCCCACCTGGAGGACCTGCCGCCCTTCACCGGCGGCATGGTCGGCTACCTCGGCTACGACATCGTGCGCCGCCTGGAGAAGATCGGCCCCGGCGAGCGCGACGACCTGAAGCTGCCCGAGCTGACCATGCTCCTGACCAGCGACCTCGCCGTGATGGACCACTGGGAGGGCTCGGTCCTGCTGATCGCCAACGCGATCAACCACAACGACCTCGACACCGGCGTCGACGAGGCGTACGCGGACGCCGTCGCCCGCCTCGACGCGATGGAGGCCGACCTCGGCCGCGCGGTGCCGCAGCCGCCCGCCGCGCTGCCGCCCTCCGAACTGCCCGAGTACACCGCGCGCTGGGGCGGCCCCGACTTCATGGCCGCCGTCGAGGACGTCAAGGAGCGCATCCGGGCGGGCGAGGCCTTCCAGGTCGTCCCCTCGCAGCGCTTCGAGACCCCCTGCACGGCGAGCGCGCTGGACGTCTACCGGGTGCTGCGGACCACCAACCCGTCCCCGTACATGTACCTGTTCCGCTTCGACGGCTTCGACGTCGTCGGCTCGTCCCCCGAGGCCCTCGTCAAGGTCGAGGACGGCCGCGCCATGGTCCACCCCATCGCCGGGACCCGGCACCGCGGGGCCACCCCGCAGGAGGACCAGGCGCTCGCCGACGAACTGCTCGCCGACCCCAAGGAGCGCGCCGAGCACCTCATGCTCGTCGACCTCGGGCGCAACGACCTCGGACGGGTCTGCGAGCCCGGCTCCGTCGAGGTCGTCGACTTCATGTCCGTCGAGCGGTACTCGCACGTCATGCACATCGTCTCCACCGTCACCGGCCGCGTCGCCGCCGGGCGCACCGCCTTCGACGTGCTGACCGCGTGCTTCCCGGCCGGCACCCTCTCCGGCGCGCCCAAGCCCCGCGCCCTGCAGATCATCGACGAACTGGAGCCGTCCCGGCGCGGGTTGTACGGCGGCTGCGTCGGCTACCTCGACTTCGCGGGCGACTCCGACACCGCCATCGCCATCCGCACCGCCCTGCTGCGCGGCGGCACCGCCTACGTCCAGGCGGGCGCCGGGATCGTCGCCGACTCCGACCCCGCGGCCGAGGACCAGGAGTGCCGCAACAAGGCCGCCGCGGTGCTGCGCGCCGTCCACACGGCCAACCGGCTCGGTGGATAGGGCATGGATCACGGAGCCCCGGGTGCCCGTTCGCCCGGGGTTCAGGCGATAGTGGAGCACGTGACTGCTGTTCCTCACCCCCGTTCCGAGGCCGCGGGACCCGACCGGGCCGGCCGCCGCAGCCTCGCGCTGGCCCTGCTGAGCGGCGCCCTGGGCGCGGCCGTGGCCCTGCTGTCCACCCGGCAACGCTGGTCGCAGGGCATCGCGACGGTCGCGGGCGGCGACTTCCCGCTCACCGCGAAGGGCAGCGACGTCACCGGCGTCCCCGCCGCCCTTGCCGTGGTCGGACTCGCCGCGCTCGTCGCCGTCTTCGCCGTCCGCCGCACCGGGCGCCTCCTGGTCGCCGGGCTGCTGGCGCTCTCCGGCGCCGGGACCGTCGTCGCCGCCCTGCTCGGCGCCTCGGACTCGACCGCGCTCGACGAGCAGGCCGCGCAGGCCGCGGGCGACACCTCGGCCACCGTGCACGCCCTGTCCCACACCCTGTGGCCGTACGCCGCGGCCGTCGGCGGCGCGCTGCTGCTGCTGGCCGGGCTGCTCGCGCTGCGCTACGGCCGTCGCTGGCCCGCGATGTCCGGCCGCTACGAACGCGACGGCACCCCCCGCCCGCGCCGCGCCCCCGTCCGCACGGACCCGGACCGCCCCGAGGACATCTGGAAGGCCCTCGACCGGGGCGAGGACCCCACCGGCGCCTAGGGCGTGTCCGGCCGTTCCCGGCTGCCGCGCGGCGCCCTGCACGCACTTCCGCCGCACCGGGCGCAGTCCCGGGTACGGCCCGGTACGAGGGCCTGCGCCCGGCACGGCGACAGCACGCACCCGACCCCGCGGGGCCGCCCTCCGGGCGACCACGCGATCGGTCAGACACCCCCCAGGGTGCCTCCGCGAGGTCCGGGCGACTGCTCCATGTGGGTAAGGGTGAGGGCTTTCGCGGGCCTGTTCCCGGTGCGGCGGGAGCGGCTGCGGGTGCCGCGGTGCAGGTGGGAGGCTCAAGAGAGCCCTAGCGCTCGGCAAGGCCCCGTGTCAAGACCGGGGTGAGTCGCCCGACCCCCGGTCACGGCGGGCGCCGTCCGCCTGACCTGGCAGGGCGTCGCCGCGGACCCGGCGGCGCCCTGCCCGCGCCAGGTGGTGAAAGACGCCGGGGGGTTTCCGGGTCGGCGATGCGGTTAAAGATCTGCCCGTGATCGACGGGCATGACGAGGGCGGCCGGTCGCCGGGGAGCGTTCCGGGCGTCCGGTGCTCCCCGGACACGGCGGCCGGGACCCTCGTGTCCGGTGACAGGTGACCCCGCCGCCGAGCGGGGCGCGACCGTCCGCGAGCCAGTTGTCCGCGCAGTGCGCACCGCCCGTACGTCGGGTGTCGGCGTGCGGCCGTCCAGGACCCGAGCGAAGGAGCACCGCACCATGCGCCGGCAGATCGTCAACCGCCCCGACCAGGCCACCCTGCACGCCCTCGAAGGGCTGGCCCTCACCCATCCGCACCTCATCGCGCACGACCCGGTGGCCGGTCTCGTCACCCGGGCCAGGCCCGCCCGCGACAAGGTCGGCCTGGTCTCCGGCGGGGGCTCGGGCCACGAACCGCTGCACGCCGGGTTCGTCGGCACCGGCATGCTCGACGTGGCGGTGCCCGGCGCCCTGTTCGCCAGCCCGACCGCGCTCCAGGTCCAGGCGGGCACGGTCGCCGCCGACTCCGGCCGCGGCGTGGTGCAGATCGTGAAGAACTACACCGGCGACGTGCTCAACTTCCGGATCGCCGGGGAGCTGGCCGAGGACGAGGCGGTCCTGACCGAGGTCGTGCTCGTCGACGACGACCTCGCCACCGACCGCGGCGACGCCGACGGCCCCGGACGGCGCGGCACGGCCGCCGTGCTCGCCGTCGAGAAGATCTGCGGGGCGGCGG
>NZ_FMCI01000153.1 GCF_900091845.1 Streptomyces sp. SolWspMP-5a-2
GCGCGGCCCGGTCACCGCGGACCTCGCGGCCGACGGACCGCACCTGCTGGTCGAGGGCCCGGCGGGCAGCGGGCGCACCGAGCTGCTGCGGGCGCTGGTCGCCTCGCTGGCGGCGGCCGAGCGCCCGGACCGGCTGAGCGTCGTCCTGGTCGACGGCAGGGACGGCACGGGCGCGTCCGGCGGTCCCGGCGACGGCCTGCGGGTGTGCACGGACGTCCCGCACGTGACGACCCACCTCACCGCCAACGACCCGGTGCGGATGCGGGAGTTCGCGCAGTCGCTGAGCGCGGAGCTGAAACGCAGGGCGGAGCTGGTGGGGCGCGGCGACTTCGGGTCCCGGCACACGGGCCGCGCGGTGCCGGGCCGGGTGGTCGCCCCGCGCGAGTCCGCGTCGGGCGCCGCCGACCTGGACTCCGCGCCGAGCGCGACGATACGGCTGCGTCCGGCGGCCCACCGGCGGCAGCCCGAGCGGCAGCCGTCGCTGCCGCGTCTGGTCGTCGTCGTGGACGATCTGGACGCGCTGGTCTCCCCCGCCCTCGGCTCGCCCGGCCGTCCGGCCGCGGGGTCGGTGATGCGGGCGCTGGAGGCGGTGGCCAGGGAGGGCGAGCGGCTCGGCGTGCACCTGGTGGCGGCGGCGGGTCCCGGCGGCCGCACGGCGGAGACGGAGCCGTACCGGCTGGCGTCGCTGCGCGTCACGCTGGACGCGCCCGGCACCGGTGCGGACGCGCCCGCCCCCGGCCGGGGCCTGCTGACTCTGCCGGACGGCAGGTCGACGCCGTTCCAGGGCGGCCGGGTGACGGGCCGCATCCCGCGCACCGCGACGCTGCGCCCCACCGTGGTCGCGCTGGACTGGCCCCGGATGGGCGACCCGCCGACCCGGCGCCCGGTGCGTGAGCTGGGCAACGGGCCGACGGACCTGGCGCTGCTGGCGAGCGCGCTGGAGCGGGCGGCGAAGGAGGTGGCGGCGACCGAGGTCCCGTCCCTGCTGTAGCGCCCGTGGCGCCGCGGGGCGCTCGGCGGCGGCCCGTGGTCCGTCCCGGGCGTCGCACGCCTCACTTCCGCGCACCCTGAGTCACGACGTGGTCACGATCGCGCACTTGACGGCGGCCACGCCCTTGCCGCTCCCCCCGTCCCCGTGGACCATGCGCACGGGACAGCGCTCGAACGTTCGTCGAAGCTCGAAGAACGGGGCAGACATGCGCAGTACGGGCAGCAGGAACCGGACACACAGGGCGGTCGCGACGACCGCCGTCCTTCTGGCGGGAGCCGTCGTCCTCACGGCGTGCGGCGGCGGGAACGACGGCAACAGCGGTGACAGGGGCGGGAGTTCGGCGCCGTCAGGGGGCGGGGTACGGCTCCCGGACCTGAAGGGGCAGACCCTGGAGGTCGCGGCGGTCTGGACCGGACCCGAGCAGGAGAACTTCACCAAGGTCCTGGACGCGTTCACCGAACGCACCGGCGCCAAGGTCGACTTCGTGCCGACCGGCAACAACACCTCCACCTTCCTCGGGACCAGGATCGAGGGCGGCAAGCCGCCGGACGTCGCGTTCCTGCCGCAGGTCGGTGTGTTGCACCAGTTCGCGCAGAAGGGCTGGCTGAAGCCGCTCGGGGCGGCCGCGCGGGCCCAGTCGGAGAAGAACTTCGCCAAGGGCTGGCAGGAGCTGGGCGCCTGGAAGGGCACCCGGTACGGGATCTACGCGAAGGCCGCGAACAAGTCGCTGATCTGGTACAACACCAAGGCGTTCGAGGCGGCGGGGATCAGCGGCACCCCGGCCACCTGGAAGGACTTCCTGAGCACGGCGCAGACCCTGTCGGACTCCGGCTCCCCGGCCGTCTCGGTCGGCGGCGCGGACGGCTGGACGCTCACCGACTGGTTCGAGAACGTCTACCTGTCGCAGGCGGGGCCCGAGAAGTACGACCGGCTGGCCGCGCACGAGATCAAGTGGACGGACCCCTCGGTCACCGACGCGCTGACCACGCTGGCGCAGCTGTGGGGCAAGGACGACCTGCTGGCGGGCGGCCGCAAGGGCGCGCTGAACACGGAGTTCCCGAAGTCGGTGACCCAGGTGTTCTCCGGCGGCGCCCCGGCCGCGATGGTCTACGAGGGCGACTTCGTGACGGCGAACATCAACGCCGACACCAAGGCCGAACTGGGCACGGACGCCAAGGTGTTCCCGTTCCCCGCGGTCGGCGCGAAGGCACCGGTGGTCAGCGGCGGTGACGTCGCCGTGGCGCTGAAGGGCGGGCAGGGCGCGCAGGCGCTGCTGACGTTCCTCGCCTCGGCGGACGCGGCCCGGATCTGGGCGGCGCAGGGCGGGTTCATCTCGCCGAACAAGGCGCTGGACCCGGCCGCGTACAAGGACGACGTGACCAGGACCATCGCGAAGGCGCTGGTCTCGGCCGGGGACGGGTTCCGCTTCGACATGTCCGACCAGGCGCCCGCGGCGTTCGGCGGCACCCAGGGCATCGGTGAGTGGAAGGACCTCCAGGACTTCCTGCGCGACCCCGGGGACGTCGCGGGCACGCAGAAGAAGCTGGAGGCCGACGCGGCCAAGGCGTACGGCTCCGGCTGATGGCGTCGGTGGCGCACACGGAGGGCGCGGGCGCCGCTCCCGCGCCCGCCCCGCACCGCCGCGCGCGGGTGACCGGCACCCGGCGGCGGTGGGCGGTGGTCTTCCTGCTGCCCGCGCTGGTGCTGCTGGGCGCCCTCGTCGTCTACCCGATCGGGTACTCGCTCTGGCGCAGCCTCTACGACGCCGACGGTTCGGGTTTCGTGGGGCTCGGCAACTACGCCGACGTCTTCAGCGACCGGGCGACGCTGACGGCCGTCCGCAACACCGCGATCTGGGTGGCGGTGGCGCCCGCGCTGGTCACCGCGCTCGGTCTGGTCTTCGCGGTGCTGACCGAACGGGTGCGCTGGGGAACGGCGTTCAAGCTGGTCGTCTTCATGCCGATGGCGATCTCGATGCTGGCCGCGGGGATCATCTTCCGGCTGGTGTACGAGCAGGACCCGGCGCAGGGCGTGGCGAATGCGGTCGCCCGGTCGGTCCATGACACGTTCGTGTCGTCGTCGGTGTACCCGAACGCCCGGCCGAACGCGGCGGTGAGCGATCTGCGGGCGTCGGGCGGCGGCTCGTTCACGACGAAGGGCACCGTGCGGGCGGGCACCCCGGCGCTGCTGCCGCTGGTGGGGATCGCGCCGGGCCGGCTGCCCGGTGCCCCCGAGGAGGCGCGGGCGGCGTCAGGTCCCGGGGTCACCGGCACGGTCTGGCTGGACTTCGTGCCGGGCGGCGGGGGCACCAAGGGGCGGATCGACCCCGGTGAGAGGGCGCTGAAGGGCGTCACGGTGGAGGCGGTGCGCGACGGCCGCGCGGTGGCCTCGGCGCGGACCGCGGCCGACGGCACCTTCACGCTGCCCGCGTCGGCGGACGGCGCCAGGCTCCGGCTGCCGGGTGCCGACTTCGCGGCGCCCTACGGCGGCATCGACTGGCTCGGTCCCGCGCTGGTGACCCCGGCGATCATCGGCAGCTACGTGTGGATGTGGGCGGGGTTCGCGATGGTGCTGATCGCGGCCGGGCTCGCGGGCGTCGACCGCAACCTCCTGGAGGCCGCCCGGGTCGACGGGGCGAACGAGTGGCAGGTCTTCCGCCGGGTCACCGTGCCGCTGCTCGCGCCGGTCCTGACCGTCGTCCTGGTCACGCTGATGATCAACGTGATGAAGGTGTTCGACCTCGTGTACATCATCGCGCCGCAGCCCAGCCAGGACGACGCGAACGTGCTGGCGCTCCAGTTGTTCCTGTCGTCGTTCGGCGGCGGCGGCAACTACGGGGTGGGCAGCGCGATCGGGGTGGTCCTGCTGGTGCTGGTGGCGCCGGTGATGTACGTCAACATCCGCCGTCTGCGGAGGGAGCGCCGGCCGTGACCGCACTCGACTCGACCGTACGGGCCCCGCGCTCCCTCGCCTCCCGGGTCGCGGGCAGGGCGGCGGGCGGGGCGCTGCGGGTCTTCCTGGTCCTCATCGCCCTGTTCTGGCTGGTGCCGACCTTCGGGCTGCTGGTGTCGTCGCTGCGCGATCCGGCGGACATCGCGGCGTCCGGCTGGTGGAAGGTGTTCACCGCGCCGGGTCAACTCACCGTCAGGAGCTACCAGTCGCTGCTGGAGAAGGACGCGATCACGCACGCCCTGCTCAACACGGTGTGGATCACGGTGCCCGCGACGCTGCTGGTGGTGCTGTTCGGCGCGATGGCCGGATACGCCTTCGCCTGGATGGACTTCCGGGGCCGCGACGGCTGGTTCCTGCTGGTGGTCGCGCTGCTGGTGGTGCCGGTGCAGGTGGCGCTGATCCCGCTCTCCGACCTGTTCGGGAAGATCGGGATCTTCGGTGACGTGATCGGGGTGGTCCTCTTCCACGTCGGCTTCGGACTGCCGTTCGCGATCTTCCTGTTGCGGAACTTTTTCGCGGAGATCCCCCGCGAACTCCTGGAGGCGGCACGGCTCGACGGGGCGGGCGAGGCACGGCTGTTCCTCACCGTCGTGCTGCCGCTGGGCGCCCCGGCGCTCGCCTCGCTGGGCATCTTCCAGTTCCTGTGGGTGTGGAACGACATGCTGGTGGCCCTGGTGTTCTCGGACTCCGGTTCGCAGCCGCTGACGGTCGCGCTCCAGCAGCAGGTACGGCAGTTCGGCAGCAACATCGAGGTCCTGGCGCCGGGCGCGTTCCTGTCGATGGTGGTGCCGCTGGTCGTGTTCTTCGCGTTCCAGCGGCAGTTCGTGTCGGGCGTGATGGCGGGCGCCGTCAAGTAGCGCCCCGAGCGGCGGAATCGGGGGGCGGGACGGCCGGTGCCCGCCCCCCTGCGGAGCCGCGCGCGGTCCCCCGTATGCCGTACCGGCCGTAACCAAGTCACTCCTTTGGCCGTTGCCGGGCCAGGTCCGGTCGATGTCCGGACCTGTCGTCCGCCGACCCATGGATGTGCCTTGCCCAGGTTCAGTGTCATCGTCCCCGCGTACAAAGTGCAGGCGTATCTGCCCGCGTGCCTGGAGTCCGTGCTGTCGCAGTCGTACCAGGACCTGGAGGTCATCGCGGTCGACGACTGCTCACCGGACGGCGTGGGCGCCGTCATCGAGGAGTTCGCGGCCAGGGACCCCCGGGTGCGGGCGCTGCGCCTGCCCGAGAACCAGGGCCTCGGCCGGGCCCGCAACGCGGGCATGGAACTGGCGTGCGGCGACTACCTGCTGTTCCTCGACGGCGACGACACCCTGGCCCCGCACGCGCTGCGCGCCGTCGCCGACCGGCTGAAGGAGACCGACGAGCCCGACGTGCTGGTCTTCGACTACGCGCGGCTGTACTGGACGGGCGAGACGGTCCGCAACAAGGCCGCCGCCCAGCTCGCCGAGGCCGGTCCCGCGCCGTTCCGGCTGACGGACCGGCCGGGGCTGCTGCGGCTGCTGATGGTGGCCTGGAACAAGGCGTACCGGCGGGAGTTCGTGCTGCGCGAGGGGTTCGTCTTCCCGCCCGGCCTCTACGAGGACACCCCGTGGACCTACCCGGTGCTGATGACGGCGGGGTCGGTGGCGACCCTCGACCGGGTGTGCGTGCACTACCGGCAACGGCGCGCGGGCAACATCCTGGGCACCGTCGACCGGGCCCACTTCGACGTCTTCGACCAGTACGACCGGGTCTTCGCGTTCGTCGCCGCCCGGCCCGAACTCGACGGCTGGCGGCCGGTGCTGTTCCAGCGGATGGTCGACCACCTGCTCACCGTGTACACCCGCGGGGACCGGCTGCCGCGCGACGCCCGCGCCGCGTTCCTGCGCAAGGCCCGTACCCACTACCGCCGTTACCGGGTTCCGGGGGCGCCGCTGCCGCTGTACGCGCGGCTGCGGCACACCCTCGTCAGACGCGGGCTGCACCGCACCTTCCGGGTCCTGCGGTGGGCCGCCGCGCTGCGCAGGCGGCTGCGCGGGATCGGCGCCGCCTCGCTGCGCGCGCTGCGCGGTGCGGCGCTGCGGCTGCACTACCGGGTGCAGCGCGCGCTGCCGCTGCGCGCCGACCGCGCCCTGTTCACGGCCGACGGCGGGCACGGCCACGGCTGCCAGCCCGGCGCCCTGGAGGAGGCGGTGCGCACGCACGCCCCGCACGTGCGCACCACCTGGGCGGCCCGTCCCGAGCACCACCACACCCTCCCCCCGGCCACCGCGCGGGTCGTCCCGGGCAGCGCGGCCTACTTCACGGCGCTGGCCCGGTCCGCCTATCTGGTGGGCAACGGCCACTTCGACGCGCGGCTGGTCAAGCGGCGTGGCCAGGTCCTGGTGCAGACCCGGCGCGGCACCCCCCTCACGCACACCGGCCTCGACCTCCAGGAGCGCCCGGCGGCGGCCCGCGGCACGGACTTCGGGGCGCTCCTCGCCGACGTCGACCGCTGGGACTACCTGGTCTCCGGCAACCGGCACTCCACCCTGGTCTGGGAGCGGGTCCACCCGGGCCGCTACACCACCCTGGAGTTCGGCAGCCCCCGCAACGACGTGTTCCAGCGGGCGACTCCGGCGGACGTGGCGCGGCTGCGCGCCTCGCTGGGCGTCCCCGAGGACGCGGTGGCGATCCTGTACGCGCCCGCCCGCCGCGACTACCGGCGCACCCAGTGCTCGCCGCTCGACCTGGAGCGGGTCGCGCTGCGGCTCGGCCCGCGCTTCACGCTGCTGGCCCGCCTGCCGGGACGGGACGGCGGTCCGGCCGACCCCGCCGGGCCCCGGGTGATCGACGTGAGCGGCCACCCGCGGGTGGCGGAGCTGTGCCTGGCGTCGGACGCGCTGGTCACCGACTACGCGTCCCTGATGGTCGACTACGCCGCCCTCGACCGTCCGATCGTGCTGCACACCGCCGACGAGGAGGCGTTCGAGGCGGCCCGCGGCACCTACGTCGACCTGCGGTCCTGCCCGCCGGGCGCGGTCGCCCGCAGCGAGGACGAGCTGATCGACGTCTTCGCCACCGGCGACTGGAACGGCTCGCGCTCCGCCCGGTCGCGGGCCGCGTTCCGGGAGCGGTTCTGCCCGTTCGACGACGGGCGGGCCGCGGAGCGGGTGGTGCGCCGGGTCGTCCTCGGCGAGACGGCGCCCGTGCCGGTGCTGCCGCTCGCCGAGCGCCGCCCGGTGCCGTCGGCCGCGGCGGGCCGTGCCCGCGCCCCGCAGGCCACCGTCCCGGCCCCGACCGGTGCGCTGGCCGTGCCCGACAGTCACTGAACGCCGTTGTCCCCCACGGGAGTCCGCATGTCCTCCAGCCCGTCGCGGCCGACCCCGAGCCGCCCGCCGACCTGGCGTCCGGTCGGCAGACCGGGGCGGGCGGCGACCCGCTGACGGCGTCCGCGCGCCCCCGGCCGCGGTGGGCCCCGGTGACCGGGGTCCGCCGAGAGAAACCGAGAGAAAGAGCAGAATGCCCCGCTTCAGCATCATCGTCCCGTCCCACGGGGTGGCCGGCCGGCTGCCGACGGCGCTGGACTCGGTCCTCGCGCAGTCCTTCGGCGACTTCGAGCTGATCCCGGTCTGCGACGCGCCCGACGCGCCCGCGGCCGGGGTGGTCGCCGGGTACGCCGCGCGGGACTCCCGGGTGGCCCCGGTGCACTCGCCCCCGGCCGCAGGTCTCGCCGGGGCGCGCAACACCGGGATGCGGGCGGCGACCGGCAGCCATCTGCTGTTCCTCGACGGCGACGACACCCTGGTGCCGGGCGCGCTCGCGGCCCTGGACGCCCGGCTGCGGGAGTGCGCCGACGGCGGCGAGGTGGACGTCCTGCACTTCGAGCACGAGCGGGCCCCCTGGTGGGAGGGCGAGGCGGGCAACCCGGCCGCGCTGCTGCTGCCGAGGACACCGACCGGAGCCTTCACCCCGGACGAGGTGCCGCGGCTGACCGGCGTGCAGCTCCCGGCGTGGAGCGCCGCCTACCGCCGCGCCTTCCTCACCGAACACCGACTCGCCTTCGCCGAGGGCCACTTCACCGACGTCTCGTTCGGCGGCCGGGTCATGCTGGCGGCCGGGCGGGCGGCGGTGCTGCGCGCGGTCGTGGTGCGCCACCTGGTGCGCAGGCAGGGCGGTCGGCTCGGCCTGCCGGACGCCCCGCACTTCGAACTCCTCGACCAGATCGACCTGTTGCTGACCGCGGCGGCCGAACAGGCGCTGCCCGCGGCCCGGTCGGGTCCGCTCTTCGAGCAGGTCTTCGCGCTGGTGCTGAAGACGGCCGCCCACCCGCGGCGGCTCGGCCCCCGGCGGCGGGCCTTCTTCCGCCGGGCGAGCGCGCTGTACCGGGCGCACCGCCCGGCCGGGCACCGCGTCCCGGGCGGCAGCCTCGGCGTCCAGCACCGGCTGCTGGCCAGTGGCTCCTACGCGGGCTTCCGGGCGCTGCGCGGCGCCAACCGGGCGGTGTCCGGGACGCTGGAGCGGCTGCCGCGCCCGCGCGGGCTGCGCACCCGGCTGCGGTACGCCCGCGCGCTGCGCCGCCCGCTGGACGAGCATCTCGCCGTGTACTGCGCCTACTGGGGGCGCGGTTACGCGTGCAACCCGGCCGCGATCCACGCCAAGGCCCGCGAACTCGCCCCGCAGCTGCGGTCGGTGTTCCTGGTGGAGCCGGAGGCGGTGGCGTCGGTGCCGTCCGGTGTGGAGGTCGCGGTGATCGGCTCGCACCGCGCCTGGGAGGTGCTGGCCCGCGCCAAGTACCTGGTGAACAACGCCAACTTCGCGGAGGGCGTCGTCAAGAGGCCGGGCAGCGTGCACGTCCAGACCCAGCACGGGACGCCGCTGAAGCGGATGGGCGTCGACCAGTCGACGTACCCGGTGGTGGCCGCCGCCACCGGCAGCTTCACCAAGCTGCTGGGCCGGGTGGACCGCTGGGACTACAACCTCTCCGCCAACCGGCACTCCACCGAGACCTGGGACCGCGCCTTCCCCGGCTCCTACGAGCACCTGGAGTACGGCTACCCGCGCAACGACGTCTTCTACACGGCGACCGCCGACGACGTGGCCCGCGTCCGGCGCGAACTCGGCGTGCCGGAGGGGAAGACGGCGGTGCTGTACGCGCCGACCCACCGCGACCACCACACCGGCTTCGAGCCCGGCCTCGACCTGGAGGCGTTCTGCCGGGCCGCGGGCGACGACGTGGTCGTGCTGCTGCGCGCCCACTACTTCTACGACCGGGGCGGGGCGCGCGGCGACGGCCGGGTCATCGACGTCACCGCGCACCGCTCCTCCGAGGACGTGTGCCTGGCCGCCGACGCGCTGGTCACCGACTACTCGTCGATCATGTTCGACTACGCCAACCTGGACCGCCCGATCGTCGTGTACGCCGACGACTGGGAGGTCTACCAGGAGACCCGGGGCGTCTACTTCGACCTGACGGCGGCGGCACCCGGGCCGGTCACCCGCACCCCCGAGGAGCTGGCGCGGGTCTTTCGCGACGGCTCCTGGGCGGGCCCGCGGGCGACGGCGGCGCGGGCCGCGTTCCGGGAGCGGTTCTGCCAGTTCGACGACGGGCGGGCCGCCGAGCGGGTCGTGCGCCGGGTCTTCCTCGGCGAGCCGCCCGAGGCGTTGCCGCCGATCACCCCGCTCGCCGCACGCGTCCCGGCCCCCGCCGCCACCCTCGTAAGGAGCTGACCCCGCAGTGCCCCGCTTCAGCATCATCCTGCCCGTCTTCAAGGTGCAGGGCTTTCTGCGCGAGTGCCTCGACTCGGTCCTGCGGCAGTCGTACCGGGACATCGAGGTCATCGCCGTCGACGACTGCTCCCCCGACGGCTGCGGCGCGATCCTCGACGAGTACGCCGCCCTCGACTCCCGGCTGCGGGTGCTGCACCTGCCGGAGAACGTCGGCCTCGGCCGCGCCCGCAACGCCGGGATGCCGCACGCCACCGGCGACTTCCTGTTCTTCCTGGACAGCGACGACACCCTCACCCCCGGCGCGCTGCGCGCGATGGCCGACCGGCTCGACGAGACCGGCGACCCGGACGTGCTGGTCTTCGACTACGCGCGCACCTACTGGTGGGGCGGCACCCGCCGCAACGTCCTCGCGCAGGTGCTCGCGGACGCCGCCGGCTCGACCTTCACGGTCGCCGAACGCCCGGAGATCCTCGACCTGTTGATGGTGGTGTGGAACAAGGTGTACCGGCGGGAGTTCGTCGCCGCGCACGGCTTCGCCTTCCCGCCCGGGTACTACGAGGACACCCCGTGGACGTTCCCGGTGCTGCTCAGCGCGGAGCGGATCGCGACCCTCGACCGGATCTGCCTCGACTACCGCCAGCGCCGCCAGGGCAACATCCTCTCCACCACCAGCCGCAAGCACTTCGACATCCACGACCAGTACACCCGGGTCTTCGACTTCGTCGACTCCCGCCCCGAGCTGGCGAGTTGGCTGCCGTACCTGCACGCCAAGATGGGCGAGCACTGTCTGGACATCCTCTCCAAGCCGGACCGGCTGCCGCCCGCCGACAAGGCCGAGTTCTTCCGCCGCACCGCCGAGATGTTCCGCGCGCGCCGTCCCGCGGGGGCCGTCGTCCCGCCCGCGCTGCGGGTCCTGGAGGGCGGGTACCCGCGGTACGCGGCCCGGCGGCAGGTGGCGCGCGGGGTGCGGGAGCTGGGGCGCAGGTCCCAGCGGCCGCGCCGGGCGGCGTCCGTCCGGCTGGCCCGCGCCGCCTCCGCGGTCGCCGGCCGCCGCTCACCCGACCCGCGCCTGGTGGTGTACTCGGCGTTCTCGCACCGGGGCGTGCTGGGCGACCCGGGCGCGATCTACCACAAGGCGCTTGAGATCGCGCCGGGTTGGCGGGGGGTGTGGGTGGTGCGCGACGAGGAGACGGCCGCGCTGCTGGCGCCGGACGTCGAACGCGTCGTCCTGGACACCCCGGAGTACCGCAGGGTCACCGCGCGGGCCGGGTTCTTCGTCAACAACGTCAACTGGCCCGGCACGCTGGTCAAGCGGCCCGGCACCGTGCACATCCACACCCATCAGGGCACCCCGCTCAAGTACATGGGGGCGGACCTGCTGGCGAAGCCGGGCGCCCGGCTCGGGGTGGACGTGCCGCAGATGCTGCGCCGCGCCGACCGCTGGGACCACAGTTTGGTCGCCAACCTCCACTCCGAGCTGGTCTGGGAGCGGGCCTACCCCTGCCACTTCCGGTCGGCCCGCACCGGCAGCCCGCGCAACGACGTCCTGGTCGAGGCGCCCGCGGCGCGGATCGCGGCGGCCCGCGCCCGGCTGGGCGTCCCGGAGGGGCACACCGCGGTGCTGTACGCGCCGACCCGCCGGGAGTACCGCAGGGGCGGTCACGTGGAGCGGCTCGACCTGGCCCGGTTCGCCGCCGACCTGGGCCCCGGGCACACCCTGGTGGTGCGGCTGCACCCGTCGCTGGCGACCGGGCCCGCGCGCGGTCTCGGGCTGTCCGAGCTGCACCGGCGGGGCGTGCTGGTGGACGCCACCGACGAGCCGCACGTCGAGGACGTGCTGCTCGCCTCCGACCTGCTGGTCACCGACTACTCGGCCCTGATGTTCGACTACGCCCTGCTCGACCGGCCGATCGTGCTGCACGCCGACGACCTGGACGCGTACGGCGCGAGCCGCGGCCTCTACTTCGACGTCACCGCCGAGCCGCCCGGACACGTCTCGCGCTCCGCCGCGGAGCTGGCGTGGCTGATGACGTCGGGGAGCTGGCGGGACGAGGAGTCGGCGCGGCTGCGGGCGCGGTTCCGCGAGCGGTTCTGCGGCTTCGACGACGGGCAGGCCGCCGAGCGGGTGGTGCGGACGCTGCTGCTGGGCGAGGCGGCGCGGGCGCCGGTGTCGCGGGTGCCGTCCCCGCAGCCCGCCCACGACGATCTGCTCGCCTCCTCGTGAGGCCGCGCACCTGGGTCCTGGTCCTGGCCGCCGTCTTCGCCGTGCTCCAGCTCGCGAACGTCACCGGCCGGGACACTCCCGACACCAAGAACTACCTGTCGTACGCGCTGCGGCTGAGCGGTGACGACGTGCGGACGGCGACCGCGGCCACCGTCGACTACGTGTGCGCGGGCGCGGGGACGATCGCGCACCGCAACCAGCTGGTGGACGTGGTGCGCTTCCACGCGCCCGACCCGGCGCCCCGGGTGAGCGCCGAGTGCCGCACCGAGCAGTGGCGGAGCGTGGAGCGGCGGCTGGCGGCCGGGGACACCGGCGGGTACACGGTGCCGTTCTCGTCGTACCGGTTCCAGCGGATCTTCGAGGTGCGGCCCGGGTACCCGGTGTTCCTGGTGCCGTTCCTCGCGGTGTTCGGGGTGACCTGGGGGCTGTGGGCCGCGGGTGTGGTCGTCACGGTCGCGGGCGGTGTCCTCGCGTTCCTGATCCTGCGCGCGTTGAGCGTGCCGGTGCCGCTGGCGCTGACCGGGCAGGCGCTGTTCTGCCTGCTGCCGTGCGGGACGACGGCGATGCGCCCGATGAGCGAGGGGCTGCTGCTGACGCTGACCCTGGCCGCGCTGTGGGGCTGCGCGCTGGTCCTGCGGGGCACCCGGCCGCGGGCGGGCCTGGCGCTGGTCGGCGGCGCGCTGCTGGCGCTGTTCGCGGTGAAGCACTCGCAGTCGCTGTTCCTCGGCGGCTGCCTGGCCGTGGCGGGCACGGCGATCGCCCTGCGGCGACGGCGGCGCGGCCGGTGGCCTGGGCGGGGGGTGGTGGCGGTGACCGGGATCGGGTTCGGCGCGGCCTGCGGCACGCTGCTGCTGGCGCGGCTGCTGCACTACCCGTCCGAGTCGGAGAGCCTCCAGGACCTGCTCACCGGGCACTTCGGCCGTCCGGACCGCGCCCACCCGTGGCAGGAGTTCTTCCACCTCCAGCTGAACTTCTGGGTGGAGTGGCTGCGCCGTCAGGCGTGGGAGCCGGTCTTCGCGGCGACGCTGGCGGCGGGCGCGTGGGGTGCCGCGCGGCGGCCCGCGTTCGGGGTGTTCCTGCTGGCGGGGGCGTTCACCGGGGTGCTCACCCAGGCCGCGCACCCGGACATCGGGATCTGGGGCGACCGGCTGATCGTCCTGGCGTGGCTGCTGCCGGTGATCGGGGTGCCGCTGCTCCTCGAACCGCTGGTGCGGACCCGGGTGAAGGTGCCGGGGCAGGGCCAGGGGGAGCGGGCGGCTCACTCGATGAGGTGAAAGGCAGCCGGACTGTTCACCCGACAAGGTGATCTAACGCCATGCCGTTGACGGGCTCGGGAACATACGACAAATGCTCCGAGCACCCCTTTCGACCCCGTGAGCGCCGGTCTCACCGTCCGTCGCCCGACGCGTGGCGCGACGGCGCTGCGCGGCGGCCGGATCTGGCGTCCGACGCCGTTCCAGGTCTTCGGCTTCCTGTTCTGGCTGGTGATGTCGCTGGCGTACTGGCGGGTGCCGCTGTGCTGCGACGCCGGTCAGCACGCGGCCGTCGTCGAACGCCTCAAGGAGTCCCTCCTCCACCCGCGCCACCCGATGGCCGACCTGCCGGGCGCGGGCAGCCCCTACTACTCGCCGTACGCGGTGGCCGAGGGCGTCTTCGCCCGGCTGACCGGGCTGGCGGGCTGGGAGGTGCTGCGCCTGGCGGGCCCGCTGAACCTGGTGGTCCTGCTGACCGGCATCGGCCGCCTGGTGCGGGCGCTGACGGACCGGGCGTGGGCGCCGGTCCTGGCACTGGCCGCGATGACCCTGCTGTGGGGCACGGAGCGGGCCTGGTGGAGCGGCTACCTCGGCCTGATGTCGATGGCGGGCAACCTCGGCTACCCGTCCACCTTCGCGATCGGCCTGACCTTCTGGGCGTGGGCGCTGACCGGCGCGCGCGCCCGCAACACCGGCCGGGTCCGCTACGTCGGCCCCAGCGGACTGCCGAACCTGGCCGGGTACGCGGGCCTCGGTGCGCTGTACGGGCTGATCCTGCTGATCCACCCGATCACCTCGGTGGCGGCGGTGCTGGGCGCGGTGGCCTTCGTCGCGGGGTGGCAGCGCGGCTGGAGCCCGGAGGTGCTGGGGCGCTGGGCGCTGACCGGCGCGGTGGCGCTGCTGGTGGCGGGCGCCTGGCCGTACTTCGACGTGTTCGCGCTGGCGGGCGACCCCAGCGTGGACGCCATGCACCGGCGGCTCTACGACGGGCTCGGCGGCCACTTCTGGCTGGCGGCGCTCGGCCTCCCTGCGCTCTGGCTGCGGGCCGCGCGCACGGCCCGCGCCACGCCCTCGGCAACGGCTACGGGCGCGGACGGGGTCCGGGGCGGACGGTCGCGGGCGGGCGACGCCGCAACCGGTGACGCCGGGACGGGCCGGGTGCGGGCGGATCAGGTCCGGGCGGGCCGGGTCCGGGTCCTGGCGGGGCGGGTCCGGGCCTGGGTGCGCGATCCGCTGGTGCTGCTGTTCCTGCTCGACTGCCTGGTCGTCGCCTACGGCTGGGCCAGCGGGCACTACACCTACGGGCGGATCATGGGCCTCGCCCTGGTCCCGGCCCAGTTCGCGCTGGCCGTGGAGCTGGCGGCGCCGCGTCCGTGGCCGGGCGGGCGGCGGCTGCTGGGGTGGCTCGCGGCGGCCGGGGCGTGCGTCGGGTTCCTGACCGTGCAGGCCGGTGCGGTGGTGCCGCGCTCGCTCGACCCGGTCGGATTCGAGCAGCCGCCGCGCTGGCCGACGTACGGCTGGGCCGCGCGGCACATCGAGCCCGGCGAGACGGTGATCGCCGACGGCTACTACGCCGTCCACTCGCTCGCCGGGTACGGCGCCGACCTCGCCGCGCCGGCCTGGCCGGACGCCTCGCTGGACGAGCGGGAGCGGCAGCGGCGGGCCGCCGACGTCCGCGCCTACCTCGCCCCGGACTCGACCCGCGCCCGCCGGGCCGCCGTCGTGCGCCGCTACCACGTGCGCTGGCTGCTGCTGACGCGCTGGCACAGGGCGCCCGAGGAGGCGGTGGTGGTGGCGTGGAGCAGGCGGACCGGCGAGGTGCTGGCGCGGGTCGGACCGTCCGGGCCCGGGACTACTCGATGACGAGGTCGACCTCGATGTTGCCGCGGGTGGCGTTGGAGTACGGGCAGACCTGGTGGGCGGTCTCGACCAGCTTGCGGCCGGTGGCCTCGTCCACGGTGTCGGGCAGCTCGACGCGCAGGGTGACCTTCAGGCCGAAGCCCTCGCCCTGCTTGCCGATACCGACCTCGGCGGTCACGGCGGCGTCGGTGACGTCCACCTTGGCCTGACGGCCCACCAGGCCGAGGGCGCTGCCGAAGCAGGCCGCGTAACCGGCGGCGAACAGCTGCTCCGGGTTGGTGCCCTGTCCGTTGCCGCCCATCTCCACCGGCGGGGCGAGCTGGAGGTCGATCTTGCCGTCGGAGGAGACGGCGCGGCCGTCACGGCCGTGGGTGGCGGTGGCGACGGCGGTGTAGAGCGCGTCCATGGAGATCCATCCCTCTCGAAGTCGTGTCCGGCGGCTCCTGTCGGCGCCGCCTCACGAGATAAGTAGAGCACACAATTAAATTGCACACAACCAAAGAGCGCGCCGGGGCTATCCTGGCGTCATGACCACGCCCACCGCCGACTGGCTCCGCCTCGACCAGCAGATCTGCTTCTCCCTGAACGCCGCCTCGCGCGCCTTCGGCGGCGTCTACCGGGTGATCCTCAAGGACCTCGGACTCACCTATCCCCAGTACCTGGTGCTGCTGGTGCTGTGGGAGCACGGCGACCTGCCGGTCAAGGACCTCGGCGGCCATCTGCGCCTGGACTCCGGCACCCTCTCCCCGCTGCTCAAACGCCTGGAGGCGGCCGGGCTCGTCCACCGCGAGCGCTCCACCCTGGACGAGCGCTCGGTGCGGGTGCGGCTCACCGAGGACGGCACGGCGCTGCGCGAACGCGCCCTGGAGGTGCCGCGCCGCATCGCCGCCGCGACCGGCTTCGACGTCGACGAGATCCGCGACCTGCGCACCCGCCTCGACGACCTCACGACGGCCCTGGACAAGGCGGCCCGACACCCGGACCGGACACCCCCGCCCCAGCAGGGCTCCGCAGGCGCGTAGGCCGGACCCGCCCCCGATCCCCGCCGTCCGTCGTCCCAGCGAGGTCCAGCAGGGCTCCCGGGTGTCACCGACCGCCGCCGCGTGCGGTGGTGCCCTCCCCCCTGCGCACGTACAGGCGCAGGATCGCCCCACCGGGGGCCGGGCGCGGGAGGGTCCGGCCGGGGTGAACTCCCGCCGCAGCAGCGCCAGTTTGGCCCGCTCGGCGGCGTCGGCCGGGGGCGGCCCCGGCCGCAGGGCGTACCGCTCGGCGACGACCCACAGCCGGTGCGCCCCGGCGAGCCTGCGCCGCAGTTCGACGGCGTCCACCTCGCGCCCGTACAGCGTCCCCGACAGCGCCGCCGGCTCCCGCAGCGCGACGTCCCGCGCCGCCGCGAACCCCGCCGGGTAGGCCAGCGCCGCGCGCCGCCCGATCGCGGGCAGGAACAGCACCGGC
>NZ_FMCI01000156.1 GCF_900091845.1 Streptomyces sp. SolWspMP-5a-2
GTGGACGCCGTGAACGCCGTCGACGATCGGGACGAAGGGGCCGCCGAGGCCGCCGCGCGGATCACCGGGCGGAGGGTCGGCGCGGCCCACCCGCGCACCGGCGCGCTCGTCGAAGTCCGCCTGGACGACGGCCGGTCGGTGATGGTGAAGCGCGCCGACGCGCCGGGCGCCGTCCGCGCCGAGGCGGCGGGGCTGCGCTGGCTGGCCGGGAGCGGCGCGGTGCGGGTGCCGGACGTGCACGGCGACGACCCGCGCTGGCTGGTCACCGACCTGATCCCCACCGGACGCCCGACGACCCACTCCGCGCACCGCTTCGGACGCGACCTGGCCGCCCTGCACGCCTCGGGCGCACCGGAGTTCGGCGCACCGCCGCCCGGCGGCCCCGTCGACGCGTACATCGGCCTCGCCCCCATGCGCAACGTCACCGGTGCCGACTGGCCGCGCTGGTACGCCGAACACCGCGTCCTGCCCTATCTGCGCTCCGCCGTCGACGACGGGGTGGTCCTGCCCGCCGAGGCCGCCGACGTCGAGCGGGTCTGCGCGCGGCTGCCCGAACTCGCCGGGCCCGCCGAGCCGCCCGCCCGGCTGCACGGCGACCTCTGGCACGGCAACGTGCTGTGGGGCCGGGAGGGCACCGCCTGGCTGATCGACCCGGCCGCCCACGGCGGACACCGGGAGACCGATCTCGCGATGCTGTGCCTCTTCGGCTGCCCGTTCCTGGACGACGTCCTCGACGGCTACCGGGCGGCGGCGCCGCTCGCCGACGGGTGGGAGCAACGGACCGCGCTGCACCAGCTCTTCCCGCTGCTGGTGCACGCCGTGCTGTTCGGCCGGGGCTTCGCGGAACAGGCCGTCTCGGTGGCCAGGAAGGCCCTGTCGCGCTGAGCCGGGACCGGGCGGCACCGCCGCCGCTCCGTACCGGTGGGCCCGGTCACGGGAACAGGGGACGCCCTGGCGCCCCCTGTGCACCGCCGGACCGGTGGGTCCCGCACGTGGGCGGCGAGGAGAGCGAACGGACTGATGTCAGCAAGGAGTCTGAGAAGGAAGCCCGTTCATGGCCTCGCCTGCGCAGACCTTAACAGTCAGGCCGGTATCACGTCGCGCAGATTCCCGGGCGTGACGACGACCGAGTCCGGGTGCAGCCCCTCGGGACGCGTCGACCCGAGGTAGGTCACCGGACCCTCCGGCAGCGCCCCGCCGTCGTGCTCCGTCACCTCCGTACCGCCCGCCGCCATCAGCCCGACGAGGTGCCGCACGGTGAGGTACCGGCGCTCGACGAGGGGCCGCAGCAGGCTCTCCACGGTGGCCCGGTTCGCCGCCACCCGGTTGGCGTCCGGCATCCCGCGCAGGTACAGGTGCAGCCACAGCGCCGTCCACCGGCCGTCGTTCCCGCGCCGGAAGACCAGTGGCAGGGCGACCTTGCCGCGGCCGCGCAGCTCCGACTTCATCCGCACCGTGCGCGGCTCGAACGGGCGGCCCAGCTGCTCGCCGTCGCGCAGCATGAACCCGAAGAACGACTCCTCCACCTCCTCGAAGCCCTCGCCCGCGAAGATGTTGACCTGCGGCACGATGAACGCGCAACGGGCCTTGTCCAGGCGCAGGTTGATGAACTCCGAGGCGCCGTCGGGGGCGCTGGTGATGTCCCCCGAGTGCTCGCCTTCGAGGGACGACAGCGCGGTGTAGTCCAGCCAGGACTTCGTCCGGTACCGGGCGTCGAGCAGGATCGCCGAGAGGTCGAAGTCGGTCGTCTCCCGGGCCTGCTTCCAGTACACGAAGAACCGCAGCAGTTCGCCGTCGACCCGGCTCGCCGAACCGCGCGGCAGCACGCCGAGCCCGGCCGTCGTCGCCCTGCCGCTCAGCGGGAGCGCCACGTCGAGGAACTCCGGATCGACCAACAGCCGCTCAGGGGACGGCAGTCGGCGCCCGATCTCGGCGTCGAGGGCGTCGAGCAGCCGCCGCCGCTGCGGGTCGGGCAGCGGGCGCCGGTCGTCCGGCGCGACCCACGCGCGGCCCGACCGGTTGACGAACACCCGGCGTCCGCCGCGCGTCGCGGGCCGGTTGTCGAGGTGCTCGCGCACGGCGAGCACCACCCGCCCGGCGGCCTTCGGCGCGACCCGTTCGGCCGCCGCCACCACGGCGTCCCGGTCCTGCGGCGTCGCGGCCGTGCGCAGCAGCCGGTCCAGGGAGCGCAGCAGCCGCCCCGGCGCCGCCTCCAGCACGCGCGCGGCCCCCACGACGTCGTCGGCGGCGAGGAGTTCCTCGACCCGGCTGTCGAACGTCCGCGCCGCCGACTCGCCCCGGGCGACGGCGAACACCTCGGCGGCGTGCGGCCACCGCGGGTACTCGTGCGGATGCAGCCGCTCCCCGAGCCGCTTCCACCGCTCGCGGTGCGCGTGCACGTCGGCCAGCCGGGCGGGCGACCCGGCGACCAGGGAGTCGAGCCCCGCGAGCAGCGCCCGCCGCACCGGACGCGGCATCGTCCGGAACGGGGTGGGCTCCTGGAGGGCGGGGCTGCCGCCGGAGAGCGCGCAGGCCAGCCGCAGCACGTCGGTGACGGTGTCCAGGAGCAGCGGGGCACCCGCCGTCAGCCGGGCCTCGTTCACCACCGCCCGGTTCTCCCTGACCGGGATCGTCTCCGGCTGCGGGCCGTCCGCGCAGTGCGCGGCGAGCGCCCTGAGGTCGGACAGGACGTCCTCGCCGAGCGGGGTGGGACTCCCGGCGAGCGCGAGGTACAGCGCGCCGATCTCCTCCTCCGCAGGACCACCGGGGTGCAGCACGGTCACCCGGTCGCCCGCCACCGATATCAACGCGTCGTGCGCGGACAGGAGTTCGTCGTAGGTGTGCTGGTAGCTGCCGTACGAAGGGAGCGTCAGCAGGTCCACCACACCGGCCCCGAGCCGGTCGAGCGTGGCGTCGCGGGTCGCCGGGTCGGTGAGCGCCTCGACGAGGCAGGCCCGCCAGAAGTCCTCGGTGTCCGGCACGTTGGCCGGGAAGTCGATGAAGTAGGCGTTGTGCCGGACGTGGTCGCCCGCCATCTCGCGGACCGTGGGCAGCGTGCGGACCGCGGTGTGCACGACCGCCGCCGCGGACAGCCCGGACAGCGACTCCAGCAGCCCGGCGGAGAGCTTGAACCCGGTCGCCATCAGGGCGACGTCGAACTGCCGCGCGGCGACCGCTCCTTGACCGGGGCCACCGGCGGGTCGCGGGAGGCGGAGGGTGTGCCGGACGACCAACTGAGCGAGACGCTGGGACATTCCGGCATGATCGCAGGCCCCCGGGAGCGCCCGCATCCGGGTTTCCCCCCGCCCAGCCGAGGAGCACCCCGATGCCCCGTCCCACCGCACCGTGCGACCCGGCGCGCCTGTCGGCCCACACCAGGGCGGGCGCGGCCCTCGCCGCTCTGGACGACGGCCGACTGGCCGACCTCGTGTCCGAGGCGTCGCCGCTGGGCTCCGGCATCGGCGGCCGCGCGGCCGAGACCGAGGTGGCCGGGGTCCGCGTCTTCGTCAAACGCGTCCCGCTGACCGACCTCGAACGCCGCCCCGGGCACGTCCGCTCGACGGCCAACCTCTTCCACCTGCCCCCGCACTACCAGTACGGAGTGGGCTCCTCGGGCTTCGGCGCCTGGCGCGAACTCGCCGCCCATCTCACCACCACCGCCTGGGTGGTGGACGGGGCCCACGACGGCTTCCCGCTGCTGCACCACTGGCGGGTGCTGCCGGACACTCCGCCGACCGGGTTCGTCGACTTCCTGGGCGGGATCGACGGCGCGGTCGCCCACTGGGAGGGGTCGGAGGCTGTCCGGCACCGGCTGGAGGCCGTCGCGGGAGCCGCGGCGAGCCTGGTCCTCTTCCTCGAGTTCGTGCCCCACACCCTCGCCGACCGGCTCGGCGCGGACGCCGTCTCCTGCGCGTGGGCCGAACGGGAACTGCTCAGGGGCACGGACTTCCTCGCCGCGCGCGGGTTCGTCCACTTCGACGCCCACTTCGCCAACCTGCTGACCGACGGCCACCGCCTCTACTTCGCCGACCTCGGCCTCGCCCTCGACGCCCGCTTCGAACTCGCCCCCGCCGAGAGGGACTTCCACCGCGAGCACCTGGTGTACGACCGCGGTCACACCCTCACCCACCTGCTGCGCCACCACGTCCTGGAGCGGGTGGGCGGCGGTCCCGGACTCGGGCCCTTCCTGCGGGCCTGGCTCCAGGGCGACCGTCCCGACGGTGTCCCCGCCGATCTGGCCGGGATCCTCGACCGGCACGCCCGTACCGTCCTCGTCTTCGACGCGTTCGCCCACCGGCTGCGCACCCACGACCTGCGCACCCCCTTCCCCGGCACCGCGCTCAGGGAGACCCTGGCCGCCAGGTCCCCGGACGGACCGGCCCTCCCGGGACCGGGCGGACCGGCCCTCCGGGAGCCGGACGGATCGGCCCTCCGGCGGCCGTCCGGCTCCGTGTAATTTGAGGTCATGGCTCTGCGCAACGCGGTGATGGCCGCGCTCCTGGACGGTGAGGCGTCCGGGTACGACCTGGCCAAGGGCTTCGCGGCCTCCGTCGCGAACTTCTGGATGGCCACCCCGCAGCAGCTCTACCGCGAACTGGAACGCATGGAGGCCGACGGTCTGGTCGCGGCCCGCGTGGTCACCCAGGAGCGGCGCCCCAACAAGCGGCTGTTCTCCCTGACCGACGCGGGCCTGACCGCGCTGCGCCAGTACCTCGCCGAGGCGCCCGACAAGCCGCCCGCCATCCGCGACGAGCTGATGGTGAAGGTGCAGTGCGTCGACATCGGCGACCCGGGCCCGGTGCGCGCGGCGATCGTCGAACGCGTCGAACGGGCCGCCGTCAAGCTCGCCCGGTACGAGCGGATGCGCGACCGGCTGCTGGACGGCCGCGACGAGCACACCTTCCTCACCGGGACCGACCGGGTCGGCCCCTATCTCACACTGCTCGGCGGCATGGCACTGGAGCGGGCCAACCTGCAGTGGGGGGAGAGCGTGCTGAAAAGGCTGGACTTGCGGCTGGCCGCCGGGGGCGCCGACCGCCCCGCGCCGTGAACAGCGGCCGAACCCGGCCCCGGCCGCCTGGCCGATAGGCGATGCGCTTTCGGTGGCGGCCCCCTAGAGTGCGGCGCCGTGACCTCCTCCTCGAACACCATCGACCTCTGGCGCGACAAGCCCTTTCTCCTCCTCGCCTCGGCCCGGACGATCTCCATCCTGGGCAGTGGGTTCGCCCGGATCGCGCTGGCCTTCGCCGTCCTCGCGCTGCCCGGCGCGGGACCCGGCAGGCTCTCCCTCGTGCTGGCCTGTCAGGCGGTGCCGCAACTGGTGTTCATCCTCCTCGGCGGGGTCATCGCGGACCGGGTGTCGCGCTCGCGCCTGATGGTGGTGTCGGACGTGCTGGGCGCCGCCGCCTACACGGGACTCGCGGTGCTGGTGTTCACCGGTCACGCCCCGCTCGTCCTGCTGTGCTCGCTGGCGTTCGTGGCGGGCGCGGCGACCGCGCTGTTCCTGCCCGCGATGGAGGGCCTGGTCCCGCTGCTGGTGCCCGCCGACCGTCTCCAGCGCGCCAACGGACTGCTGCGCATGGGCACCAACTCCTCGCTGCTGCTCGGCCTGGCCCTGTCCGGTGTCACCGTCGCCTGGATCGGCGCGGGGTGGGCGCTGGCCCTGAACGCGGCGTCGTTCGTGGTGAGCGCCGTCCTCACCTCACGGCTGCCGCGCTTCGTGCGCACGGCGAGGACGTCCACGGGCTGGGCCGACCTCAAGGAGGGCTGGCGGGAGTTCTCCTCCCGGCAGTGGCTGTGGGCGGTCGTCGCGCAGTACGCGATCGTCGTCGCCGCGGTCAACGCCAACGTCGGCGTCCTGGGCCCGCTGGTCGCCCACCGCGAGCTGGGCGGCGCGCGGACCTGGTCGATGATCGTGGCCGCGCAGGCGGTCGGCACCGTCGCGGGCGCGGGTCTCGCCGCCCGGGTCCGGGTCCGCAGGCCGATCCTGGTGGCGGTCCTCGCCACCTTCCCGGCCGCCGCCCCCATCGCCCTGCTCGCCGCCTCGGCCCCCGTCTGGACGATCGTGGTGGCGATGTTCTTCGCCGGGGTCGCCGGGGACGTCTTCGGGGTCCTGTGGTCGACCACCATGCAGCGGGAGATCCCCGAGGAGGCGCTCTCCAGGGTCAGCTCCTACGACCTCTTCGGCTCCCTCGCCTTCGCACCGCTCGGCCTGCTGCTCGCCGGTCCGGTCGCCGCCGGCATCGGCCTGGACGACGCCCTCGCCGGGTGCGCCCTCCTCGTCGTCCTGGCGACGGCCGCGGCCCTGCTGGCGCCCGAGGTCCGCACGCTCACCGACCGGGGGGTCCCGGCGAAGACCACGTGCCCGGCCGGGGCCACGCCGGAACCCGAGACGTCCTGAGACGGAACCGGCCCGACGGGGCCCGTCCTGCCTCGCGCACCGGGCCTGGGCCTGTCCTGTCCCGTGCGACGCCTGCCCCGGGCCACGACGGGAAGACCCAGCCGGGCCCTACCCGCGGAGCAGGCCGTGCGCGCAGAAGTCCCAGACCTCGTCCGCCGTGAGCGGTTCGCCCTCGTCCGCGGACTCCGGACGGGCGGCGAACAGCACCGTTCTGACGGTCAGTCGGGCGGCCCGGAGCGCGTCGACGCTCCCGCCGAGCGCCCCGGTCCGCTCCAGTTCGGCCGTCAGCTCGGCGACCACCGCGACCACCGGCGCGACCGCCACCGCCATCTCCCGGGGGCGGGACACCAGCAGCGCGGGCGCGAAGTCCGCGAAGAGCGGACGCCGCGCGCCGACCGCGCCGGGACGGCCGCTCTCGAACAACTCCCGCACCACACAACGGAGTCGCTCCAGGGGCCCGCTCTCCCGTGCGGCGGCCGCGCGCAGCCGCCCCGCGGTCGTGGCCATCGCGTCCTCGAAGAGCGCGAGCAGCAACTCGTGCTTGCCGTCGAAGTGCTGGTAGAAGCTGCGCAGCGACTGCCGCGACCGATCGACGACCTCCTGGACCGTGAAGTCCGTCGTGCCCTTCTCCGTGACGACCGCCCGCGCGGCGTCGAGGAACCGCTCGCCCCGTTCCTCGGCCCGGCGCTTGGCCGCCTGGGTGGATCGTTCGACCGCGCGCCGCTTCCAGGCGGGCTCCTCGGCCGGGGTGTGCGGAGGCTGCTCCGACATCGATGCCATGGGGAGAACAGTACGGTCAGTCAACCCCGCTCCGGGGCCGCATCGGACCCCTGGGCAACCCCCGTCACCCGACCAGCGACTGGGTGCCGAGGACCCCGAGCAGCGCCAGCCGCTCCGCGTCTTCGGTGCCGGGCTCGGCCGTGTAGATCAGCAGCGTCAGATCGTTGCCCGTCACGTGGACGATGTCGCAGTCCAGGGTCAGCGGACCCACCCGCGGATGGTCGACGGTCTTGCGCGAGCCCTCGTTGCGCACCACCGTCCCCTCCTCCCACAGCTCGGTGAACAGCGTGCTGCGGGTCCGCAACTCCGCGACCAGGCGCCGCAGTTCGGGGTCGTCGGGGTAGCGCGCCAGGGCGCCCCTGAGCTGCGACACCATACGGAGCCTGAACCCCCGCAGCTCCTCGGGCGTGTGCCTGACCCGGGTCCGCGGACCGAGGAAGAGACGCCACACGCTGTTGCGCTCGAAGCCGCGCCAGCCGGACGGGTCACCCATCAGCGCCGCGTACAGCGGATTCGCCAGCAGCAGCGTCAGCCCGGCGTCGAACACCCCCACCGGCACCGTCACCAGCCGGTCCAGCAGCCGCTGCACGCTCGGCGTGAGGTAGGCCGGCACCCGCTCGGGGCCCGGCGGCACCAGACCGGCCAGCCGGAACAGCAGCGCCCGTTCGTCCCCCGACAGCCGCAGCGCCCGCGCCAGCGCCTCGACGACCTGCGCGGACGGGTGGGTCGCGCGTCCCTGCTCCAGACGGATCACGTAGTCCACCGAGATCCCCGCGAGCAGCGCCAGCTCCTCACGCCGCAGCCCGGCCGCCCGCCGCTGCCCGCCCGCGGGGAGCCCCGCGGCCTCCGGCGCCACCCGGTCGCGCCAGCGCCGCAGCGCGTGTCCCAGCTCGGTGACCGTCATGCCCCTCAGTCAACACGCTCGCTCTCCCGGCTGCCTGGTACTGATGGTCCCAGGAAGAAGGGTGTGCTGGCCGGGTCCGCCCTGCTGACGCAGGCTGAACACATGACGACAACACTCATCACCGGAGCCAACAAGGGCCTCGGGTACGAGACCGCCCGGCAGCTCGTCGAGGCCGGTCACACCGTGTACGCGGGGGCCCGCGACAGCGAGCGCGGACGCCGGGCAGCGGAGCGCCTGGGCGCCAGGTTCGTCCAGCTCGACGTCACCGACGACGCCAGCGTGCGGGCCGCGGCGAAGACCGTGGAGGACGACGGCGGACTGGACGTCCTGATCAACAACGCGGGCATCGAGGGCCGCGGCGAGGGCAACACCGTGATCGGCGCCGAGGAGGTCACCGCCGACGACATGCGCACCACCTTCGACACCAACGTCTTCGGCGTCGTCCGCGTCACCCACGCCTTCCTGCCCCTGCTGCGCCGCTCGGCCGCCCCGGTCGTGGTCAACGTCAGCAGCGGCCTCGCCTCCCTCACCGCGCTCTCCGACCCGGACCACCCCGCGCACTTCTACCCCGGGATCGCCTACCCGGCGTCCAAGACGGCCGTGAACATGCTGACCGTGCAGTACGCGAAGGCGTTCCCGGAGCTGCGCGTCAACTCCGTCGAACCCGGCTTCACCCGCACCGACCTCAACGGCAACACGGGCCACCAGAGCGTCGCCGAGGGTGCCGCGATCATCGTCCGCATGGCACGGATCGGGCCCGACGGACCGACCGGCGGCTACTTCGACGCCGACGGGCCGCTCGCCTGGTGAACCGCGCCCGCCCGGCCGCCGCTCACCCGCCGTCCCCGGAGGTCTCCCCGGCCGCGGCGGGCCGGGCCGGGTCCCGGGGCGCGGGGACCGCCTCCGGTTCCACGATCAGCTCCCCGCGCGGCAGCAGCAGCGGGGTCGCCAGCAGCAGCGCCCCGGCGACCGCGATCGCGGTCCGCGGCCCGGCGACCCCGGCCAGCAGCCCCCACAGCGCGGTCGCCGCCGCCACCGCCGTCCTGCTGGTGACCGTCCAGGCGGAGAGGGTCCTGGCGATCCGGTCCCGGGCCGTCCGCTCCAGCCGGTAGGCCGAGTACACCGGGTTGAACACCCCCGAGCAGGTGATGAGGCCCAGCTCGACGACCATCACCAGCACCAGACCGCCCACGCCCGGCCCGACGGCCGCGAGCCCTATGGACCAGCAGGCCCGCGCCGTCCCCGCGGCGAGCAGCACCCGCCGCCGCCCGTACCGCGCGACCAGGGGCCCGGCCAGCCGCGCGCCGAACAGGCCGCCCAGGCACGGCACGGCGAACGCCAGCCCGTACTGCCACGGCGCGAACCCCAGGTCGCCGACCATGAGGACCAGCAGCGGCGGCGCCGACGCCATGATCAGGCTGTTCACCAGGACCGAGTTGAAGAACAGCGGACGCAGCTCGCGGTGGCCCAGGATGTACCGCCAGCCGTCGAGCAGCGAACCGCCCGGGGCCGCCGGGTCCTCGTCCCGGACCGGCGGTGGCTTCTCCGTCCCGCCGATCGCGCGCAGGCCCACCGCCGACAGCAGATGGCTGACGGCGTCCGCGAAGACCGTCAGCACCGGCCCGAAGAGCCCGATCGCGGCCCCGCCGAGCGGCGGCCCGAGGACGGTCGCGGTCCACGACGTGGACTCCAGGCGGGCGCCCGCCGCCAGCAGCTCCCGCTTCGGCAGCAGGGATCTGAGGAAGGCGCCGCTCGCCGCCGTGAACGCGATGTCGGAGGCCGCCACGATCACGGAGACAACCAGGAGTTGTACGAAGGTGAGCGCGTCGAGAGCGAAGGCGACGGGGACGGTGAGCAGCGCCCCGCACCGCACCAGGTCCGTGGCGACCATCACCGGCCGCTTGCGCCGGAACTCCACCCACGGGCCGAGCGGCACCGCGACCAGCGCGCCCACCGCCGTCCCGGTCGCCGCGAGCGCCGCCACCTCGGCCGGTCCCGCGTGCAGCACCAGCACCGCGATCAAGGGAAACGCGTCGAACGCCAGCCGGGTGCCGAACGTGCTGACCGCGAAGGACGCCCACAGCCAATTGAAGCGCCGCCCCAGCGACGGCCCCCACCACCCACCCACACGCCCTCCCGCGCCCGCCGCCGACCCGCCCCATCCAAGCGCTCGACCGGCGCCGGGATCAAACAACCCACCCACCCCCCGACCGACAACCAAACGTTGTACAAAGGGAGACGTGGATCTCGACGCCGTACGCACCTTCCTCGCCGTCGCCGACGCCGGACGGTTCCGGGAGGCCGCCCTCGCCCTGGCCGTCACCCAGCAGGCGGTGTCCAAACGCGTCGCCGCCCTGGAACGGGAACTGGGCGTACGGCTGTTCACCAGGACCGCGCGCGGCGCCGTGCTCACCGTCGACGGACAGGTCTTCCTGCCCCACGCCCGCGACCTGCTGCGCGCCGAGGAACGCGCCGCCGCCTCGGTGCGCCCCGGCCGCCGGGCCCTGCGCGTCGACGTCATCGGACGCCGTCTCGCCCCCGCCGACCTGGTCCGCGACTTCCACCGCGCGCACCCCGACCGGGCCCTCGACGTCGTCACCCTCTTCGACGCCGAGGCGGCCCTCGCGGCCGTCAGGTCCGGCACCATCGACGCGTCGTTCCGCGCCCTGACCAGGCAGCCGCCCGACGGCATCGAGGCGGCCCGCGTCCACCACGAGCCGCTGCACCTGCTCACCGGCCCGCGCCATCCGCTCGCCACGGCCCGCCGGATCACCCCGGCGGAGCTGGCGGGGCACCGGATCTGGATGCCGGGCAATGTCACCGGCACCGAGTGGGCCGTCTACTACGACGACCTCGCCGCCGCGTTCGGGCTGACCATCGAGGTCACCGGGCCGGACTTCGGCGCCGAACCCCTCCTCGACACCATCGCCGACTCCGCGCACCTCGCGACCCTCGTGGGCGAGCGCACCCGGATGGTCTGGCCCGCCGACCACGACCTGCGCCGCGTCCCGCTGCACCGGCCGACGCCGGTCTATCCGCACTCGCTGCTCTGGCGGGCCGACAACCCGCACCCGGCCCTCGCCCTGCTCCGCGCCCACCTCGGCACCGAACGCGCGGGCCCCGACCTGTGGACCCCGGCCTGGGCCCGGTGACGGCAGGGGTCGCCGGGCCAGGGGCGGACGCGGTCAGCCGAGGGTGTCCGGGTCGGGGCCGGTGCGCAGCCCCCGGTCGAGCCCGGCGATCGACGCCATCTCCGCGTCGGTGAGGGCGAAGCCGAAGACGTCGATGTTCTCCCGGATCCGCTCCGGCGTCACCGACTTGGGGATCACCACGGTGCCGAGCTGGAGGTGCCAGCGCAGCACCACCTGCGCGGGCGATCTGCCGTGCCGGGCGGCGATCTCCGTGAGCACCGGGTCGCCGAGGACCGCCCCCTGGGCGAGCGGGCTCCACGCCTCGGTGACGATCCCCGACTCGGCGTGCAGGGCGCGCAGTTCACGCTGCTGGAGGCCGGGGTGCAGCTCGATCTGGTTGACGGCGGGCACCAGCGCGCTCCCCTCGGCGAGCCGGCGCAGGTGCGCGGGAGGGAAGTTGGAGACCCCGGCCGCCCTGATCCGCCCGTCGGCGGCCAGCCTCTCGATCGCCCGCCACGACGCGCGGTAGAGGTCGCGGGCCGGGGCGGGCCAGTGGATCAGGTAGAGGTCGACGTAGTCCAGGCCGAGTCGCCCGAGGCTCTCGTCGAACGCGCGGAGGGTGGCGTCGTACCCGTGGTCGTCGTTCCACACCTTCGTGGTGACGAAGAGGTCGGCGCGGGCGAGCCCCGAGGAGGCGAGCGCGGCTCCGACACCGCGCTCGTTGCCGTAGACGGCGGCCGTGTCGACGCTCCGGTACCCGGCTTCGAGCGCGGTGCCGACGGCGGCGGAGGTCTCGGCGTCGGGCACCTGGAAGACGCCGAAGCCGAGTTGGGGGACCTCGACCCCGTTGTTGAGCGTGACGGAGGGGACGTGGACGTTCATGTGCGGTGCTTTCTGCGGGAGTTCGATCGGTGGGGGAGTGCCGGTGGCGCGGGTCAGCGCCGGGCGGCGACCGGAGCGGGGCGCTCGGGCGTGTGCCGCGCACCGGCTCCGGCGGCGGGGGCCGCGGCCCGGGTCCGCCGGTCCAGGAAGGCGGCGAGGAGGGCCAGCAGCAGGGCCGAACCGGAGAGCAGCGCGCCGACCCAGTTGGGCGCGGTGTAGCCGAGACCGGCCGAGATGACCGTCCCGCCCAGCCAGGCGGCCAGCGCGTTGCCGAGGTTGAAGGCGCCGATGTTCGCGGCGGACGCCAGCGTCGGCGCGGCGGACGCCTGGTCGAGCACCCGCTTCTGGAGCGGCGGCACGGTCGCGAAGCCGAGGGCGCCCACCAGGGTCAGCGTGATCGCGGCGAGCACCTTGTGGTGCGCGGTGGCGGTGAACAGCAGCAGCGTCAGGGAGAGCGCGCCGAGCGCGGTGCTCAGCATCGGCATCAGGGCGCGGTCGGCGAACCGCCCGCCCAGCAGGTTGCCGAGGAACATGCCGACACCGAACAGCACGAGCAGCCAGGTCACCGCGCCCGCCGAGTATCCGGCGACCTCGGTCATCATCGGGGTGATGTAGGTGACGGCGGCGAAGACACCGCCGTACCCGAGGACCGTCATCGCCATGGCGAGCCAGACCTGCGCGTCCCGGAAGGCGGCGAACTCGGCGCGCACGTCGGCGGATCGGGGCCGTCCCTCCTCCGGGACGAGCCGGGCGACGCCCAGCAGCCCGACGACGCCGAGCACGGCGACGACGAGGAAGGTGACCCGCCACCCGGCGGCCTGTCCGATCCAGGTGCCGAGCGGGACGCCGACGACGTTGGCGACGGTCAGGCCCATGAACATCAGGGAGATCGCGGACGCCTTCCTGGCCGGTGCGACCAGGTTCGCGGCGACCACCGACCCGATGCCGAAGAAGGCGCCGTGCGCGAGCGAGGCGACCACCCGGCCGATCAGCATGACGCCGAAGACCGGGGCGGCGGCGGAGAGCGCGTTGCCCGCGACGAACAGGCCCATCAGGAACATGAGCATCTTCTTGCGCGAGACCCGGGTGCCCAGGACGGTCAGCAGGGGCGCTCCGAGGACGACACCGAGGGCGTAGCCGGAGACCAGCCACCCCGCGGTGGGGATGGAGACCCCGAATCCGGCGGCGACCTCGGGCAGCACGCCCATGATCACGAACTCGGTGGTGCCGATCCCGAAGGCCCCGATGGCCAGGGCCAGAAGGGCGAGAGGCATGGGACGTACCTTCCAGGCGATTGCGTGTGGTTCTTACGAGCGTCGACAATAATTGCAGACGCGGGATAAATGCAAGCGCGTGGAGTGGTGGAGGCCGGTAGTGGTCGTCTGCAAGCATTCGGGTGAAGGGGGATGAAGAGGGAGGCGCGGGGGTGACGAGAGCCCCCGCCGATCAGGTCGGCGGGGGCTCGGGTGTCGTGCGGGTCGCTCGCGGCGGCGGCGGTCGGTCAGGCCGGGACGCGGAGGCCCTCGACGGCGCGGACCAGCGGGGCCAGCTCGGGATCGGCCGCGGCCTCGTCCAGCGCCTCGCGCAGGGCCGCCTCGTTGGTCGGGCGGGCCCGCCGCAGCAGCCCGAGGCCCGTCTCGGTGACGTTGGTGTAGATCCCGCGCCGGTCGGTGGGGCAGAGGTAGCGGGTCAGCAGGCCGCGGTCCTCCAGGCGGGTGACCAGCCGGGTCGTCGCGCTCTGGCTCAGCACGACCGCGTCGGCGACCTGCTTCATCTGGAGGTGGCCGCCCTCGCCGTCGTGCTGCCTGCTGAGCACGTCGAGGAGCGCGTACTCGCGCACGCTCAGGTCGTGTCCGGCCTGCAGGGCGCGCTCGATGTGGGCCTCGATCCGGCCGTGCAGCGCCGAGAGGGCGTGCCAGCCCTGGGCGAGGGCGGTGAGTGCCGGGTCCGTCGCGGTCATGGGGCCTGTGTCCTCCGTCCCGAAGTGACTGACGTCCAGGATAGGGCATCCGCGAAATTGCCAGCGTGAGCCGGTTGGCCGCGCACGCAAACACTGCGGCGTGCGCCCCTTGGCGCTCCGCCCGCGCGGCACGCCCCGTGGCGTCCGGCCGGTGGGCGCTGGTAGACACGGCGGGTGACCGACACCAGTGACCCCCGCCGCTCCCGGGCGGGCCTCTCGGGGCTCGTCGTACCGGTGCCCGAGGCCGACCCCGTCGTCGGCGCGGTCCGCGACCGTCTCGACCCGCACGCGCGGGCCGGCATCCCGGCGCACGTCACCGTGCTCTTCCCGTTCCTCGACGCTTCCCTCCTCGACGAGGGCACGCTCGCCCGGCTGGCCCGGACGTTCGCCGGGCACCGCTCCTTCGCGGCCCGCTTCGAGCGGTTCGGGCGCTTCCCCGGCCTCCTCCACCTGGCGCCGTCCCCGGACGCCCCGTTCCGCGCGCTCACCGCGGCGGTCACCGCGCGCTGGCCCGAAGTCCCGCCCTACGGGGGCAGGTTCGGCGACCCGGATCCCCATCTCACCCTGGCGCAGGGCCAGGACGACGACGTCCTCGACGCGGCGGAGGCCGAGGTGCGTGACGCCCTGCCCGTCGTGACCCGGGTGACCTCGGTGGAACTGGTCGTCCACGACGGCACGGTGTGGCGCCACCGCACCGGGTTCCCCCTCGGCGGCTGACCCCGGCGACGAACCGGCTACGGCCGCGCCAAGTGCCGCATGGTGAGGGCGAGATGGAGCCTGAGCCGCCCCTGGGGCGTGCGCAGCGGCCACCCCAGCAGATGCTCCGCGTGCGTCAAGCGGTCCTGGAGTGTGGAGTGGTGGACGTTGATCTCGGCCGCCGCCGCCCGCTGGCTCGTCGTCGACGCCACCGCGTGCAGCGTCGCCAGCAGCCAGGGCGCCCCGGCCGCCGCCGTCTCCAGGGCCCGCACATCGGACGGCGGCTGTGCGCCCGGCGCGACCAGACCGGCCAGCAGGGCGACACCGCCCAGCTCCTCGGCCCGCACCACCCGGGGCCCGGGGTCACGCGCGGTGCCGTCCGCCGTGAAGCGCAGGGCCGTGCGGGCGTCGTCCCACGAGCGCGGCAGGTCGAGGACGTCGACGGCGGGGCCCACCCCGAGCCGTCCGGGCGGGAGTTCGGCGTCGGGCGGGGGAGCGTCCGGGTACCCGAGGAGAACCCGGGGCCGGCCGTCCGCCGAGGCCAGCGCCCGCACCCGGGTGCCCGGTCCGGCGCCGAGACGGCGGGCGGCGCGCGACCGGGTCGCCTCCGGGACCGTCGCGTCCAGCACCGTCTCCAGCAGGGCCGGATCGTCGGCGGGTGAGGCGGGCGCGCGGCCCCGGGTGCGGTCCAGGACGTCCCGGATCGCGGCGGCCGCCCGTTCCAGGATCACCGCGTCGACGACGCTCGGACCGCCCGTCGTCCGTTCGAGCCACAGCGCGGGCGCGCCGCCCGGCTCCAGCGCGGCGGACGGCCAGCCGGCCCCGACGGGCGGACCGCCGTCCTCGCGGACGCCGTCGGGGCGGACCCGCACCCGCACCCGCCGCCCGTCGTCGACGAGCCGCGCCGGGCACCCCGCCAGCACGGCCGCGCCGCGCACCAGGGACTCCAGGCCCGCCCGGTCCACGGCTAGCCGGTCGAAGTAGGTGATGACCTGGACCGCGGCCCCGGCATCGGGGTCCACCGCGGTCAGCCGCCCGGCCAGCTCTCTCATACGCTCATGGTGCGGCATGCGGGGGGAGCGGGGGGACATGTCACCCGCCGAGCAGGCGCCGTACCCACTCCGTCTGGGCCGCGCGGGCCGCCCGGGACACCGCCGCCTGCGGGGCGAAGCCGTCGAAGCCGTGGAAGCCGCCCGGCCAGACGTGGAGTTCCGCCACCCCGCCCGCCTGCCAGATGCGGGACGCGTAGCCGACGACCTCGTCGCGGAAGGTCTCCGCCGAGCCGACGTCGAGGAAGGCGGGCGGCAGGCCGCTCAGGTCGGTGGCGCGGGCCGCCGCCGCGTAGGGGGAGACGTCCGGGCCGCCGCGCCGGTCGCCCAGGAGCGCCGTCCAGCCGGTCTCGTTGGCGGTGCGGTCCCAGACGCCGAGGCCCGCCATCTGACGGGCGGACGGGGTGTCGTTGCGGTCGTCGAGCATCGGGCAGAGCAGCATCTGCCCGAGCAGGCGCGGACCGCCCCGGTCCCGGGCGAGCAGGGCCAGCGCCGCGCACAGGCCGCCGCCCGCGCTGCCGCCCACGATCAGGACGCGTCCGGCGTCGCCCCCGATCTCGTCGGCGTGGTCGGCCGTCCAGACCAGCCCCGCGTACACGTCCTCGATCGGCGCCGGGTGCGGGTGCTCGGGCGCCAGCCGGTACTCGACGGAGACGACGACGGCGTCCAGCTCCTTCGCCCAGCCGAGCGGGCCCTCCATGCCGACCCGGTTGTTCCCGATGATCATGCCGCCGCCGTGCACCTGGTAGATGACGGGCAGCGGGCCCGGGGTGCGCGGAGCCCGGGGACGGCAGATCAGCAGGGAGACCTCGGGGGAGCCCGCGGGGCCGGGGACCGAGCGGTCCTCGACCTCGAAGTGCCCGTCGGCGGTCAGATCGATCCCGGCCATCGCGTCGATGCCGGTGCTCTCCCGGAACGCGTCGATCTGGTCGACGGTGATGCCCGGCGACACGGTGTCCCCGATCAGTTCGAGGGCGGCGGCGAGTTCCGGGTCGAACGGGGGCGGTACGAGGGTCATGGCTTCTCCTCACGCGGGGCGCGGCGGCTCGTGACGGCCATGATCCGCGTCCGGTCGGCGCCCGGTGTGCCGCCGTCCGGCGGAACCTGCCCGCCGAACGGCGGGTGGCCGCCCGGGGAGAGGTCGCCCGGACGGCCCCGCCCCGGTACTCCTGGTCCTGGCGCGACCGCCCGCCCCGCCGTCCGCACCTCGGGAACACGGCCCCCGTGACCGCCCGCCCCCGCCCCCAGGAGCGCCCACCGGTGAACGTCTCCCCGTCCGTCTGGCTGCTGACCGTCGCGGTCCTCTGCGTGCTGATCGCCGCCGACTTCCTCATCGGCCGCAGACCGCACGACGTGTCGGTGCGGGAGGCGGGGGTCTGGACGGGCGTCTGGGTGGTCCTGGCCTGCGTCTTCGGGCTCGTCCTGTACGCCAGGGCCGGGGGCGGGCCCGCCGGTGAGTTCTTCGCCGGGTACCTCACCGAGAAGTCCCTGAGCGTCGACAACCTCTTCGTCTTCGTCCTGATCATGTCCAAGTTCGCGGTGCCCTCCCGGTACCAGCAGCGGGTGCTGATGGTGGGCGTCCTGATGGCCCTGGTGCTGCGGGCCGGGTTCATCGCGGCGGGCGCGGCGATCATCTCCACCTTCTCCTGGGTCTTCTACGTCTTCGGCGCCTTCCTGATCTGGACCGCGTGGAAGCTGGTCCAGGACGCGCGCAAGGAGGAGCACGACGAGGAGTTCGAGGAGAACAAGCTCCTGAAGGCGGTGGAGCGGCGGTTCGGGGTGGCCGACCGCTACCACGGCACCAGGCTGTGGGTCGAGCAGGACGGCAGGCGGGTCATGACGCCGATGCTGGTGGTGATGCTCGCGATCGGCTCCACCGACGTCCTCTTCGCGCTGGACTCCATCCCCGCCATCTACGGCCTCACCCAGGACCCGTACATCGTCTTCACGGCCAACGCGTTCGCCCTGATGGGCCTGCGCCAGCTCTACTTCCTCATCGGCGGGCTGCTGAAGCGCCTGGTCCACCTCAGCTACGGCCTGTCGATCATCCTGGGCTTCATCGGCGTCAAGCTCGTGCTGCACGCGCTGCACGAATCGGGCGTCCCGGTGCCCGAGATCGGCATCCCGTTCTCGCTCGGCTTCATCGTGCTGGTCCTCGCGGTCACCACGCTCACCAGCCTGCGCGCCTCCCGGAGGACGTAGCCCCGGGGGCCCGGGAGCCGCCGTCCGGTCGAACCACCTTGACTTGGAGCGCGCTCCAGGATCTAGCGTCACCAGGGACGGTGATGGCCCGGACGGACGGAGTCGGACATGCGGGTGGGCGTACACATCAACCAGTTCGGCAACCGCGGCGGGGCGCCCGCGCTCGGCGCCGAACTCGCCGCGGCGGGCCGGGCGGCGGAAGCGGCCGGGGTCAGCTGGCTCTCGGTCATGGACCACTACTTCCAGATGGAGTTCAACGGCGGCGCCGAGGAGCCCATGCTGGAGGCCTACACGACCCTCGGCTACCTCGCGGGCCAGACCTCGACCGTCCGGCTGGGCGCCCTGGTGACCGGCGTGACCTACCGCCACCCCGGGCTCCTCGCGAAGATCGCCACCACCCTGGACGTGCTCTCCGGCGGACGCGCCACCCTCGGCATCGGCGCCGCCTGGTACGACCGCGAGCACGAGGGCCTCGGAGTGACGTTCCCGCCGCTCGCCGAGCGGTTCGAGCGGCTGGAGGAGACGCTGCGGATCTGCCTGCAGATGTGGGACCCCGCGGACAACGGCCCCTTCGAGGGCAAGCACTACCGCCTCGCCGAGACGCTCTGCGTCCCGGCCCCGGTGAGCGAGCCGCGCCCCGAGATCATGATCGGCGGCAGCGGCGAGAAGAAGACGCTGCGCCTGGTCGCCCGGTACGGGGACGCGTGCAACCTCTTCGCGACCTCCCCGGACGAGGTCAAGCACAAGATCGACGTGCTGCGTCGGCACTGCGACACCGAGAACCGCGACTTCGGCGACATCCGGGTCACCGTCACCTACTCGGGCGAGGGCGGCGTCGACAGCATCGTCCGGGAGCTGTCCGGCTACGCCGGGCTGGGCATCGACACGGTCATCTTCGGGCCGCGCACCGGGGACCCGGCGTCCTGGATCGACGAGATCGCCGCGCCCGCCGTCCCCCGGCTGGCCGCGCTGGACTGACCGGACCGGGCGGGGCGGGCGGATCGGGCGGGGTGGCCTGTCTGGGCCGGGTGCCGTGACCGGATCGGGCGGACCGGGCGGACCCGGCGTGCCTGGCGCCCTGACCGGATCGGGCGGACTGAGCGGGTCGAGCGGGCCGGGCGGGTCCGATCGGCGGGCCGGTTCCGGCCGGGCGGCACGGCGAAGGGGGCCGGAGCCCGTGGCGTGGCTCCGGCCCCCTTCGCGCGGGCGGGTTCGTCAGGCGGCGGCCGGAGCGCCCGCGTGGCCGTGCAGACGGGCGATCACCTCGGTCAGCTGCGCGGCGACCTCGGCGTCGTCCGACGGGTGGGTACCGGCGAAGCGGGTCACCGAGCCGGGGATCGACAGCTTGATGTCCTCGATGACCTTGCCACCGGCGATGCCGGCGGCCTTGCGGGCCTCGTCCTGCGCCCACACGCCGCCGTACTGGCCGAACGCGGTGCCGACCACGGCGACCGGCTTGCCGCCGAAGCCGCTGGCGCCGTACGGGCGCGACAGCCAGTCGATGGCGTTCTTCAGGACGGCCGGGATGGTGCCGTTGTACTCGGGGGAGAACAGCAGGAACGCGTCGGCGGCCTGGGCCGCGGCGCGCAGCCGGGCGGCGGCGGCCGGGACCGAGCCCTCGACGTCGATGTCCTCGTTGTAGAAGGGGATCTCGGCCAGGCCCTCGAACAGCTCGACGTCCGCGCCCTCCGGGGCCAGCTTGACGGCGGCCTCGGCGAGCTGGCGGTTGTGCGAACCGGCGCGAAGGCTGCCGACGAGCGCAAGAATGCGAACAGACATGCGAACTCCAAGATGCTGAAACATTGCCGTAATGATCCGGACCGGGGTCCGTTTAAATATCTACCACCCTAACCGGACCACGGTCCAGTTTCTTCCTGATGCTTTACGCTGTCTTCATGTCCGCCTCACCGCCGTCCCTCCCCGAGCCCCAAGGACTCACCGGGGAGCCCGAGTTGCTCCAGGTCAGCACCTTCACGGACGAGCCCTGCCTGCGCGCCGACGCGGCCCGCAACCGGGCCCGGCTGCTGGAGGCGGCCGCACGGCTGATCGCCGAGCACGGGGCGGCCGGGGTCACCATGGAGGCGGTCGCGGCGGCCGCGAACGTGGGCAAGGGCACGGTCTTCCGGCGGTTCGGCGACCGCACCGGACTGCTGACCGCGCTGCTCGACCACTCGTCCAGGAAGCTCCAGGCCGACTTCCTCGGCGGCCCGCCCCCGCTGGGTCCTGGAGCGCCCCCGCTGGAGCGGCTGCGGGCGTTCGGTGTGGCGGTGCTCTACCGCTCGGCGGAACAGCTCGACCTGCAACTCGCCGCCCAGCCCGACCCGGCGCGCAGGTTCGCCCACCCCTCGGTCGGCGCGCTCACCACCCATGTCACCGTCCTGCTGCGCCAGATCGAGCCGGACGCCGACTGCGACCTGCTGGCCAGGACCCTGATGAGCTACCTCGACCCGGCCCTCATCCACCATCTGACCCAGCAGTGCGGGATGCCCCTGGAACGTCTGGAGGCGGGCTGGTCCGACCTGGTCGCCCGGGTCACCCGCACCGAACCGGTCGCCCGGCCCCACTGACCGGCGGGGTCACGCCACTTCGGAGGGCACGGCTCTCGACGGTGCCCCGGGGTTGGGGAGTTGGCCACTCTTGGCGGGGTCGGCCTCGGAGATGCCCGGCCGTGCGGAGTCGCGTTCTGCCGGGCGGGGTCCGGCTCTCGACAATGCCTGGATGTGCGGGAGTTGAGCCGTACCGGCTGGTGCCGTCCGGGCTCAGCCGTGGGCGGCGAACAGGTCCAGCAGCCCCTGCGGCGCGTCGGCGCGGAACAGGATCTCCCCGCTGTGCGCCGACTCGGCCGCCGACGCCTCCGCGCGCGGGAACATGCCCTCCTCGTACGCGGCGAGCGCCGCCTCGGTGTCGCCGGGGTGCTTGGCCAGGGCCAGCGCCAGTTCCGCGCCGTCGAGCAGGGCGAGGTTCGCGCCCTCGCCCGCGAACGGCGACATCAGGTGCGCCGCGTCGCCGAGCAGCGTGACGCCCGGGACCCGGTCCCAGCGGTGGCCGACCGGCAGCGCGTGGACGCGGCGCGGCACCAGCGGGCCGTCGGCGTCCGCGACCAGGGCGCGCAGGCTCGGGTCCCAGTCCGCGAACTCCGCGAGCACCGCCGCCTTCGCGGCCCCGGTGTCGGTGAAGTCGATGCCCTCCAGCCACTCCTCGGGCGCCCTGACCGCCGCGTACACGTGGAGGCTGCCGTCGCTCTCCCGGTGGGCCAGAAAGCCCCGGCCGTGGCCGAGTGCGAAGAAGAACCCGGAGCCGATCACCGCGCCTGACCCGGGGTGCCGGGTGTCCGCGTCCCGCAGGTCGGCCTCGACGAACGAGACGCCGGTGTAGGCGGGTTCGGCGTCCGACAGCAGCGGGCGGATCCGCGACCAGGCGCCGTCCGCGCCGACCAGCAGGTCCGTGGTGAGGGCGGTGCCGTCGGCGAGCGTCACCTCGTGCCGTCCGCCGCCCAGCGGCCGGGCCCCGGTGACCTTCGTGCCCCAGCGGACCGTGCCGTCGCGCAGCGAGCCGAGGAGGAGGTCGCGCAGATCGCCGCGGTCGATCTCGGGGCGGTCGCCCGAGCCGTCGTCGGCCTCCTCCCGGCGCACCACGGCGTGCCGGTCGAGGACGCGCAGGGCTTCGCCGCCCGCGTGCACCAGGGCGCGGAACTCCGCGTGCAGCCCGGCCGCGCGCAGCGCCTCCTGCCCGGAGTCCTCGTGGATGTCGAGCATGCCGCCCTGGGCGCGGGCGGCGGGGGAGGCGTCCAGGTCGAGGACGGTGGCGTCGAGCCCGTGCACCTGGAGCACCCGGGCGAGCGTGAGCCCGCCGAGTCCGGCGCCGACGATCAGGACGGGGTGGTGGGGGACGGTGGTCATGGTGGCTCCTCGGGAGGGAGACGGGCGGAGGGCGGTCGCACGGCGGGCGGACGGCGGTCGGCCGCCCGGGTGGGTTCGGTGCGCGGGTGTCGGTCGGGTGTCGGGGTGGGTTCGGCGGGCGGCGGGTGCGGCCGCTCAGTCGGGGACGGCGGTCCGTTCGATGCCGGCGATCAGGGTGCGCAGGGCCCAGGAGAGCCGGGACGCCGGTTCGCCGGACAGCAGCTCGCCCGCCAGCGCGGCGACGTGCGGATGGCGGCCCGCGTCGATGTCGCGGACGGCGCGGCGCACCGCGTCCCAGTCCTCCGCGCTCGCCTCGGTCGCGTGCTCGGCGGCGGTCGCGGTGGCGTGCTGGAGCAGCAGGTCGACGCCCCACGCGGCCTGCGCGGGCGGTACCCCGCCCTCGTCCAGCAGGGCGAGCAGCGACTCGATCAGGTTCAGGTAGTGCGGTCCGCTGGGCCGGGCGGTGAGCGCGGAGCGGGCCAGCGTCGGGTGGTCGAAGAGCATCAGGGCGTACGCGGTGAGCACGCCCTCCAGCCGCTCCTTCCACGGGCCGCGGGCCGGGACGGGCCCGATCGTCCCGAGCAGCTCGTCCAGGACGGCCGCGTGCAGCTCCGCCGTGTTGCGGACATAGACGTAGAGCGAGGCGGGACCGGTGTCCAGCTCCTGCGCCAGCCGCCGCATGGTCACCTTCGGCAGCCCCTCGGCGCGCAGCACGGCGACGGCCGCGGCCACGATGCCCTCCCGGGTGAGGGCGGGCTTGGCGGGGCGCTCGCGGCGGCTGCGGGGGGTGTCGGATCGATCGGTCATGAGCCCACCGTAACGAACATGTTCGCTGCGAACAAGTTCGGGACGAACGTGTTCGTAAAAAAGCGGGCGGAGATGTCTCCGAGAGTCATCAAGACTTGACGGCGAACTTCCTCTACTCGAAACAAGTCACACAGGTTCTGCAAAGATGCGGTACCTCATGGTGCAGATACCGAATACGCCCGCGTCCTCGTCTCCCGCACCGCGCTCCGCCCCCACGAGCGCCGATGTGGCCCGACTGGCCGGCGTCTCGCGCGCGACCGTCTCCTACGTCCTCAACAACACCAGCGCCGTGCGCATCAGCGAGCCCACCCGGCGCCGCGTCCACGACGCCGCCGAGGAACTCGGGTACGTGCCGCACGCCGCCGCCCGCAGCCTGCGCGCCGGACAGAGCCGCCTGGTCCTGATGCCCTCCCCGGCCTTCCCCGCCGGTCCGCTCTACGGCCGGTTCGTCGCCGAACTCCAGTGGGCGCTCGGCCACCTCGGCTACACCGTGGTGCAGTGCGGCACGGTCGGACTCCACGGTGACGAGGCCGTGCGCGCCTGGGCCGAACTGCGCCCGGTCGCCGTCCTGGTCGCCGGTGCCGACCTCGCCCCGCAGGCCGTCACCGTGCTCAAGCGGGCCGGTGCCCGCGCCGTCGTCACCCTCGGCCCCGAAGCCGTCGAGGGGGCGCACGCCCTGCTCATGGACCACACGGCCGTCGGCCGCCGCGCGGGCCGCCACCTCTACGACACCGGACGGCGTCGCGTCGGCGTCGTCGTGCCCGTCGAGACCGGCCTCGACGCCTTCGCGCGGCCCCGGCTGCGGGGCGTGCGCGACGCCCTGGACGGCACCGACGCCACCGTCACCGAACTGCCGCTGGCCTACGAGGAGGAGGCGGCCGCCCGGCTCGCCGCCCGCTGGCCCGAGCTGGGCCTCGACGGGCTGTTCGCCTACAACGACGAGTACGCGATGCTGCTCATGCGGGCCCTCCAGGACCGGGGCGTCCGCGTCCCCCGCGACACCGCGGTGATCGGCGCGGACGATCTCATGCTGGGACGCCTGTTACGGCCGCGGCTCAGCACCGTCCACCTCGAACTGCCCTCGGGCCGCCGGCTCGCCGAACTGGTCGACCGCGCGGTCCGCGCCCCCGGCACCCCGGCCGAGCGGCACACCGTGCTCGGTACGGCCATCGTCCGCCGGGAGTCCACCTGACGCCGCGGGCCGCCGGGAACGACAAAGCGGCGGCCCGCCCCCGTCCGGGGCCCGGCCGCCGCTCCGTCCGACCCGCTCGCTCTAGCCTTCCTGCCCGGTCCGGCCCTGCGCCTGCGCCTGGGCCTGCTGCTCGGCGACCGACTTGCGGACCTCGTCCATGTCGAGCTTGCGGGCCTGCCCGATGACGTCCGTCAGCGCGGACTCCGGCAGGGCGCCCGGCTGGGCGAACACCGCCACCTGGTCGCGGACGATCATCAGCGTCGGGATCGACTGGATGCCGAAGGCCGCGGCCAGCTCCGGCTGTGCCTCGGTGTCGACCTTGCCGAAGACCAGGTCCGGGTTCTCCCCGGCGGCCTTCTCGTAGACCGGCGCGAACTGACGGCACGGCCCGCACCACGACGCCCAGAAGTCGATCAGGACGAACTCGTTGTCCGTGACCGTCTGGTCGAAGTTCTCCTTGGTCAGCTCCACGGTGCTGCTCATGGTGTGCATCCCTACTTCCTCGTGTCGGGCCTCGTGTCGGGGCGAGGCCGTCGGCACAAACGCGGCCGGTCGGCCACGTATTCCGCGCCCCTACCCGTGTGGCCCCGGGCCACACCACCCACCAGACTGGCCCCATGACGGAAACGGAAACCATCGCGTACGACGTCGTGGTGCTCGGGGCCGGGCCCGTGGGGGAGAACGTGGCCGACCGCACCCGCGCGGCCGGTCTCTCCACCGCGGTCGTGGAGAGCGAACTGGTCGGCGGCGAGTGCTCCTACTGGGCCTGCATGCCCAGCAAGGCCCTGCTGCGCCCGGTGATCGCCCAGGCCGACGCCCGCCGCCTGCCCGGCCTCGCCCAGGCCGTGCGGCAGCCCCTCGACACGTCCGCGGTGCTCGCACGACGAGACGACTACACCTCCCACTGGAAGGACGACGGCCAGGTCGCCTGGGTCGAGGGCATCGGCGCCGACCTGTACCGCGGCCACGGCCGCCTCACCGGGGACCGCACGGTCACCGTGACCGGCCCGGACGGCACCCGCACGGTGCTCACCGCCCGGCACGCGGTCGCCGTGTGCACCGGCACCGGCGCCGTCCTGCCCGACCTGCCGGGGCTCGCCGACGTACGGCCCTGGACCAGTCGCGAGGCCACCAGCGCCAAGGCCGCGCCCGGACGGCTCCTGGTGGTCGGCGGCGGTGTCGTCGCCGTCGAGATGGCCGCCGCCTGGCAGGCCCTCGGCTCCCGCGTCACCCTCCTGGTGCGCGGCAAGGGCCTGCTCAACCGCATGGAGCCGTTCGCGGGCGAACTGGTCGCCGACGCGCTCACCGAGGCCGGTGCCGACGTCCGCACCGGCGTCTCGGTCACCGCGGTGACCAGGGAGAACGGCACGGTCGTCGCCACCACCGACGCGGGCGACCGGATCGAGGCCGACGAGATCCTCTTCGCGACCGGCCGCTCCCCGCGCACCGAGGACATCGGCCTGGAGACGGTCGGCCTGGAGCCCGGCTCCTGGCTCACCGTCGACGACACCCTCCGCGTCACCGGCAACGAGTGGCTCTACGCGGTCGGCGACGTCAACCACCGCGCGCTCCTCACCCACCAGGGCAAGTACCAGGCGCGCATCGCGGGCGCTGCCATCGCGGCCCGTGCCGCGGGCGAGGACGTGGCCGCCGAACCGTGGGGCGCGCACGCCGCGACCGCCGACCACGCCGCGGTGCCGCAGGTCGTCTTCACCGACCCGGAGGCGGCCTCCGTCGGCCTGTCCCTGGCCGAGGCCGAGCAGCAGGGGCACCGGGTGCGGGCCGTCGACATCGACCTGGCCTCGGTCGCGGGGGCCAGCCTCTACGGCGACGGCTACCGGGGCCGCGCCCGGATGGTCGTCGACCTGGAGCGCGAGCTCCTGCTCGGCGTGACCTTCGTCGGACCCGGGGTCGGCGAACTGATCCACTCCGCGACCGTCGCCGTCGCCGGACAGGTCCCGATCAGCCGCCTGTGGCACGCGGTCCCGTCCTACCCGACGATCAGCGAGGTCTGGCTGCGGCTCCTGGAGGCGTACCGGGACAACTGAGACCCGGCGGGGGAGCCGCGCGCCCGCACCGGTGCGGCTCCCCGGCGGCGACGGCCGCCCCATGAGTGACGGCGCTGCTGTGACGGCGGTGCTGTGACCGCGGTCCTGCTCGGCCGCCCTGTGACGGCCATCCCGCTCGGCCGCTCTGTGACGGCGGTCCTGTGACGGCCATCCTGCTCGGTCGTCCAGTGTCGGCGGCTCCGCGGCGGCCGTTACGCGACAGCCGTCCCGCGTCGGTCGCCCTGTGACGGCCGCCGTGCGACGGCGGCCCTTGGGACCGCGGCCCTTGGGACGGCCGCCTTGAGACGGCGGCATTTGGGACGGCCGCCCTGCGAAGGCGGGCCTGCGACGGGCCCTCCTACGAAGCCGACCCGTCGTCCGACCCCGCGTGCCGGGGGAGGGCGAAGCCCAGCGCGGCGGCGGCCCGGTCGGGCGTCGGCTGCGCCCAGCGGGCGGCCACCGCCTCGTTCGACGACAGCGAGCGCGGCTCGGCGCGGTCCAGGTAGAGCATGCCGTCGAGGTGGTCCGTCTCGTGCTGCACGATCCGCGCGGGCCACCCGCGGAACACCTCGTCGACGGCCCGCCCGTGCTCGTCCTCGCAGCGCAGCCGCACCGCAGCGGGTCGGTCCACCACCGCCTGCCAGCCCGGCACGCTCAGACAGCCCTCGAAGAACGCGGCCCGCTCCCCGCCCACCGGCTCGTACGACGGGTTCACCAGCACCCGGAACGGCAGCGGCACCCGCCCGCGCGCCGCCCGGATCTCCTCGGGGACCGGCGCCGGATCCTCCACCACCGCGATCCGCAGCCCCACCCCGACCTGCGGCGCGGCCAGGCCCACCCCCGGCGCCGCGTGCATGGTGACGCGCAGCGCCTCGACGAAACGGGCCAGCAGCGCCGGTTCCAACTGCCCGGTGAACGGCTGGGCGTCGGCGCGGAGCACCGGATCACCGGCGGCGACGATGGGCAACGGACCGTCGGTGGCGAGGAGTTGCTCGACCCGCTGGGCAAGGGGCACGGCGGCGTGGGGAGATGACATCGACCAAGGATGTCACGCGCCCGACGCCCGACGTCCCGCTCCGATGTGACGCAGACCACTTCCGCGGCCGGGAACTCGCGGACCCCCGCCGCCGACTCCTGCACCGCGACCGCAGACGTCGCCCCGACATCCGCCCCCGTCCCCCGGAGACCCGACGATGTCCACCGCTCCCCCGACCACCACGGACGAGACCCCGAGACCCGCCGCCCCGGCCCCCTCGCCCGGCGTCTGGACCCCGCTGCGCCCCCTGGTCCTGCGCCTGCACTTCTACGCGGGCGTGTTCGTCGCGCCCTTCCTGCTGATCGCCGCCGTCACCGGCTTCCTCTACGCGGCCTCCTTCCAGGCCGAGAAGCTGGTCTACGCCCACGAGTTGACCGTGCCGGCCGGCGAGCGCGAGATACCGGTCTCGGAGCAGGTGGCCGCGGCCCGCGAGGCGTATCCCGAGGGAACCGTCTCCGCCGTGCGTCCGGCCCCCGAGCCCGGCGCCACCACGCGGGTGCTGCTCTCCGGCGTCGAGGGCGTCGACTCCGCCCACACGCTCGCCGTCTTCGTCGACCCGTACACCGGGAAGGTGCGCGGCTCCCTCGAACAGTACGGTTCGTCCGGCGCGCTGCCGCTGCGCACCTGGATCGACGAGTTCCACCGCGACCTGCACCTCGGCGAGACCGGCCGCCTCTACAGCGAGTTCGCCGCGAGCTGGCTGTGGGTGATCGCGGGCGGCGGCCTGGTGCTGTGGTTCTCCCGCCGCCGCGCCCTGCGCAAGGTCCGGGGCACGTCGGGCCGCCGCCGCACCCTCGGCCTGCACGGCACGATCGGCGCCTGGGCCGCCGTCGGCTTCCTCTTCCTGTCCGCGACCGGGCTGACCTGGTCGACGTACGCGGGCGCCACCATCGACGAACTGCGCACTTCCCTGGGCCAGTCCACGCCCTCGGTCACCGCCGACGCGGGCGGCGACCACGCCGGGCACGGGGCCTCGGCCGCCGCCGGGAGCGCCGAGCACGGCGTCGGCCTCGACGCGGTCCTCGCGGCGGCCCGCGGCGAGGGGCTGGGCGATCCGGTGGAGATCGTGCCGCCCGCCGACGAGTCGTCCGCGTACGTCGTCCGGCAGATCCAGCGGAGCTGGCCCGAGAAGCAGGACGCGGTCGCCGTCGACCCGAACAGCGGCGAGGTCACCGACGTGGTGCGCTTCGCGGACTACCCGGTGCTGGCCAAGCTCACCCGCTGGGGCATCGACCTGCACACCGGCAACCTCTTCGGGCTGGTCAACCAGCTCCTGCTGATGGCGCTCGCGGCCGGTCTGGTCCTGCTGATCCTGTGGGGATACCGGATGTGGTGGCAGCGCGGCCGGGGCAGTGCCTTCGGCCGGCCGATCCCGCGCGGCGCGTGGCAGCAGGTCTCCCCGCGGATCCTCGTCCCGCTGGCGGCGGGGGTCGCCGTGCTCGGCTACTTCGTCCCGCTCCTGGGCATCCCGCTGGCCGCCTTCGTCGTCGTCGACGCGGCCCTCGGGGAGGTCGCGCACCGGCGCGCACGCGCGCGCACGGAGGCGGCGGACCAGGGGGCGAGGTAGCCGGACCAGGACGCCTCGGTCGGCTGACGTGCGTATGCGTGAGCGGCGTGAGCCGGTGTGAGCCGAGGTGACCCGACCGGAGCCGGACGCCTCGATGGCGCCGACCCGCGCATCCGGAGACGGCGCGAGCCGGGGGCAGCCGATCCGCGCCGTGGTGGCGTCGGGGCGCGCACGGAGGCGGCGGGGGCGTGACGTGAGGCTCGCGGGCCCTGTCACGCCCCCGCCGCCGGGTGCGCGCTCCGGTCTACTCGGCGGCCGGGGAGCCGTCCTGGAAGTCACCGGCCAGGGCGGCGGCGATCCGCAGCTGGGTCTCCGCCTCCTCGCCCCGCCCCTGGCGCTCCAGGGTGCGGCCCAGCATCAGCCGGGCGTAGTGCTCGACCGGGTCCCGCTCGACGATGACCCGCAACTGGGCCTCCGCGCGGCCCAGTTGGGCCGAGTGGTAGTAGGACCTGGCCAGCAGCAGCCGCGGCCCGGTCTGCTCCGGCACCTCCGCGACCAGCGGGTCGAGGACGTGCGCGGCGGCCGTGTACTCCTTGGCGTCGAAGAACAGCCGGGCACGCTCCCACCGCTCCGCGGGCGTCCCGTGGGCGTAGTAGGCCGAGTCGAATGTGGTGTTCACGGTGACCTCCTTCGCCGGGCACAACCCGGGGTGATGGTTGAATATTCCACTACCTAAGGAGCCGGGCCGCTGTCGCTGTCGCTGTCGCTGTCGCTGTCGCTGCCGCTGCCGCTGCCGCAGTCGTCGTCGCAGTCGTCGTCGTGCCGGTGTTCGAGGACGCCCGCCGACCGGGGGACGCGCTGACGGGACGGCCCCGACGGGGCTAGGTTGTGGCCCATGAGCAATCTTGATCGCGAGGCCGCGCCCGCCGTCTGCGGTGGCCGCGGCTTCGTCGTGGCGGAACCCGTGCGGGAACTCCTCAGTCCGCGGCGCGTCAGGCTCGGCGAGTCGACCGAGGTCCGCCGCCTGCTGCCCAACCTGGGCCGCCGCATGGTGGGCGCCTGGTGCTTCATCGACCACTACGGGCCGGACGACATCGCCGACGAGCCCGGCATGCAGGTGCCGCCGCACCCGCACATGGGCCTCCAGACGGTGAGCTGGCTGCACGAGGGGGAGGTCCTGCACCGGGACTCCACCGGCAGCCTCCAGACCATCAGGCCGCGTGAGCTGGGCCTGATGACCTCCGGCCGGGCGATCAGCCACTCCGAGGAGAGCCCCAGGTCGCACGCCCGCTTCCTGCACGGGGCGCAGCTGTGGGTCGCGCTCCCCGACAGCGACCGGCACACCGACCCGCGCTTCGAGCACCACGGCGACCTCCCGGTCGTCACCGCGCCCGGTCTGAGGGCGACCCTCGTGCTGGGCTCCCTCGACGGAGCGACGTCACCGGGCACCACGTACACCCCGATCGTCGGCGCCGACCTGGCGCTCACCCGGGGCGCGGACGTGCGCGTCCCGCTGGAGCCGGACTTCGAGTACGCGGTCCTGTCCATGTCGGGCGAGGCCCGGGTCGACGGCGTGCCCGTGCTGCCGGGTTCGATGCTCTACCTGGGCTGCGGCCGCTCCGAACTGCCGATCCGCGCGGAGTCGGACGCGGGCCTGATGCTGCTGGGCGGCGAGCCGTTCGACGAGGAACTGATCATGTTCTGGAACTGGATCGGACGCTCCCAGGAGGAGATCGAACAGGCCAGGTCCGACTGGATGACGGGGTCCCGCTTCGGCGAGGTGCGGGGCTACGACGGCGCCCCCCTCCCGGCCCCGGCTCTGCCGCCGGTGGCGTTGAAGCCGCGGGGGAGGGTGCGCTGACCCGGGGGACGCCCGTGCCGTGAGCGGCGCCGCCCCCGGCGCCGCGCGTTGCCCGGACCGTCCGGTCAGGAGCGGGTGAGGGCCGTCGGGTTCTGGGCCGACGGTCCGCCCGGTGCGGACGGGGTCGCCTCGTCGCGCACCCACAGGGGCTTGAGGCGGTACGTCAGCAGGTACAGCACCGCCCCCGTCCCGGCCGCGACGAACATGCTCAGGTCACCCGCGCCCGGGTACGCCCTGGCGAACGCGCCGGTGTAGAAGCTGGACTGCCAGAACGGGACGGAGGCCGCGACCCCGCCGACCCAGGCGACGAAGCCCCAGCCCAGCACCCGTCGCCGGTCGTAGAGTTCCTTGATCCGGGACGGGTCGGAGCGCCCGCCGAGGTAGAAGTCGAGGAGCAGCACCACCGCGAAGGGCGCGATGAAGTACGCGGTGAGGTTGAGGAAGACCTTGAACTTGTCCTCCGTGCCCGACTCGCCCCAGAGGCTGATGACGTAGGCGAGCAGACAGATGACGGTGACCGCCTGCGAGCGGCTGATCGGCACCTTGAGGGTCTGCACGGAGATGGCGCCGCCGTAGACGTTCAGGAAGTTCTGCGCCAGTGCCGAGAGGCCGACGGCGATCAGCGCGGGCACCGCGAACGGCCCGGCCAGCTCGTGCAGCGCGGTGATGGAGTCCGAGCTGGTGGCGCTGCCGCCGACGACCACGCCGAGGATGCCCAGCCAGCAGATGGTGACGAAGTTGCCGAGGCCGGTGTACCAGGAGGTGCGGCTGACGACCTCGGGGGTGTCGGGGAGGTAGCGGGAGTAGTCGGAGGCGAAGGGGGCCCAGGCGACCAGGAAGGAGAGGAACCAGCCGCCGAACGTGATCCAGCCGCCGGTGGAGCCGATGTACCCGGCGGCGTGCGTGTTGGTGTGGAAGAGGCTGCCGCCGCGCACCACCGCGACCACCGTGATCAGCAGGAACAGCGGGGTCAGGACGTAGGTGAGGACCCGCTGGAGGTAATTGATCATGTTGTAGCCGAAGATCGCCACCACCAGTTGGACGGCGGTGAGCACGCCCCCGCAGACCCAGAACGGCAGATGCGTCAGCCCGGCGAAGGCCTTGCCGCCGAGGATGACGGTGACGGCGGCCCAGCCGATGCCCGCGAAGACGTTGATGTAGGCCACCGGCAGGAAGTTGCCGAAGAAGCCGAGCGGGCCGCGGGCCTGGATCTGCTGGGGCACCCCGAGGCGTACCCCCATGAGGGACATCACGGCCATCAGCAGCGAGCCGACCGCAGCGCCCACCGCGATGGCGGTGACGGCGGCGCCGAAGCTCAGCCCGAACCAGGCGGCGCTGAAGCCGAGCAGGATGATCGGGAAGTTGAGACCGGCGGCGAACCAGACGAAGAACTGCGAACTCGGTTTGCCGTGCCGTTCGTTGTCGGGGATGTGGTCGACGCCGAAGGGCTCGACCTTCGTGACCGCGCTGCCGTATACGGGCGCCGTGGCATCGTTGGACATGGCGTGCTCCTGGGGACGGGAAGCGGAGGCTGCTTTCGGTGGGCGGGCTGGTGGGCGGGCTGGTGGTGGGGCTGGAGGCGGGGGCCGGGGGCCGGGGGTTCACCCGGGGGCGCCGGACGCCCGGCCGTCGTGGACGGGCGGTCCGCGTGTGTGAAGGGGGGCGCGAGTCAGGGGGTGAGGGGTGCGCGCCTCGTCGAACGGGTCCGTCCGCGGCGGCCGTTGGAGGTGGTACGGCCGCTGCCGGGCGGGCGGAGCCGGGGGTGTGGCTACCGGAAGGCCGGGACGACCTCCTTGATGAACAGTTCGAGCGACGCGCGCTTCTCCGCGTGGGAGAGCCCCGTGTCGATCCAGAAGCTGTACTCGTCGACGCCGAGCTCCTGGTAGGCGCGCAGCCGCTCGATGACCTCGTCGGGCGTGCCGATCATCGCCGTCCTGTGCAGCGACTCCGGCGCGAACTCGGGGCGGTCCGCGAACTTCGACTCCGGGCTGGGGTCGAGGAACCCGTCGCGCGGGGTGGTCTCGTTGCCGAACCACGCGTCGAAGGTGCGGTAGAAGCGGTTGATCGCCTCCGCGGCCGGGCGCCATCCCGTCGGCTCCTCCGGAGCGTGCACGTGGGTGTGGCGCAGCACCATCAGCTCGGGACGCGCCACCTCGGGGTGGTTGGCGACCGCGGTGTCGAACTTCCGCTTCAGGTCGACGACTTCCTCGTCCCCCTTCATCAGCGGGGTGACCATGACGTTGCAGCCCTGGGCGACGGCGAAGTCGTGCGAGTCGGGGTCGCGGGCGGCCACCCACATGGGCGGATTGGGCCGCTGGACCGGCTTGGGCACGCTGGTCGACGTCGGGAACTGCCATATCTCGCCGTCGTGCGCGTAGTCGCCCTGCCACAACGCCCGTATCGCGGGCACGAGTTCGCGCAGGTGCTTGCCGCCGTCGCGGGCCGAGAGGCCGCCCGCCAGCCGGTCGAACTCGAACTGGTAGGCACCGCGGGCGAGTCCGACCTCCATCCGGCCGTCGCTGATGACGTCGAGCAGCGCGCACTCGCCGGCGGCGCGGATCGGGTTCCAGAACGGGGCGACGATCGTCCCGGCGCCGAGCCGGATGGTGGAGGTCCGCGCGGCGAGGTGGGCGAGGAGCGGGATGGGGCTCGGGGAGATGGTGTACTCCATCGCGTGGTGCTCACCGACCCACACGGTGCTGAAGCCGCCGGCCTCGGCCATCAGGGCCAGCTCGGTGAAGTCCTCGAAAAGCCGGCGGTGGCTGACCTCCTCGTCCCAGCGCTCCATGTGCACGAACAACGAAAACCTCATGACTGCTCCTCCTGCTGCGCGTCGGCCGGGCGTCGGCTCGTGTCCCGGCCGTGGTGTGCGTCGATGGCCGGCCCGGCCGGTCCGGTGCCCGCGGCGTCCGCCTCGGTGAGGGTGACGTCGCCGGTGGACCAGTGGGACCGGGGGACTTGGTGGACGACGACCCGGATGTGGTCGGGCCGGGCGTCCGTGGTGCGCTGGACCGCTGTGTGCACTGCGTGCAGCAGGGCCCGGATCTGCTCCGGGCTGCGGCCCTCCGCGAGGGTGATGGCGACCTGCGGCATGTCGTTCCCGTTCTCTCGCGCCGGTTTCCGGTCAGCTCCGCATGGTGAACGGATCGGCCACCGGCTCCTCGCTGGTGTTGATCCAGACGCTCTTCAGGCGGGTGTACTCCTTGACGGCCTCGGTGCCGTGCTCGACGCCGACGCCGCTGGTCTTGAAGCCCTGCCGCGGGGACATGGGGGACATGGCCCGGTAGGTGTTGACCCAGATCGTCCCGGCGTCGAGGCGGCCCGCCATCCGGTGCGCGCGGGCGAGGTCGGTCGTCCAGACACCGGCCGCGAGCCCGTAGTCGGTGTCGTTGGCGAGCCGGACGACCTCCTCCTCGGTGTCGAAGGGCATGACGGCCACCACCGGCCCGAAGATCTCCTCCCGGACGACCCGCATGCCGTTGTCGACGTCCACGAGGACGGTCGGCTCGTAGAAGTAGCCGCCGAGGCCGCCGTCGGTGGCCTGCCCGCCGGTCAGCACCCGCGCGCCCTCGCCCCGGCCGAGATCGACGTACCCGGCTACCTTGTCGCGCTGGTCGGCGAAGGCCAGCGGCCCGAGTTCGGTCCGCTCGTCGAGGGGGTCGCCGATCCGGATCGTCCGCGCGCGCCCGGCGACCCGCTCCAGCAGCTCGTCGTAGACCGACCGGTGGGCGAAGACCCGGCTGCCCGCGATGCAGGTCTGTCCCGCGGCGGCGAAGACACCGGCCACGACACCCATCGCCGCGTTGGCGACGTCCGCGTCCCCGAAGACGATGTTGGGGGACTTGCCGCCGAGTTCGAGGGTGGAGCCGATGAACCGGCTCGCGGTCGCCGCCGCGATCCGGGCCCCGGTGGCGGTGGAGCCGGTGAAGGAGATCTTCGCCAGGTCGCGGTGGTCGACCAGGGCCTGTCCGGCCTCGGCCCCGAACCCGGTGACGACGTTGACCGCGCCCGGCGGGAAGCCCGCCTCCAGGGCCAGTTCGGCGAGCCGGAGGACGGACGCCGAGGTGTGCTCGGACGGCTTGACCACGACGGTGTTCCCGGCGCAGAGGGCCGGGGCGAGCTTGCTGCTGGTCAGCGTCAGCGGGGAGTTCCAGGGGGTGATCGCGCCCACCACGCCGAGCGGTTCCCGGGCCGTGTAGTTGAGCACCCGGCGGTCGGAGGTCGGGATGAAGTCGCCGTGGATCTTGTCGGCGAGCCCCGCGTAGTAGTGGTAGTACTCCGGCAGGGCGGCCAGCTGCCCCCGCATCTCGCGCAGCAGCTTGCCGTTGTCCAGCGTCTCCGTCCGGGCCAGTTCCTCGGCGTTCTCGGCGATCAGCTCACCGAGGCGGCGCAGCAGGTGCCCCCTCCTGGTCTGGCTGAGGTCGCGCCAGCGTGGGTCCTCGAAGGCGCTCCGCGCGGCGGCCACGGCCCGGTCGACGTCGGCGGCGTCGCCGCGCGCGGCCCGGTAGAGGACCTCGCGGGTGGCCGGGTTGGTGCTCTCGAAGTACGCGCCGGAGGCGGGCTCGGCCTGCTCGCCGCCGATGACGTGCCGCAACGTGGTGGGGTCAGACATGGGAACACTCTCCGAGGAAGGCGGTGAGATGGCCGGCCAGCTCCCGGGGACGTTCCACGGGCAGCATGTGCCGCGCCCCGGGGACGACCACCGCGCGGCAGTCGGGCAGGGCCGCGGCGAGCCGCCGGGTCATCTCGGGGGTGGAGCCGGGATCGTCCCCACCCGTCACCGCGAGCGCGGGGACGGCGATGGAGCCCAGGCCGGGTCCGAGTTCCGTGTCCGCGGTGGCGAACACCCGGTAGCAGGCGAGGAAGGACGCCAGATCGTTGGCGAGCAGGGTGGCCTCGGTGCGGGCCACCTGGCCGGGGTCCACGTCGGTGCCGTCGTACCACCGTCGCAGGGAGGCGACCGTGCTCGCCGTGAAGTCGCTCTCCGCGGTGCGCAGCCGGGCCAGGACGGAGGCGCGCTCCGCGGCCGTGCGCCGGCAGACCGAGCTGACCGAGGTCAGGGTCGCCACCCGCTCGGGCCGGTGCAGCGCCAGGTGCTGGGCGACCAGCGCCCCCAGGGAGAACCCGACCAGGTGCGCGCCGGCCGGGATCTCGTCGGCCACCCCGTCGGCCAGGTCGGCGAGCGTCACCGTGCCGCGCACCGGGCGGCGGGTGCCGTGACCGGGCAGGTCAGGGGCGATCACGGTGAAGCGGTCGGCCAGCAGGGAGGCGAGGGGCTCCCACAGGGTGTGGTCGAGTCCGACGCCGTGCAGCAGGACCACGGTCGGTTGGCTCATCGCGCACCTACTGTTCGGTCGTGAGGGGTGCCAGACGCTGCTGGGGGCGTCCCTGGGCGGCGGCGGCGAGCGCGACGACGATCTCGCCCGGGTGCGGGGCGTCGCTGACGCGGACCTCGAAGCTCTGGTGGTGCGAGCGGATCGTGGCGTCGGTGATGTGCTTGAGCGGGATGTCGAAGACCACTCCGGCGGGGCCGCGCTTCTCGACCGCGGGCAGCAGGGTGGTGGCGTCGGCGGCCTTGCGGAAGTGGTCGCCGAACTTGAGCGTGTGGATCAGGGCCGAGCCGTGCTCGATCTCGCCGTCCAGACCCACGATGGCGGCCTTGCCGTACGCCTCGGCGGGTTCACCGAGGGCGTCGAGGACCGCCGGGGCGAGCAGCGCCCCGAGGTCGGAGGCGTGCGCCTCGATGCCGGGGGCCAGGTCCTCCACGAAGCCCTGCCCCGCCCAGGGGTTGTCGATCACCGCCGCGACGACGGCGATCCGGGCGGGACGGGCGAGCGGGCGGCCGCCCTCGGTGTGGATCTCCTCGACGACGGTCACGATCCTGCGGACGCTCATGAGGAAACAACCTCCAGGGTTTCTGTGGTGACGGCGGGGTCGGTCCTGCGGTCTCCGATGCGGGGGTGCGGGCGCGGCCCCGTCGACGCGGCGGCGACGACGACGATCTCGTCCGCACGCGGTCCGTCGGAGACGCGGACGCTGACGGTCTGGTAGTGGCTGCGGGTCGCGGCCTGCGTCTTGTGCCACAGGGGGACGATCAGGGACTCCCCGGCCTCGGCGCGCGTGTCGGCGAAGCAGATGATCGACTCGCCCCGGAGGAACTCGCGGACGAGGTTGCCGAAGTACGGGGTGTGGATCAGCGCCCCGGCGTGCTCGATCTCGCCCGCCGTGCCCACGATGGCGGCCTTGCCGAACGACTCGATCGCGTCCACGCCGCCGAGGGAGGCGATGAGCCGGTCGGTCAGCAGCCGCGCGAGCACGGGTGCGATCCGCGCCTGCTCCGGGACCAGGTCGGTGGCGGGGCCCGAGCCCAGCCACGGATTGCGGACGACCGCGGCGACGCTGGCCCGCCACACGGGCCGCGCGGGCGCCTCACCCGCCTCGGTCAGGACGGCGTCGCGGTAGAGCACGAGCTTGCGGAGACCGATGCTCTCGTCTGTTTGCTTCAAGCCCTCTTGCATGGCACAGGACCCTAGGCACGGGTTCTCGGAGCCGTCAAGAGGTCTGCGGAGATGCCCTCGGTATGCCGGTCCACACCCCCGCGTGACGGTCACACACTGCTGTGAACTGGTTATTTTGCGAGTCGGAAGGCGTGGGGCCGGGCCTCTCCCTGTCGGGGTCTTGACGCTCCTCCAGTGCCGTGCCTTACTGCTTCTTGTATGTCAGAGCAGGCCGGGTTCACCTTCGACCCCGGGAAGCCGGTGCCCGTTCACCTGGAGACGGGTGAGGACGCGGCCACCGGCGACGCACGGGTCGAGGACGCGACGGACGGCGGGGCGCGCAGCCCCGCTCCCGTTCCCCGCCCCCGGCCCTTCGATGGAGAAGGGGAAGAGATGCCGAACACCGCCGACGCCCGCAGGGAACGCATCGAGACAGCGTGGGTCCGGGCCTGGGGGAAGGGCGACGTGGACGCGCTCGACGGGCTGCTCAGCCCGGCGTACCTGCGCCACGGCACGGACCCGCACCCGCAGGGCCCGGACGTCCTCAAGGCGGCGATCGTCTCCACGCGCGCGGCGTTCCCCGACCTGACCACCGTCATCGACGACATCGTGATCGAGGGTGACCGGGCCGCGATCCGCTGGCACAGCAGCGGGACCCACGAGAACGCCTTCCTCGGTGTTCCGCCGACCAAGCGGCGGGTCGACATCGGCGGCGCCACGTTCGCCCGCTTCGACGGGGACCTGATCGCCGAGGAGCACGTCACGTGGGACCCCCGGGCGCTGCTCGTGGCGCTGGGCATCATCAGCCTGGGCCAGGACTGACGGCGGGACCGGGACAGGACCGACGACCGAGATGACTAGGAGCACCCCCATGACCGCGCTTGCCTCCACCCCCGACCTCGACGTGATGAAGCGGGTGAACCGGCAGTTCGTCACCGGCGTGACGGTCGTGACCGCGATGGACGGAGACACCCCCCGCGGTCTCGCCGTCAACGCGTTCTCGAGCATCTCGCTCGACCCGCCCACGGTGATGGTGTGCGTCCAGCACACCTCGTCCACCCACGACTGCCTCTTCCGCGCGGACCACCTCGCGATCAACATCCTGTCCACCGGGCAGCTCGACGTCGTCGGCACGTTCGCGGCCAAGTCCGCCGGCAAGTTCGCGGACCTGGACTGGGAGAGCGGCCCGTTCGGCAGCCCGCTGATCGCCCGCAGCAGCGCGCAGATGGAAGTGCGGATCCGCGAGCGGCTGCGGGCCAGCACCCACACCGTCTTCGTCTGCCGCGTGGTGCACGCCGCGGTCACCGAACTGCCGCCCATGGTCTACAGCGCGGGCAGCTTCTTCGACGGTGGGGCGCTCACGTCTCTGGGATGATCCGGTGGGCGGCGGTACCAGAGATGGGGAAACAGGCGATGAATCGCGACGCGGGCGAAGTGAAGAACGGGTCGATGCAGGCCAGGGTGATCGCGGAGATGCGCAGACGCATCATCGACGGCGACGTCGCACCCGGGGCCTCGCTCTCGGAGACGGTCCTCGCGGACGAGTTCGGCGTGAGCAGGACACCGGTGCGGGAAGCCCTCAAGCAGCTCCAGACCGAGGGACTCGTCGAGATCCGGCCCCGGGTCGGGACGTTCGTCACCACGCCCTCGCGCCGGGAGATCACCGAACTCTTCGAGATGAAGGAACTCATCGAGGGCGCCGCCGCCCGCCTGCTCGCCCAGCGCGGCCGCGTCCCGGAGATCGATTCCCTGGAACGGAACCTCCGGGAGGCCGACGCCGCGGTGGAGCAGGACGACCGGGAACGGTACGCGGCGCTCGTCCAGGAGTTCCACGACCTGCTCATAGCCGGGTCCGACAACAGCAAGCTGCAGGCCCACTACCGGATCCTGATGAACCAGCTCGCGTACTCCCGGCTCGTGAACACCTCGCTGAGCCAGCCCGGCCGCGCCAGCCAGTCCGACCGGGAGCACCACCTGGTGCTGGAACTGATCCTGGAGAAGGACGGCGACAGCGCCGAGCGCGTCATGCGCGAACACGTCAGGGCCAGTCGCAGGGCCCTGCTTGCGGGCCTGCCCGTCGACGGGCGGCGCGCGTCCGCGAAGCCGAAGCCCGGCCTGGCGGGCTCCTGACCCCGGGCGTCCGCGTGCGCCCGGAGAGCCGAACGGCGTGATCCGGACCGGGGTTCCGGTCCGGATCACGCCGTCGCGTGCGGTGCTACGGGCCGATCAGGTGCGGTAGGCGTAGTACGCCGCGTTCGGGTACGACGCGACGAGGCTCGCCACCGACCGGTTGTACGTGTTGGTCGAGTGGTACGTGACGAACGGCACGCCCTGCGCGTTGCGCGAGGTGACGATCATCGTGTGGTCCTTCGACCCGTCCTTGTCGAAGTCCATCTGGAGAACGTCCCCGATGTCCATCTGGTAGACGTTCGCCAGGCTGGTGACCCGCTTCGACGACAGCGCGAACCACGAGAACTCGTTCACGCCGACGAACGAGTCCGACTGGATCTCGTTGTTGCCGAACCACTTCTTGAAGTCGTAGGTGTAGCCGGGAACGTGCTTCCAGCCACCCGCCTTCAGGGACTGGCTGACGAAGTTGGTGCAGTCGCCGCCGGCCCCGGCCCCGTTGAAGTCGGGGTAGTCGGTGTTGTACTTGCTCCAGTACTTCGTCGCGTAGGCGACCATGGCCTTGTAGTCGTAACCACTGGCCGTCATGTTCTTCGCGTTGGCGGGCGCGGGCCGCGTGGTGGCCGCGCGGGGCGCCGACGGCGGGTTGTCGTCGTCGGCCGCGACGGCCGGCGCGGCGACGGCCGGCTTCTCGACCTGGTTGACCGCGAGGTAGCCGTCGTCGGTGCTGCGCACACCGCTCAGCCGCCAGACACCCTTCGAGTCGGCCTTGAAGGTCAGCTCGTGGTGGGCCTGGAAGCCGGTGGTCTTCGGCTCGCCCGCCTTGGCCCGCTCGTACGTCAGCGCCGTGGTCTCGGTGACCGCGACCTTGGCGCTGCGGCCCTTCACCCGGGTGGCGTCCAGCTTGACGCTGGTCTGCGCCGCGCTGTACTCCTCACCGAGCTTCGCCAGCCGGGACTTGCGCGTACGGAGCGCGTCGAGCGTCGACGACTCCTCACGCGACTGGGTCCCCGACAGACGCACCTTGCCGGTGAAGCCGTGCGTGCGCTGCTGGTGCCGCTTCCCGCCGGTCGCGGTGTCGTCCACCAGGGCCTGCGTACGGTCCGCGAAGACCGCGTCGGCCAGCCGCTGGAAGGTGGCCTTGGTGGCCGCGTCCACGGTCGGGTCGTCGGTGACGGCCGCGCCCGCGCTCCAGTTGGGTACGAGTACGGCACCGGCGACCACGGAGGCCGCGGCCACCGTGACTATGCCGGCACGGCTACGCGTACGGCTCAATCTTCTCGATTTCAACGATGTTCCCCTCTACGCCGGTACACCGACCGCGCGCGTCCGCATCCTCGCACGAGTGGTGCAGGGACTGTGAAGGGAGGTCCGCAAACGGAATCAGACTGTTTCCGGGCTCACTTGACGACCGTCGACCAGTCCGGGGACTGCGCCGGGTCGAGACCGCGCATCCGCTCCAGGGTCTCCGGCTTCTGCACGTCGAGCCAGTCGGCCAACTCCTTGAAGGACACGCACTTCACGCCCTTCTTCGTGCAGGTCTGCTTGATCACCTGGTCGATGGCCTTCATGTAGATGCCGCCGTTCCAGTCCTCGAAGTGGTTGCCGACGAACAGCGGTGCCCTGCTGCCGTAGTAGACCCGGTTGAACCCCGCCATGTACGAGTCGACGGCCTGCTGCTCCCACTCGGGGTACTTGGACGGGTCGCCCGAGACCTCGCCGTCGGACTGGTTGTACAGGAAGTTGAAGTCCATGGAGAGGCCCTGGTACTTGCCGCCGGGGTACGGCAGCATCTGCAGCGGGAAGTCCCAGAAGCCCTCCTTCTTGGCGGGCCATATCTGGAAGTCGCCGGGCGAGCTGGCGTCGTAGCGCCAGCCGTAACTCTTCATCGCCTTCAGCAGGTTGGGCTGCCCCTCCAGGCAGGGAGCGCGGCCGCCGACGACCTCCTTGCGGAAGTCGAAGGGCAGCGCGGGCAGGTCCTTGTAGCCGGTGTTGGTCTTCCAGTTCTCCACGAAGTCGTAGAACTGGTCGATCTCGCTCTTCCACTCCGCCACGCTCCAGTCGCCGCCGCCCTTGGCGCCGCAGAAGTGGCCGTTGAAGTGGGTGCCGATCTCGTTGCCGTCCTCGTAGGCCCCGGCGAGCTGCGTCAGCGTGGTGCGTATGTGCTCGTCGGTGGGGTAGCTGATCGCGGCGGAGCCGACCGAGTGCTGGGGCGGGTGGTAGAGGTCCTTCTTGCTCTTCGGCAGCAGGTAGATGCCGGTGAGGAAGAACGTCATGTGGGCGTCGTACTCCTTGGCCAGCTCCCGGTAGTGCGAGAAGAGTTCGTCGTCGCCCTGGAGCGCCCCGTCCCAGGAGAAGACGACGAACTGCGGTGGTTTCTCGCCCGGCTTGAGCGGCTCCGCCTTCAACTCGTTCTTCTGCGGCCCGGTGTAGGAGGTCGAGCCGTCCCCGAGGACCTTGACCTTGCCGTCCCAGGCGGGTTCCTGGTTCGACTTCGTCGTGCCGCCGGCGGCCGATCCGTTCTTGCCGCCGGACGCGGCTCGCGCGTCGCCGTCCGAATGGTCGAGGACCAGGTAGCCCGCCACGACCGAGCAGACCACCAGCAGGACGGCGGCGACGATCAGATACCGGGGCGGGGGAGTACGGCGGGGCGCCGGTGCCTTGCGGCGGCGGCCGGAGGTCGACTTCATACAGGGCTCAAATCTGCGAGGGGGGTCCCGATGGTGCGGGTGCGGTCGCGAACGGGCTGGTGGTGCCGGTCCTGTCGCCAGGGCTCCCGGTGGTCAGCCGAGTGGGCTCATGGCACCCGTCCAGATGTCATACGCCACGCTGTCCTGCCCAGTTCCCGCAAGCCCCTCCAGGGGCAGCGGTTCGAGACTTTTGGCCAGATCCATCCGGTACACGACGACGGCTGTCGACACCGTGCGGGCCGTACCGACGTACCAGGCCGCCTTGTCGTCGCCGGTGGTCCCGGCCTTGCCGGACACGGCCGCCCCGGCGGGAGCGGCGCCCGGGTGCGCGGTGCGGAAGGAGTCGGCGAGCGCCTGGCCGACCTCGGCGGCGACCCGCGCGTCCATCGCGCGCCCCGAACCGGGCTTGTCCAGGCGCATCGTCGTCCCGTTGCGGGTGATGCGGCGCACCGAGAACGGCTCGGTGTGCTGCCCCTGGGCGGCGAACGTCGCGTACCCGCTGGCCATCCGGATCGCGCTCGGCGTGGAGGTGCCGGTGGACAGGGACGGCACCTGCGGCCCCATGCTGGACGCCAGCAGCCCGGAGGCCTGCGCGGTCTGCTTCACCTTGTCCAGGCCGGTGTCCATGCCCAGTTGCATGAACGGCGTGTTCACCGACCGGGCGAGCGCCTCGCGCAGGGTGATCTTCCCCCAGGACTTCTCGCCGTCGTTGTGCGTGGAGACCTTCTTGCCGCTGCGGTCCCAGTAGGGCCCCTCCGGGGTGCTGACGGGGATGTCGTCGTCGCCGTCGTAGACCGACTGCGCGGTGATCTGCTCCCGTGCCCCGCCGCGCTCCTTGACCACACCGTGTTCGAGACCGGCCGCGTACACGAACGGCAGGAAGGCCGAACCGGCGGGCACGGTGGTGGCGTTGGACTCGTTGTAGCCCTGCTTGCGGTGGTCGGGACCGCCGTAGACGGCCAGGATGCGGCCGTCGGGCGCCACGGAGGCGGCACCGTAGTGCGCGGTCGACGCCTTCTTCGGATCGTCCTGCCGGGCGTCCTTGCGCGCCTTCTCCACCACCTTGTCGAGCGCGGCCTCCCGCTTCCGGTCGAAGGTCGTGTACACCTGGTAGCCGCCCAGGTCGAAGTCCTTGGCCGCGATGTGACCGGCCTTCTGCGCGTACTGGGAGGCGAGTTCGACCAGGTAGTCGCTCTGCTGGCCGGTGTCGTACAGCGGGTTGCGCTTCAGCGGCTCGGGGAAGGTCCGGTACGTCGCCCGCTCCTTCGCCGAGAGCTTCCCGGCCTTGACCATCCGGTCCAGGATCCAGTTCCAGCGCTCCACCGCGCGGGCGTGGTTGGCGGCGCTCAGCGTCGGGTCGTACAGGCCCGCGCCCTTGAGCAGCGACGCGAGGAACGCGGCCTGGCTCGCGTTGAGTTCACTGACGTCCTTGCCGTAGTAGGCCTGCGCGGCCCGCTGGATGCCGTACGTACCGCGCCCGAACCAGCTCGTGTTGAGGTAGCCCTCCAGGATCTTGTCCTTGCTCATCCGGTTGTCGAGCTTGAGGGCGATCATGGCCTCGGTGAACTTCCGGCTGACCGTCTGGTTCTGGTTCAGGTAGACGTTCTTGACGTACTGCTGGGTGATGGTCGAGCCGCCCTGGGTGTCGCCCTTGCCGACCGTGCGCCACACGGCGCGGGTGAGGCCCTTGAAGGAGACGCCGGGGTCGCTGTAGAAACTCTCGTTCTCGGCCGCGAGCACGGCCCAGCGGACGTCCTCCGGTATGTCCTTGAGCGGCATCGCCTGCCGCTGCACCCAGCCGGTGCGCGCCATCGGCGTCCCGTCCGACCAGAAGTAGACGTTGTCCTGCTGGGTCGCGTACGTGTTGAGGTTCGCCGGAATGTCCGTGGCCGCGTAGGCGACGGTCAGGAACAGCCCGCTCACCCCGAAGACGGCGAGCGCGGCGCCCGCCGACTGCCGCCAGGACGGCACCCAGCGCCGCCAGCCGGTCCGTCCGGGCCGCGGGTAGCGGGGCCTGAACCGCTGGACGTACGGCGCGAGCCGGGCACCGAGCGCGGTGACCAGGGCCAGCAGCCGGGCGGGCGCGGGCGGCGGCCGCTCGGCCTTGCGCCGGTCGGCCCGCCCGCTGCGGGCGGCCATGAGCAACTCGGGCGGCGGCACCCGCAGTTGCATGGTCTGGTCCGGAGCGGCGGGCGCGGCGGGGTCGTCCCCCGACCCCTGCGCGCGTTTCGGCGGCGGCGGGGGGACCTTGAGCTGCATGGTCTGATCGGGCGCGAGGGGCACTCCGGCGGGGAGCCCGTCCGGGCCCCGGAATCCTCGGCCGCCCCACGCGCTCCGACCTGGTCGGCCCGCTCGGCGGCATCGGATCGCTCAGGTCGCTCGGGTCGGTCCGCGGGCGTGCGGGGACGCGGGGACGCCGTCTCCGAGGCGGACGCGTCGGGATGACGGCGACGGTCGAGGCGCCCAAGACGGCCGCGGCGCGCGGCAGGTTCGGGCCGCTCGGGCGACCCGGCGGCCGGGGACTCGGGCCGCGACGACCGCTCGGCGGGCCCGTCCTCGGCGGGGTCCGTGACCGGATCCGGCGCGTCGGGAGCCGCGTTCCGGCTGTTCCGGTCGCTCTGAGCGGGGCGGTCGCCCTGCTTCGGCTCGGTGCGCTCCGGGAGCGGACCCACCTTGAGCTGCATGGTCTCGTCGGCGGCGGGCGGGGGCTCGAACTTGAGCTGCATGGTGCGTTCGGTGCGCTCGGCACGGGCGAGGCGCCGTATACGGTCGAGGCGCTCGGGATCGAGACGGGGACGCCGGTTCCCCCCGGAGTCCTCGGTCCCGTCCCGACCGTCCCGCCCGTCGTGTGTCTCGGGGTCCCGCGAGCGCCCCGGGCCGTCGGACCCGTCGCCGGTGAGCCGGCCCGCGCCGCTCTCCCGGCGGGCCGACGAGGCGCCCTCTTGACCCGACGGGGCGCCGTCGTCCTCCCTCCGCCCCGATGACCTGCGGTTCCGCTTCTCTTCAGGGCCCCCCGGCCCCTGCCCCTGCCCCGCCTCAGTCACGGCTGGGCCTCCCTCCGCACTACGTGTAGCTCGCGCGGGTCGACGCAGCCGCCTCTGACGTGGCCCGCCATCCCTTTCGCCCCCAGCCGCTCTGGGGCCCCTCGCGGCCATACAAAATTATCAGCGATCTTTTCAAATCCTCCGCATGGAGGCAGAGGAGACCTCAACACCGGGGAAACACCCGACATCCGACACCCGTCGAACGCGTCGGGAGGCGGGGCGGGGAGCGCTTGAGGAGGCGGGGGAGGGGCGACGCGGGACGGCGGGGGCGACTGCCGCCGGTTCGGGATGAGCGCGGGCGGGGTCCACTACAGTGCGTCCTGGGCCGTGACTGGCGCTGAGGTGGAGCACCACCGGGGAGCGGTCTGACGACTGCGCACATCGACGAGCCGTCGTGCCGTCGTCGTGGGGCGCAGTGCGATCCTCGGCAAGCCGGTCGGGATGCTCCTGCTCGCCCGGGACGCCACGGTCACCTACTGCCACTCCCGTACCGCTGATCTTGCCGCGAGCGTGCGGGAGGCCGATGTCGTGGTGGCGGCCGGTGCGCTCTCGGTCGACCGTGAAGCGGACCGGCCACCGGCAGGCCGCCCCGCCGCCGCAGCGCTCATGTCCCTTCCAACTCCCCTGCGAGGCAACGGCGTTGTCAGTGGGCGCCGTTACGTTGTGGGTCCGGTCCCAGTGATCGGGTCTCGCCGTACGCGCCGCGTGCCGGTTCTGCCGGTGCGCTCCGAACCGCAGAGGAACACCCATGCGATCCGTACCCGTCTTCGCCGACTTCTCCAGCACCCCGGCACGCCTCTCCAACGCCGTGGTCGTCCACCACCGGTGCGGGATCGCCCCCACGCATCTCGCGCTGGGACCCGGAGGGCACATCAAGGTCGACTTCACCGTCGACGCGCCGGCGGAGGACGGCCGGGAGCCCGGCGACGCCGTCGTCACCGTCACCCTCCCCGGCACGTCCGCGCCCCTCGACGTCCTGCTCAACGGGAAGGCCCTCGCGGAGCGCCTGGAGACGGGCGGCGAGGGGGCGGACTCCGGGGCGCGCCGTGTCGTGCTCACCGCGCCCGCCGACGCGCTGACCGCGGGCGCCAACCTCCTGGAGGTGCGCAACCCCGAGGGCTCGGACGCGCTGCTGCGGATCGCCGCCGTCACCGTGGCGCCCGCGCACGACCAGGACCGCGCCGAGCGCGCCATGGCGGCCCGGACGGCGGCGCGGTCCGTGGTCACCTTCGACACCCACGTCCGCGCCCCCGGCACCACCGCCTGGCAGCCCGCGCCCCCGGTGCGGTTCCACCTCGACGCCGGCGGACGGGCCGTGCCCGCGCAGCTCTCCTGGCGCGGGACGGACGGCTCGGAGGCGTCCGTCGGACTCGGCGCCGACCTCTCCGGCTTCCTGGGACACCGCAGGGCGGCCGACGCCAAAGTCACCGAGTACCGCGGCACGCTCACCGAGCGCCTGGCCTACCCGGACGGCACCGCGGGGACCCGGCTGCGCCGCTTCTCCACGGAGGAGGCGCGCGGTGACGTCTGGACCCCGTCCGGCGAGCTGCGGCTGCTCCTCGACGACGGGGGAGCGCCGCTGGAGCGGGTGACCTGGACCGACCGGAACGGCGACACCACCTCGCTCGCCCTGAGCGGGGGCGTCGCTGCACCCGCCGTCGCGCCCGTCGGCGAGCTGCGGGACATCACCCCGACGGTCGTCGGCATCGACGCGAGCGACGAGTTCGAGGAGTGGGCCGAGGTCGCCGAGAACCTCGTGAGCAAGGCCCGCACCAAGTGGCTGGCGCGCGACGAGACGGCCGAGGTGACCTTCACGCTCGCCCAGCCCGCCGCCGTCGCCGCCTACCGGCTGACCTCGGCCAACGACGCGCCCGACCGGGACCCCCGTGACTGGTCGCTCCAGGGGTCCCACGACGGGGTCCACTGGACGGCCGTCGACTCCCGCGCCGACGAGCGCTTCCACGGCAGGCACGAGGCGCGCGAGTACTCCGTCGCCCACCCGGCGTCCTACTCGCGCTACCGGCTCCGCATCGAGCGCAACAACGGCTCCGACCTGACCCAGCTCTCCCGCGTGCAGCTCCTCGCGGGCGGCGCCGCGCAGCCCGGTCCCGCGGACACGGACACCGTCGACTTCACGGGTTACCGCGCGCTGCGGGAGGGCGCCCCCACCGGGTACCGGGGGACCGCCGTCCCCGGTCCGTGGTCCGACGTTTCCGGCGAGCCGTCCACCGCCGACGGTCCGGGCAGGCTCCTCGCGGGCGACCTGGGGGAGACCGCCCGGAGTCTCGACGAGGCGGCCCGGCTCATCGGGAAGCTCTCCGCCTACCTGAAGGAGTCCTGAGCCCGGACGGCCTGGGGTCGCGCCCGGTCAGCGGAGGCCCCGGGCGGAGGAGTCGCGGGGCGGGTCCCGTTCGAGGAGGATCATCGCCGCGTCGTCCTCCAGATGTCCCCGCGTGTGGTCAAGGAGGGAGGCGAGGAGCTGGTCCACCAGCTCCTGCGGGGGCCCGTCGCGCAGCCGCGTCAGGTGCGCGGACAGGTCGAAGAACCTCCTGCCGGGATCGCGGGCCTCGACTACTCCGTCGGTGTACAGCAGCAGCCGGTCGCCCGGCTCGAACGGGTACGTCTCCACCCGCATGTCGGCCGTGTCCAGGAACTCCTCCAGGCCGAGCGGCGGCAGCGAGGACACCGTCTCCAGGGCGTCCGTCGCACCCCGGTGGAGCAGCAGCGGCGGGGGATGGCCACGGCTGACCAGTTCGACCACGGCCGCGTCCGACACCTGGGCGAGGACCGCCGTGACGAACTCCTCCGAGGGGCCGCGCGCCTCCGTCTGCCGTGAACGGCTCTCCGCGCCCGACAGCTCACGGCGCAGCGCGGCCTCGCAGCGCCTCATCACCTCCGGCAGCTCCGGCGCGTACTGGGCGGCCTCGCGGAAGGCGCCGAGGACCGCGGCCGACGAGCGCACCGCGGGCAGCCCCTTGCCCCGCACGTCCCCCACGATGATCCGGACCCCGAAGGGAGTGGCCAGCACCTCGTACAGATCGCCCCCGATGCGCGCCCCCGCCTCGGCGGCCAGGTAGACGCCCGCGGCCCGCACGTCCTTGACCCGGGTCGGCACGGGGCGCAGCACCACGTCCTGCGAGACCTGCGCGATCCGGCGGACCCGCGCCAGTTCCCGGTCCCTGCGCACCCGCGCGGTGCTGGTCGTGAGGCTGGCCACGGAGACCACCACCAGGGCCAGCAGATTGGCATAGACCTGCCCGGTGCCCCAGGCGTGGTTGTAGGTGGCGGTGATGCTGCTGACCGCCCCCGCCGCGAGGGCCACCGAGCCGGTCCCCACCGGGCCCATCGTGACGGCGGCCAGCGCGGGGGCCGGGGACAGGAGCGGCCCCGTGTAGAGGAAGCGGGCGGGGGACAGCTCGATCGTCAGCACCGCCACGAGCACCGCTACGGGCAGGGCCCTCGCCAGGGCGAAGAGGGTCCTGCTGGACGTGATGGGGCTCATCGTTGCTGCTGAGCCGTCCGGTGCTCGCATGGATCGAGCTTCTCACCGCACCGGCGAGGGCGCTCTGTCGTTCCCGCCGTCCGCCCGTCCTCCGGGACGCGGGGCGGGCGGCGCGCGGGGCGGGCGGGGCGGTGCGCCGGCGGAGGTTCCCTTCCTCGTCGGACGGCGGCGGGCCCCGCCCGGTCAGTCCCCCTCGAACGCCCCCACCGTGTCCTCGCCCGTCGTCCACCACACGCCCAGGCGCTGGCGGGACAGGAGCCACCCGGTGTCCTCCCTGCGGAACTCCCAGTCGTAGGGGCCGCCCATGGCGTAGGGCGTCGTGGTCCGTCCGGGGGCGGTGACGGCGACGAACCACATGTAGCCGGTGCCAGTCGCCCGGTCTCCTGACGTGTCCACGTCCACGTCCACGTGCAGGTTGAGGATGTGGTGCTGCATGGTCGCGTAGGGCGACTCGGCCTCCTCGACCTTCGCGCGGACCGCGTCCCGGCCCCGGACCCGTTCCCAGGGGCCGAACTCCAGCACCGCGTCCTCGGTCCAGCAGGCCGACCACGTCGTCCAGTCCTTGCGGTCCAGCGCCCACCAGCCGCGCATCATGAGGGCCCGCAGGGCGTCCCGGTCCTCCAGCGCCCGCACCCTCCGGGCCAGGTCGTGCGTGTCGGGGACGGTGGGGACGGCGGGCCGCCCGGCCGGGTCCGGGCTCACTGGGCGCTCGCCGCGGGCCGCACCACGATCTCGTTGACGTCGACCTCCGGCGGCCTGCCGATGGCGAAGGCGACGGCGTCCGCGATCGCGGACGCGGGCACGGCCACCGACCGGTACGTCCGCATGGCCTCCCGGGCCACCGGGTCGCCGATGCTGTCGGCCAGCTCGGACTCGGTGACGCCCGGCGAGACCAGCGTGACCCTGATGTCACCCCCGGACTCCTGCCGCAGCCCCTCGGAGACCGCCCGGACCGCGAACTTCGTGGCGCAGTAGACGGCCGCGGTGGGCGACACCTCGTACGCGCCGACCGAGGCGACGTTCACGAAGTGCCCGCCGCCCCGCGCCCGCATCAGGGGCAGCGCGGCGGCGATCCCGTGCAGGACACCCCGCAGGTTGACGTCGATCATGCGGTCCCACTCGTCGGTCCTGAGCGCGTCGATGGGCGACAGCGGCATCACCCCGGCGTTGTTGACCATCACGTCCACCCGGCCGTGACGCGCCTCGGCCGCCGCCGCGAACTCCCGCACGTCGGCCGCGTCGGTGACGTCCAGCCGCCGCGCCGCCGCCGTGCCGCCCGCGGCGGTGATCTCCTCCACCAGCCGGTCCAGGCGGTCGGTGCGCCGCGCGCCGAGGAACAGCATGTGCCCGTCGGCGCCGAGGCGACGCGCGGTCGCCTCCCCGATCCCGCTGCTCGCCCCGGTGATCAGGACGACCTTGGCCGCCCGCCCGGTCGTCCCCGTCATCTCTGTCATGTCTGTCACGACTGCCTCTTCTCTCGGAGGAGACCGAGTCTGTGCGGGTCGTGCCGCACGGCCCAGGCCGCCTGCTGCCTGGGTACGGCACACCCAGGCGGCGTTCCGGGCCGCGTCCTAGCCTGGGGGCATGAAGGACAACGAGCTGGGGGAGTTCCTGCGGGCGCAGCGCGCCGGTGTGCGGCCGGACCAGGTCGGGATGCCGAGCCACGGCGTGCGCCGGGTGGCCGGTCTCCGCCGCGAGGAGGTCGCCGTACTGGCGGGCATGAACGTGGACTACTACACGCGGCTGGAGCAGGGCCGCGAACGCCGCCCCTCGCCGCAACTGGTGGACGCCCTCAGCCGCGCGCTGCTCCTCGACGGCGACGCCCGCGCCCACCTCCACCGGCTCGCCGGGACCGTGCCCTCCCGGGGGGCCGCCGGAGTCACCGGCCGTGTCGACCCCGCGCTGCGCGTCCTGCTGGACGGCTACACCCACACCCCCGCGCTGGTCATCGACCCGACGCTCGACATCCTGGCCGCCAACTCCCTCGCGCAGGCGGTCTACGCGCCGTTCGAACCGATGGACAACCTGGCCCGCATGGTCTTCCTCGACCCGCTGGGCCGGACCTTCCACCCCCGGTGGGAGGAGAACGCCGAGGCGGTGGTGGGCCATCTGCGGCAGACGTCCGGCGTCGACCCGGGCAGCCCGCGCCTCGCCGACCTCGTCGCCGAACTCAGCTCGCGCAGCCCGGACTTCACCCGGCTCTGGGAGAGCCACCACGTGCGCGGCAAGACCCGCGGCGACAAGTGCTTCCGCCACCCGGACGTGGGTGAACTCTCCCTGACCTACCACGCGTTCGACGTGCGCGACGTGCCCGGACAGCAACTGGTCATCTACCACGCCGAACCCGGCAGCCCCAGCGCGCAGGCGCTCGGCCTGCTCGGCTCCGTGCACGCCACCGCCCGCCAGGGCTGAGCCCCGCCCCCGTCTGCCCCGCTGGTATGTCCCCCGGGACGGAGGGGAAGGATGACGCCGTGGCCGAACTCTGTCCGGAAGAAGTGCGCCAGAACACCGCGCTGGTCGGGAAGAAGTGCGGCCCGCCCGGGGCGGTCCGGTGGGCGCGGGGGCTCGGCCTGCCGCCGGGTGTTCCGGGGTGCCCGCCGTCGAAAGTCGTCATGTCGCGTCACCGACCTGGACGCTAAGGTGTTGCCTGCCCAGCGAGGGACTGGCTCCGGTCCGCCGGGCCGCCGGTGCGGACCGGCGGCGCGCGGTGCGGGGACCGGGGGCGCGTCCGGCGATCTGTGAGGCCGGACGGGGCTGCCGTGGTGCGGCTCCGGCACGCCCCCACCGCGGCCGACCGCGTCGCACGGGGCCGGACCGGACGGTCCTCGACGACAACTCGGTGAACTCTCGTCGGCACAACGGTCCGTGTGGTGCACGCGGGCCGTCCAGGGGAACGGATGCGATGAACACACGACAGTCTCTCGACCCCGTCGCGGGGCGCACGTCCTGCCGCGCGGCCGTCGGCGACCCGGGCGCGGCGGCTGCCGGTGCCGGTCGGCCCGGTGCCCGCGCGGTCGCCCGCCGTGCCCAGGTGAATCGATTCCCCGGGGGTGGCGCGAGCCCGCTCGCCCCCGGCACGTCGAAGCCGCGGCGCCCGGTGGTCGGAGAGCGGAGCCGCGCGGTGTCCGGCGTTCCCGCGTTATTCGTCACAGACAGGGGATGACTTTGAGGCAGCAGGCCGATGGCCACCTGTTCGGGGTGGGCGACAGACTCGGCGCCGAGGAGGTGGCCGTCTACCGGTGGCTGGCCCTCCACCGCCAGGTCGATCTGTCCCGGATGGCCGGGGAACTGGGGCTCGACGAGGCGTCGGTGACGCGGACCGTCGACTCCCTCGTCCACCTGGGCCTGATCCAGCCCGACGCGGAGGACGACGGGGTGATGCGGGCCGTCGACCCGCACCTGGCCGCCGCGGTGGCCACCGCGCCGCTGGAGAGGTCCATCCGCGAGCAGCAGATCTCGCTGCGGGCCTTCCGCGACCAGTTCGCCCAGCTCTCCGCGCACTACGAGGAGGGGCTGCGGGGTGCTCCCGCCGCCCTCCAGACCATCCCGGCCCTGACCGAGGTGCGGGTCGCCCTCGACCGGGCCGCCCAGCGGTGCCGGGAGGAGATGATCACTGTCCAGCCGGGCGGCACGCGCGCCCCCGAGGTCCTCACGGACGCGCTGGCCAGGGACAGCGAGGTGCTCGCCCGGGGGGTGCGCATCCGCACCCTCTACCACCACACCGCGCGCTTCAACAGCCCGAGTCAGGCGTACGTGGCCATGGCCAGCGCCCTCGGAGCCGAGTACCGCACCGCCCACCAGCTCTTCGGCCGGATGATCGTCTTCGACCGGGAACTCGCCTTCCTGCCCGACCACAAGGGGACGTGGGGCGCGGTCGTCATCCGCGAGCCGTCGGTCGTGCACTTCCTGTGCGAGCTGTTCGAGCAGGTGTGGACGGAGGCCCAGCCGTTCTCCGACGCCGCCACGGACGGCCTGGAGGCGGTCGCCAAGGACCTGGACCGGACGATCCTGCGGCTCCTCGCGACCGGCCGGAAGGACGAGACGATCGCCCGTCGCCTCGGCATGTCGCTGCGCACCACGCGCAAGCACATCGCGGACATCATGCAGACGCTGGGCGCCGGAAGCCGCTTCCAGGCCGGGTTCGCCGTCGCCACCCGGGGGTTGCTGGGCGACGACGTCGACGAGGAGATCCCCGGCCCGGACTCCGGCCCCGATCCCGTCCCGGATTCCGGCCCGGACCCCGCCCCGGGTTCGGTCCCGGGTCCCGCCCCGGTCTCCGGCCCGGACGCCGACTCCGGGGCCGCGCGGAGGCCGGAGCGGTCCGCGGGGGCGGAGGAGGGCAGGGGGAACGAGGGGGCCGAGGGCACCGAGAGGGCTTAGCGGCCCGGGGGGCCTGAACGGGTCGCGGATTGGCGGGCGTTCGGGCGCGCTGGTCGTCGGGCGGTCGTCCGGGTCGGGCTGCTTGCCGAGCAACTCCGCTGCAACTGACGGTGCTTGACGTTACGTCAGTCCGTTTCTCCCAGGACGAGTTCCAGCAGCACCGTCGGCGTGTGGACGTCCAGCAGGCTGTAGACGTGGTCGCGGGGCACGAAAAGTGTCCCGCCCGCGCGCAGGCGCAGGTCCACGGTGCCCCGGGGGCCCGAGTCCGGGGCGCCCTCCCCGCGCGTGAGCGTGCAGCGGCACGCGCCCTCCAGCACCGTCACCGTGCACTCCGTCCCGTCCGACGTGCGCCGTCCGCCCACGGACAGGGAGCGCATGAAGCGGAAGGCGGGCCGGACCCGCAGGCCCAGCAGTTCACCGAGCGAGGACGCGAGGAGTTCGGCCCGCGAGCCCGGGGCCGCGGGGCGTTCCTGGGGTTCGTCGGGTGGCGGGGGCCCGTTCTCGGCGGCGTACGGCCAGCCCTTGCGCGGATAGGAGGGCCGCGCGATGCGCAGCAGCTCGGGCAGCGTGTCGAAGTCCTCGGGCCACAGCAGCGCCGGTCCCTTGTCCCCGTTCGTCGCGACGCACAGCGCCAGCTCCTGGACGAAGGACTCGAGCGGCTTCTCCAGCCGTCTGGGCTCAGGCACAGCTCTCCGATCTCGCGTCCGCCCGGCCCCGGGGACGAGGGGCGGCGGGCGCCGTCGAGTCGGCTGGTTCCGTGAATGCCTGTCACCGGGACCCAGGTGTCCCGGCACCGTCCGACGGCGGTGTGAGAGACATTGTTCAGTTCGGGCGGCCTGACCTGTAGTCACGTATTCGCGCCACACGGAACCTGCCGCCCGGGAGGGCGGCGGCCGCGACGCGACGGGCCCGAAGCGGGCCCGCCCGCCCCCTCGGGTGCCGTCCCCTCAGCTCCGCGGTGCGGCGGCCGGCTCCTCCGTCGCGGGGGTCAACGCGAAGGCCAGGCGCAGCAGATGGACCCGGTTGCGGGCCTTCGTCTTCGCGCGGATCCGGCGCAGATAGGTGTCGACGGTGTGCGGGCTCAGATTCATGCGGCGCGCGATGGACGCGTAGGTGAGGCCGTCCGCGAGATGCGCCAGCACCTCGCGCTCGCGGTCGCTCAGCGATGCGATCGCTTCGGGAACCATCGGATGACGTGTGTCCTTCTGGTCGGCCGGGCGGACCCCGGCGCCCGCGGGCCCACCCGGGGCGGACGGTCGGACGGGGTCGTTCCCGGCGGCTCGGGGCGGACGGTCGGGCGGGCGGAGCCGGTTCCGGTGGCTCGGGGCGCGGGACCGGACGGGCGGTGCCGGTCGGGCGGGACCGGACGCGTGGTGGCGGTCGGCGGGAGCGGTCGGGTGGAACCGGACGCGCGGTGCCGGTCGGCGGGGTGCGGATCGCCCCCGCGGGCGGCTCAGCCCCAGCCGCTGTCGTCGGTCGGGGAGCCGACGCCCAGCACCGACGCGCCGCCGACGGGTGCCTTACGGCCCCAGCCGCTGTCGTCGGAGAACGCCGTGGCGGCGCCCGCGGAGAGGCGCGAGGACACCGGGCTCTGCGCGCCGGATACGGCGCCGAGAGCGAGCAGCGCGACGGCGATCGCGGCGGTGACGGGGCGGCTGGCTATCACGGTACGCTCCTGTGTTTCGGCGGGAGATGGGGCGTTTCCGGGGTGGAATCGCCGCTGTTCCAAGGTTCTCCGCCGCGGCAGTCGCTGGCCATGGGGTCCGCTGCTCACCAACCTGTGCGGCAACAAAGACGAACGGGTGGCGAAACGCGCGAACGGCGGTGAAACGGGACGAACGGGCCGCCTGGGAAGGGGAATTCGTGTGCAGGGCGCGCGGGAGACGCGTGCCGTGTGCGCGCGAGGTGCGGGCCGTGCGCGATCGATGTGCGATCGATGTGCGCGGGGGACGCGGACGGAGAACGGCCCACGACGAACACACCGGGGACCGCCCGCCGGGCACGGCACGGGACGGGGTTCTGGGGCAGCCCGCCGGGCACGGACCGGGCATCGGGCGACCGGGGGACCGGGGCACCGGGCCCGCCCGCCGGGCACGGTCCCCGTGGCGGGCATCCACGCGTACTCCCCGTGGGTCGTCCCGCCAGCGGGCCCGCCCGTCCCCCCGGTGGCCCGTCCCCGTCCCCGTGCGCTGCTACGCCCCCGTCGTCGAAGGGGCCGTCGGGGTGAAGTCGCGCAGGCCGCGCAGGGGTGAGCAGATCACCCACAGCGTGGCCAGCGCGGTGCCGGTCGCCGCGACCCACAGCGCGCCCCGGACGCCCAGGTACTCGCCGAGCACGCCCCCGGCCAGCGCCCCGAGCGTCATCGCGCCGAACCCGAGGAAGCGGACGGTGGCGTTGACCCGGGCCAGCATGGCCTCCGGGCAGACGACCTGGCGGTAGCTGACCTGGGCGACGTTGTACACGACGACCCCGTACCCGGTGACGAGGAGACCGGCGAGCGCCGGGACCAGGAGCGCACCGGGCCCCGCGAGCGGCACCAGCAGCAGCGCGGGGAAGGTCGCGAGCGGCACCAGCCAGACCGCGCGGGCCTGGCCGATCCGGCGCACGACGCGGTACGCCGACAGCGCCCCGAGCACCCCGCCGAGGCCGAGGACGCTCAGGACGGCCCCGACGGCGGACCCGGTCAGGCCGAGCGCGCCGGTCAGGAAGAGGACCTGGACGGCGCTGAGGACACCGGTGAAGAAGTTCGCCGTCGCCGTGCAGCAGGTGATGGCCAGCAGGGTGCGGCTGCGGGCCAGGAACCGCAGCCCGGCCCGCACTTCGGTGAGCAGCGGCCGGTCCGCGCCGTCCGCGGGCCCCGGCGGGTCCGTCTCCCGCACCCGGCGCAGCAGCAGCGTCGACGTCAGGTACCCGGCGGCCATGGCCAGCACCGGCCAGGCTGGCCCGGTGAGCTGGGCCAGCGTGCCGCCCACGCCGGGCCCGGTGACCTGGGCGAGGGACTGGCTCGACTGGAGGCGGGCGTTGCCTTCGAGGAGCCGGTCGCGGTCGACCAGGGCCGGCAGGTGGGACTGGTAGGCGACGTCGAAGAGGACGGCGAGGACCCCGCACAGCAGCGCCA
>NZ_FMCI01000161.1 GCF_900091845.1 Streptomyces sp. SolWspMP-5a-2
GTGGGATCGACGTGGTCGAGGGTGGTGGAGCCGTCTGCGGCGGGGTCCGGGGCCGCGCCGGGTGGGGGCGGGAGGGGTGCTGTGGTCATGGGTGCTCCGGAGTGGGGGGATGCGCTCAGCGGCGCGCGGACGCCACCGGGTGGGCCGACACGAGCTGTTCGAGATGGTCGGCCGCGGCCCGTCGGCCGCCCGCGGCCCGCAGCGACCGGCCGACGGCGACCGCCGCGGCCCGGTGCCCTCCGGCGTCGTCGAGGACCGTGCGCAGCGCCTCGGCGAGCCTCGGCGCGGTCACCTTCCCGAACCGCACCCGGACGCCCGCGCCCGCCTCCGCCACCTGCCGGGCCACGATCGGCTGGTCGTCCCGGATCGGGGCGAGGACCAGCGGCAGCCCGTGCCACAGTGACTCGCAGACGGTGTTGTGGCCGCCGTGGCTGACCACCGCGGCCGCCCGGCCCAGGAGTTCGAACTGCGGGACCCAGCGGCGCACCAGCACCCCGGGCGGAGGGTCGGTGAGCTGCCCGCCCGGGTCCGCGACGACGCCCTGCACCCGCTCGCCGAGCAGGTCGAGCGCGGCGGCGGCCTCACCGAGGAAGCGGGCGCCCGCGTCGGTGTTGGCGGTGCCGAGCGAGACGAGGACGAGCGCGCGGGACGGGTCGAGGGCGTCCCAGGGGAAGTCGGGGTCGCCGGGCCGCTCGGCGATGGCGGGGCCCACCAGGTGGACCCGGTCCCAGGGCAGGTCGGCCGTGTCGCCGATGAGCGCCCTGCTGGTGAAGGCGAGCACACCGTACGGCGAGAAGCGCGGGTCGCCGGTGGCGTCCGGGTCGCCGATCTCCCGGCGCAGCGCGGCCAGCCGGTCGGTGAGCCAGGCGGCCACCTTGGGCAGGTCGGCCAGCGGGTCGACGAGTTCGGCCGAGGTGCTCGCGGAGGTCAGGTAGGGGACGCCGAGACGTTCGCTGACCAGCGCGCCCGCCACCGCGTGCTGGTCGGTGACGACCGCGTCCGGGCGGAAGGCGCGCACCGCGTCGGTCACGGCGGGCGCCATCGCCTCGGCGAGCGGGACGAAGAAGTCCTCCCAGAGGAACCGGAAGGCGGCAGGTCCGGTCAGGGTCGGCGGCCTGACCAGTTCGCCGGTCGCGGGCAGGGTGCAGGGGTGGACGACGGCGGCGGGCCCGGCGGCGGCCCTGACCCGGTCGGGGTAGCCGCACCACTCCACCTCGTGGCCGCGCGCGGTCAGTTCGGCCGCCACGCCCGCGAGCGGGTTGATGTGCCCGGTCAGCGGTGGGACGACGATCAGGTACCGGCTCATCCGACGGCCCCCGCCGGGGTGCCCGCGCGCCGGGCGTGGTGCTCGCGGACCCAGTCGAGGACCAGGTCCCGGGTCCTGGCGGGCTGTTCGACGAGGACCGAGTGGCCCTGGTCGGGCAGCACCACGGTGCGGCATCCGGCGACCTTGGCCTCCAGGTCGGGCACCTGGGCGCTGAGCCCGGAGTCGCCGCCGAAGACGGCGAACAGCGGGCAGCGCAGCGCGGACAGGTCGTCGTCGATGAGCCGCCCGGCCGGGACGTCCTCGGCCAGCGTCGTGGTCCGCAGGATGCGGGCGGCCCCCCGGGAGAGCCGCGCGGTGTGCGCCCCGTACCGCTCCTTGATCCACTCGATGGCGTGGTCGTGCACCAGGTCGCGGCGGGCGTGGGCCAGGCCCTCCGCCATGTGCCCGGCCCAGGCCGCCACCGGCGGCTCCGACTCGATCATGGTGACGGTGGCCGTGCGCTCCGGGTGCCAGGCGGCGAACCCGGCGGCGACGGTGCCGCCGAAGGAGTTGCCGACCAGGTGCACCGGGCGGCGCTCGCCGAGGCCGTCCAGGAGCAGCGACAGGTCCTCGACGAAGTTCTCCAGGCGGTAGCCGGTGGGCGGCCGGTCGGTGCGGCCGTGCCCGCGCAGGTCGTACATCACGGTGTCCATCCCGGCCGCGGACAGCGCGGGACCGAGCGTGAAGTAGTAGCTGGCCAGGGAGTCGGTGAGCAGGCCGTGCACGAGGACGACGACCGGGGGCTCCCCGTCGGGCACCGTGCCGCCCGCCGCGCCCGCGGCCAGCCGCTGCACGTGGGTGGTGAGGGAGCCGGTGGGTATCTTCGCCATCCGGTCAGCTCTCCTCGGTGGCGCGCAGCGAGGCGACGACGAAGTCGGCGAGCCGGCCGACGGTCAGCTCGATGATCTCGTCGAGCTCCAGGTCCGCGACGAACAGCGCCAGGTTGACGCGCTCGCCGTACTCCTCGCGCAGCAGACCCGAGAGGGAGACCAGGTCGATGCTCTCCAGCTCCAGGTCGTCGTGGAAGAGGGTGTCGCGGCCGATCTCGGCGTCCTCGAGACCGGCGTCGGGCAGTTCGCGCAGCAGCGTGGCGATCCGCGCGAGGACGGTGCTCTCGTCGGCGACGGGCGTGGTGGGGGTGGTCGCCTCAGTGGTCATGCCGGATCTCCTGATCGACTGGCTCCGCGCCGCCCGTGGTCCAGGCGACGACATAGGTCCGTTCGGGCAGCCCCGCGGGGGCCGCCACCTGTCCGCAGCGCACTTCCCAGGCGCTGCCCGCGTGTTCCACCCTGAGCAGGTCCGGGCGTGCGGCGGTGACCCGGAAGTCCTCCGGCCGTCCGCCCAGTCCGGTGCCGAGTTCCTTGGCGACGGCTTCCTTCGCCGTCCAGAACCGGGTGAACCACAGGTCTTCGCTGTCGCCGCCCGCGGCGACGGTCCGGGCGAGGAGCGCGCGCTCCTCGGGTCCGCAGGCCGCGGCGACGGTGCTCGCGGGCCGCGCGGTGACCTCTTCGAGGTCGATGCCGCAGGGACCGCGGCGGGCCAGGGCGACGGCCGCCTCGGCGCAGTGCGCCAGCGAGACGGTCAGCCCCTCGCCGAGGTCGCGGCCGTGCACGCCGCTCACCACGGGGCGCCCGGCGCCGTCGTTGTGCAGCGCGATCTCGGCCGGGTAGACCTCGTCGGCGCCCTCCTCCCACAGCAGTCGGCGCACCGCGTCCTTGGCGGCGATCCGGCCGAGCAGATGACGGCGCCTGCGGGTCGGCGGCTGCTCGGCGTGGCGCGCGCGTTCGGCGCCGCCCAGCATGTTGCGCATGATCAGGTCGCGGGTGGCGAGGTCGGGCCACCGCTCGTGGACCACGCTCCACCCCTCGGGGCGGGCCTCGGAGAGGGTGTTGCGGCCGGGGAAGCGGTCCACCAGCCGGATGCCGGGGTCGGTGTCGAAGCGCCGGTCGGTCCAGCCGGTGCACTGCGCCCAGACCCGGCCCGCGTGGACGAGCTGCATGTCGGCGGTGAGGGTGACCGGGGTGACCTCGCGGATCCTGATGTGGCACTCCAGGGCGGTCCCGGCGGCCGGTTCGGGTCCGTAGCGGTCGATCCGCTCCATGCCGACGGGGAAGACGGTGGTGCGTTCGGTGAGGCTGCTCATGATCCAGTAGCCGAGGAGCTGGCCGACGTTGTCGAGGAGCGCGCCGGGCGGCCCCGGCGCGGTGAGCACACCGCGCACGTGCCGGTCGCCGATCGCGGTGAGTTCCGTGACGCCCTGGAAGGCGGGGCCGTGGAACATCCACCGCTCGTCGTAGAGCTGTTCTGCCGTCAGGTCGGGGGTCCGTTCGGACGCCGGGTCCACCGGCCACACGGCGGGCGGCGGCACGACGTCGGACTCCGGCGCGAGCTGGACGACGGCGCCCGCGAACCCGGTGAGGGCGACCTCGACCCGGTCGGGTGCCAGGCTCCGCACGGTCACCGGGACGTCCCGGGCGGGCATGGCCTCGATCCACTTCTGCAACCGCACCTGGTGCACGGCCACCGTCCGCCGTCCCGGCAGGGCCTGTTCGGCGATCCGGGTGAGGTGGTCGACGACGGTGGTCGCGGGCACGATCGGCCACCGGTCGGCGGCGTCGGGCCAGCCGGGCCGCTGCCGGAAGAAGCAGTGGTCGAGGAGGTAGGGCATCCGCTCCACGTCCACCCGCAGGACGCCGGGCACGGGCGCGAGCCCGTCTCCTCCGCCGGGTCCGGGGATGTCGCCGTGGTCGCGGGGGACGGCCGGTGACGCCGGTCCGACTCCCGTGCGGGGAGCGGGGGTTCGGCGCCTGGCCGGGGCGCGCCGGGCGGACGGTGCCCGGAGCGCGCCGAGCAACTCCTCGGCGACGGCGGCGGTGTCGGTGAGCAGCGCGGAGAACTCGGCCGCCACGGACCCGCCCGCCCCGGCGGGAACCGGCACGCGGGCATCCCCACCGGAACCGGACCGGCCCTGCGGGGACGGTGAACCGGCCCGCGCCGCAGAGGGGGTCAGGGACGGCGAACCAACCGCGCGCGTCGCTCCGTTCGGGGTCGTGGCGTGGCCCGTCGAGGTCCGGGAACCGC
>NZ_FMCI01000348.1 GCF_900091845.1 Streptomyces sp. SolWspMP-5a-2
GGTGTGCCGGGGCTCGGGCCGGGGGCGGGTCACCAGTCCAGCTCGGCCGTCAGGGGGCGGTGGTCCGATATCCCGGTGCGCGGGGCGCCCGTCGCGCCGACCGCCGCCGTGGTGACCCCCGTGGCGAGGAGGTGGTCGAACTGCACGGCGGGCCGGTGGGCGGGGTAGGTGGGCGTCCTGGCGAGGGCGGCCCACTCCGAGCGGAGCGGCCCGTCGAGGACCAGCCTGGGGAGCGCGCCGACGAGGTTGAGGTCCCCGAGCAGCAGCCAGGGCCGCGGCAGCCCGTCGAGCCACCGCCGTACGGCGCGCAGTTGGCGCGCGTTCCAGCCGGGCACGAAGGACAGGTGCAGCGCCACGGCGGTGAACACCCCGCGCTCGCCCTCCACCACGGCCGCGAGCGCCGCCCGCGCCTGGTCCCGGCTCAGCACCGGCCGGGCCCGTCCGGCGACCCGCAGCGGCAGCGGCACGGGGGCGGGCGGCAGCGGCAGCGTCCGCCAGGCGCGGACCGGGCGCCGGGGACAGCAGGGCGATCCCGAGCGAGGCGACGGCGCCCGCATCACCGGCGTCGTCGCCCGGCCCGTACAGCCGGACCCCGGAGACCTCCGGGTCGGGCACCCAGCCCTGCCCGGGGACGGTCCGCCCGTGGACGGCGGAGGCGTACCGCCAGTCGACCGCCCGCATCGCGGCGGCGGCCACCGCCGCCTGGTCGACGCGCCCTGACCGCTCCTGGAACCGGTCCAGCTCCTGCAGGGCGAGGAGGTCCGCGTCGAGATCGGCGACGGCGGTGGCCAGGGGCGCCCGGGGATCGCCGGGGCCGACGGCGACGGGACGGCCGTCGTCGCCCGTCCCGGTCCCGTGGAGCACGTTGAAGGTCGCGCAGCGCAGCGGGGTCGTGCCCCGGCGGCCACCGGACCGTCGGCCGCCGGGCGCCGCCCGCCGCGTGCGCTGGTCCCCCGCCGACGACCGCGCGCCGCGCTCGTCCGTCCCGTCCGTCACAGGGGCAAGGCTAGGCCGTACCCGCGAGGCCCTGTCGCCCACCCGGTCCGGCGTGTGCAGGGGTCCCCCGTGAGCGACGCCCAGCCGGTGCGGGACCGGCGGCGGAGGCGGCCCACGGTGTCCTCGGAGGCGGTACGGCACGGCTCGCGTCGTCGGGGAGCACACCCCGCCCGTCCGGCCCCGGCGGAGAGCGCGAGGGGGTCGCCTCCGGTGGCCGGGCCACCCGTCGTGGCGGACGATGACCCGCCCCGCGCCCCGGGGCGGGAGGCCCCGCCCGCGCTACCCGCGCGCCCCCGCGTCGTCGTCGCGGACGTAGACGGTGACGCGTGCCCCGTGGACCCGGGTCGTCGACTCCGGGTGGAAGTGGCGCCGCAGGGTGTCGGTCTTCGCCAGTTCGCGGGGGTCGGTCCGTGCCCGGGCGTCGGTCACGCGGACGGCGACGATCCGGTCGAACTCCCGCATGCGCGCCGGGATGTCGCGGGCGGGCAGCTCCGCCCCGGCGAGCGTGTCGGAGGAGACCGGGTCCCGGGCCAGGGCCAGGTCGGTCAGGGCCCGGGTGTCCCGCGGGGCGGCCGCGGTCAGGACGCGGTGGCGTCCGGGGAGGAAGAGCAGCCCGTCGCCCGGACGTCCCGCCTCGCGGACGGCGGCGCCGACGGCGGTGGCGTCGTTGCTGCGGCTCTGCGGCGTCCGCAGCGCGAGGCTCGGCGGGACGAGCGCGGCGAGGACGACGGCCGCCGCGACCCACCCGGCGCGGTGGCACCGGCGTCCCCGCAGGACGGCGTCGGCCCAGGCGCCCAGCAGCAGCGCGCCCCCGACGCCGCTGTAGAGCACGTACCGGTCGACGAAGATCGGCCTGACCAGCGAGGCGATCAGCAGCAGGAGGCCGGGGAGCACCAGCAGCGGCAGCGCGAGCGACCAGAGCCGCACCGGGCCCCGCGCGCCCAGCGACGGACGGGCGCACACCACCCCCAGCACCGTCACGGCGAGGACGCCCGGCAGCCGCACCGGCCCCTCGATCCAGGACACCTGCGCCGACTGTCCCGCGCTGAGGACCACCAGCGGCGACAGTCCGGCCGCGACGCCCGCGGCCGTCACGCCCCAGGCCCGCAGCACCGGTCGCGGCACCCGGGCGACGGCCAGGGTGACGCCGTGCGCGGCCAGGGCGAGGACGGCGAACTCGTGGAGCAGGCAGGCCGCCAGCATCACCGAGCCGTAGACCGCCCACCGCCACCGGGCGGGCCGCGCGGCACCTGCGAGCAGCGCGGGTCCGGCCCAGGCGACCAGGGCGCAGACCAGCGCGTACGAGCGGCCCTCCTGCGCGTACTTCTGGACCTGGGGAAGGACCGCGAACACCACCCCGGCCAGCAGCCCGGCGCGAGGGCCCGCGAGGCGCAGTCCCAGCAGCCCGACTCCGGCCGCCGCCGCGGACATCGCCAGCACCGACGGCAGCCGCAGCGTCAGCAGTCCCCCGCCGAGGACGGCGAAGACCTCGTGCATGACGGCGTAGTAGAGGGCGTGGACGAGATCGACGTGCTGGGCGGTGTGCCAGATCCGGGTGAGGTCGCGCTGCGCCATCGCGTAGGTGACGGCCTCGTCCCCCCACAGGGTGTCCTGCCTGCGGATGCCCCAGAGCCCCAGGGCCAAGGTCAGCGCCGCGGGCACGGCGACGGCGGCGACCTCGGCCGGGGCGGGGAGGCGGCGGCGGACGGGCACCGCGGGGGCGACCGTGCGGGCCGGGGCAGGAGGAAGGTGCGCGACGGGCATCGGCGGCGGGGCCTTTCAGCGGTGGCGGGAGGGAGCCGCCAGCGTGCCCGGACCTCGTTGACCGGACGCTGATCGAACCTGACCGGACGATCAGGAACCCCGGGCGGCGCTGTGCGAGGCTGCACCGCATGCGCATCCTGGTGGTCGAAGACGAGGTGGACCTTGCCCGCACCCTGCACACCGGCCTGACCGCCGAGGGCTACAGCGTCGACCTCGCCCACGACGGCCGCCAGGGGCTGTGGATGGCCAGGTCGGGTGAGTACGCCCTGATCGTGCTGGACCTGATGCTGCCAAGCCTCAACGGCTACAAGGTCTGCGCCCAGTTGAGGCGGGAGGGCAACGCGACGCCCATCCTGGTGCTCACCGCCAAGGACGGCGAGTGGGACCAGGCCGAGGCCCTGGACACGGGCGCCGACGACTACATGGCCAAGCCCTTCTCCTACCTGGTCCTCGTGGCGCGGCTGCGGGCGCTGGTGCGGCGGGCGGCCCCGGTCGCCCCGCCCGTGCTCGCCGTGGGCGACCTCTCGCTGGACGTCGCGGGCCGCGTCTGCCGCCGGGCCGGGACCCGGGTGGACCTCACCCCGCGGGAGTTCGCCGTGCTGGAACTGCTCGCCCGGCGGGCGGGCCAGGCCGTCTCCAAGGCGGACATGCTCTACCACGCGTGGCCCGACGAGGCCCTCGACCCCAATCTGGTGGAGGCGAGGGTCAGCGCCCTGCGCAAGAAGGTGGACTCGGCGTTCGGGCGGCGGTCCCTGCAGACCGTGCGGGGCACCGGCTACCGTCTGGTGGACGACCGTGAACGCGCCTGAGCCGCGGCGCCGTTGGTGGCCCCGCTCGGTGCGGGCGCTCACCGCGCTGGCCGCCGCCTCGACCGCCGCCGTCGTCCTGGCCGTGATCGGCCTCTGGGTGCACCACGACGTCCGCCACCGGGCCACGCAGATCGCCGAGGAGCAGGCCCAGCGGCAACTCTGGTCCCTGTGCGACCAGTTGCGCGCGGGCATCGTGCCCGACGCCGGAACGACCGTGCCGTACGAGGTGGTCGCGACCGGCCGCCGCTCCGCCGTCGCGTCCGGCGGTTCGCTGGCCGACGCCTATCCCGCCTCCCGCCATGTGATGCCCACCCCGCCGACCGAGGGCCTGGCCGCGCTGACCCCCCTCACCAGCGTCCGCATCCCGGTGAACCGGCACTACAACCCCCGGGACAAGTTCGATCTGGCCGGGGGGACCCAGCGGGTCATGACCGCCGACATCCGGCCCGGCGACCTCGGCGCCGCACAGGCCGCCGCGCTGGGCGTCGACTCCGGCGCCAAGCTGCGGGTCTACGTGGTGGTGCTCCCGCACACCGCCGAGGAGATCACCGACATCACCGACCGGCTGCTGCTGGGGGCGGGGCTCGTCAGCGTCCTGCTGGTCGGCGCCGCGGCCTACGCCGCCGTGCGCGTCGCGCTGCGCCCCGTCGAGGCGATCCGCGTCCGCACCGCCTCGGTCACCGCGAGCGATCCCCGCGAACGCGTCACCGTCCCGGCCACCGGGCACGAGATCGCCGCCCTCGCCACCACCATCAACACCACGCTCCAGCGCCTCGACGACGCCTCGGCACGGCAGCGGCGCTTCGTCGCGGACGCCGCCCACGAACTGCGCAGCCCGCTCACCACCCTGCTGGCCAGCCTGGAGGTCGCGCTCGCCTACCCGGAGCGCACCGACTGGCCCGCCGCGGCGACCACCGCCGCGCGCCAGACCCGCCGCCTCCAGGCGCTCGCCGAGGACCTGCTGCTGCTCGCCCGCCTCGGCACCCGTACGCCCGGGGCCGGTCCGGACACCGTCGACCTGGCGGCCCTCGCCGCCGCGCTGGCCGGTCAACACCCGCTCGCCGACCGGCCGTTGACCCTCACCTGCGAGAGCACCGGACCCGCGTACACGCACGGGACCCCCGGGGATCATGAACGGCTGCTGCGCAACCTCGTCGACAACGCGGCCCGCCACGCCGAGCACCGGGTCCGGATCACCGTCCGGGACGAGGACCCCTGGGTCGTCCTCACCGTGCACGACGACGGGCCCGGGGTGCCCGCCGAGGAGGCCGAGCGCGTCTTCGAACGGTTCGTCCGGCTCGACGACGCCCGCTCCCGCGACCACGGCGGCACCGGCCTCGGTCTCGCCATCGCCCGCGACCTGGCCGAGAGCCACGGAGGAACCCTCACCCTCGATCCTGGCCCTGACCCTGACCCCGGCACCGGCACCGGCACCGGCACCGGCACCGGCGGAGCCTGCTTCCGGCTGCGGCTGCCGCGCGCCGCCGCGCCCTCACCGCCGCCTTCCCCGGACTCGCCCGCGCCCTCGTCCTTGCCCTCGCCCTCGCCTTCGCCTTCGCCTTCGCCTTAGACCGTCGAGCGGTGACGGGCCGCGGGGGACGTCCGCCTACCGGGAGCCCGTGCGTTCCTCCGCCGTGAGGACGCGGAGCGTCCGGAGGCCGAGCAGGGCCAGCAGCGGTTTGACCAGCAGCCACTCGCCTGCGCGGCAGTCGTCCGCGCGCACGAGGCGCCGGGCGAGATCGGGGCGCAGACGGCGCAGGTAGGCGCGGGCCTTGAGGGCGTGCGCGGGCTGGGAGACGATCTTGATGCGGTCGGCGTCCTCCAGGAGCGGGATGACGTTGGTGACGTTCTCCCAGGTCGTCGTGGACCGGTCCTCCAGGACCAGTGCGCCGCCGTACCGGAGCACCGACTTCGCATAGTCGGCCATCAGCTCGGCCTCGGCGGGCCCGTCGCCGGTGACACCGCCGCTGAGGATCACCCGGGTCTCCCGCACCCCCGGCCCGCCCACCGAGCGGACCCCGGCGCGCACCCGCCAGCGGTTCACGGCGTTCGCCGTCGGCTGCGGGTTGCGGTACCCCAGCACGACCACCGCCTCGGAGGCTCCGGTGCCCTCCCCCACGAGGGCGCGGGACCACCGCCGGTTCAGCCACTCGCCCCAGGCGAGCACCGCGGCCCCCGCCAACGCCACTCCGGTCGTTCGTCGCATGCGGCGACTCTAGGGCCTGGCGCGGGGGCCCGCCGCGAGGTCGGGCAGAAGGCGCCGACGTCGAGGCCACGAGGTGCGGGACAAGTTGAGGAACGATCGTTCTTGACCGATCGTTCCTCAACTGTCTACAGTCAACGCATGGGAAGACCAAGGGCGTTCGACGAGGACGAAGTGGTGCGCGCCGCCGTGGGGCTCTTCGGCGGCCGCGCCTACGACGGGGTGTCCGTGGACGACCTCGTCAGCCACCTCGGTGTGCACCGCAACAGCCTCTACAAGACGTTCGGCAGCAAGCGCGGCCTCTACCTGGCGGCCCTGCGACGCCATCTCGCGGACGACGTACGGCCGTTGGCCGACGCGCTCGCCGGGGCACCGGACGCCGCGACCGCGCTGCGGCTCGTCACCTCGGCGGACCTCGGCCTGCTCGTGCTCGCCGCGGTCGAGCGGGCGCCGGTCGACGAGGAGGCCGCCGCCGAGGTGCGGGCCGCGCTGGACGCGGTCGACCGGGCGATCGCCGACGCGCTCGGCGCCCCCGCCGACCTCGCCGCCGCCCTCACCGCCGCCGCGCTGGGCATGCTCGTGCGCGGCGCCCCCGGGAGCGTCGGCGCCGCGCTGGCCCGGCGCCTCGATCCATCCGTCTGACACATCTGTCTGACACACCCGTCTGACACATCCGGCAAAGGAGACCGACATGGCACAGGTGCGCATCGACGGCGACGACCTCGTCGTCGAGATCGAGGGCATGAACAAGCTCTGGGCCTTCAAGAGCAGGCTGACCGTCCCGCTGGCCAACGTCCGCGGCGCCACCGCCGATCCGGGCATCGCCGCCGACCCCAAGGGGATCCGCGCGCCGGGTGCCCGGGTCCCCGGTGTGATCACCGCGGGCACGTTCCATCTCGACGGCGAGAAGGTCTTCTGGGACGTCAGAGACCCGGCGAAGGCCGTCGTGGTCGAACTCGCCGACGAGCGGTACGCCCGCCTGGTCCTCCAGGTCGACGACCCGCGCGCGACCGTCGCCCTGGTCGAGAACGCCCTGATCCGATGAGGGGAGCACCGATGCCGCTGCGCCTGACCGCGCTCGCGCTGGCCCTGGCCTTCGTCACCGCCGTACCGGCCGAGGCGCAGACACGCCCCGGCCTCGTGCCCGCCGCCGACCGCGAGGTCGCCTTCACCGTCGACGGGACGACGACGTACGGCACCCTGCACGTGCCCGCGCACCGCTCCGGTCAACGGCTGCGCGCCGCACTGCTGTTGCCCGGCAGCGGACCCACCGACCGCAACGGCGACCAGCCGCCCGCGCTCGCCCCGCGCACGCTGGCGCAGTTGGCCGACGCGTTCGGCGGCGAACGGATCGCCACCCTGCGGTTCGACAAGTACGGCACCGGCCGCACCGGGCTCGGCGCCTACCGGGACCGTCCGGAGACGATCGATTACCCGGCCTTCGTCCGCCAGGCCGAGGCCGCCTACGCCCTGCTGCGCGACCAGCCGGAGACCGACCCGCACGGCCTGCTGATCGCCGGACACAGCGAGGGCGCGATGACCGCGCTGCTGCTCGGGGGCACCGTACGACCGCGCCCGGCGGGCCTGGCCCTGCTCCAGCCGCAGGCGATCCGCATGCTGGACCTGGTCGCGCTGCAACTGCACTCCCAGATCGCCGAGGCGACCCGGCAGGGCCTGTTCACCCCGGAGGAGCAGCGCGTCATCGACGAGGCGGTCGACGCCGCCGTCGCCGCCCTGCGCGCGCACCGGCCGGTCGACACCACCGGCCTGCCGCCCGTGGTGGCCAGCGTCTTCACGTCCTTCCAGGGGGTGAACGCCCGGTTCGTGGAGAGCGACGACGCGATCGACCCGCCGCAGAAGGCCGCAGCGCTGCGGCCGGGCACCCGGGTGCTGCTCACCTGCGGCGCGAACGACGTCCAGGTCCCGTGCGTCACGACGGACCGGCTCACCGACGCCCTGCGCCGAGCGCACGCCGGTGGACCGGGCCGGGTGCGGCTGCCGGGGGTGGACCACCTGCTGCACGACGCCGACCACACGGACACGCTCGCCCCGGCCGTGCTCGACGCGCTGCGCCGGTTCACCGCACGCTGAGCCCAGCCGCGCGCCCGTTGTGGGTGCGGGGAACGCGGGTCGGGCCGTCCGCGCCGGGACGGCGGGCGTCCGGGCGGGTCAGAGCAGCCGCAGGACGCCCACCACTTTGCCGAGGATCCGGACGTCGTCGCCGGGGATGGGCTGGTAGGCGGGGTTGCGGGGCATCAGGGACACCTTCCCGTCCTGCCTGCGCAGCACCTTGACGGTGGCGCCGTCGTCCAGGAGGGCCGCGACGATGTCCCCGTGGTCGGCGCTGTCCTGGCGGCGGACGGTGACGATGTCGCCGTCGCAGATCGCCGCGTCGATCATGCTGTCGCCCGAGACGGTCAGCGCGAAGAGGTCGCCGTCGCCCACGATCTGGCGGGGCAGCGCGTAGACGTCCTCGATCATCTCGTCGGCGAGCAGCGGGGCGCCCGCGGCGATCGTGCCGACCAGCGGGACGTCGACGCTGCGGTCGCTCCTGGTGCTGAGGTCGGGCGCCCAGGTGGGCCTGACCCGGTAGGCGCGCGGGCGCTTCGGGTCGCGGTACAGGACGCCCTTGCGCTCCAGGACCGTCAACTGGTGGGCGACGGACGAGGTGCTGGCGAGGTCCACCGCCTGGCCGATCTCCCGCATGGACGGCGGGTAGCCCTGCCGGTCGACGGCTTCGGTGATGCACCGGACGATGGCCGACTGGCGGGGCGTCAGCTCCGCTCCGTCGCTCCGGGACCCCGGGGGACGTCCCCGGCGGGCGGGCGGCCTCTTCTCCATCGCCGCTTTCTCCTTACCTCCGTGCAAGATCTCGCGGAAAGCGACTTTATCCCGTCTCTCCATGTGAATGGAACACGGATTCGAGATGGGTGTGCCCCGGCATACCGTGAGCGCCTCGGGGCGGATAGGCCCGCAGCGGCAGAAGTCCCGCACGCACAGGGCGAATAGCGGACCGGACGACATCTCGGGTCTCCCGGTCCACGGTCAGGTCCGCGGCCGATATATCCCCCCCGGCCCGACGCGTTCCGCACTCCACGGGGAGGGGCTTCCGGGCGGTCCGACCGGGAGGGCGACCGGGCGGAACCGCTGAACAGCACCCGGTGGGGGCGGTCGTGCCGAGGACGTCCAGGAACGCGACGCCCCTGGCGACACCCGCCCGGCGGTCCCGCACCGGTTCCGCGACGGACGCGCGACAGACGCGGGTCGGAACCGCAACGGACCCGGGGCGCCGACGGTCCCGGCTGTTCGGCGCGATGGCGATCCGGCGCGGTGCTGCCTCGGCGCCGGGACGGTCGGGGAAAGCGCGGGCGGGAAAGACGCGGACGGGGAAGGCGCGGTCGACGGGGACGGAGGACAGGGACGGCGCTGTCGGCGATGACGCCGTCGGGGAAGGCACGCTCGGCGGCCCCGGCGAGCGCCGTTCCCCGCTCCACGTTCCTCCCTCTGCGCTCTCCCCCTCCCGGCCCCCCGTTGCGCGTTCCCCGCTCGCCCGCGGCAGTGCGAGGCGCCGCGCTTTACAGGACCGCGCTTTCCGTGGCGATCACGCGGCGGAAGATAGGCGGGTCGCGGCATACCGTGACGATGTCCCCCCGGCGCACCCGCTATTGGAACCCGTTGACCATGACGACGTCGTCATGCCAGCATCTGATAGCCACCGTCCGTCCCCCGAGCCATAAACCGAGCCGCAATCGGGGGCGCGCCGACACCGCGCGAAACAGCCCCCTGGGAGTTGAAACGGTGATGCACCTCACCTGCCGTCTTCCTTATTTCACCGTCCCTGTCACGCACCTCGCGTCCGTCCCGTGACGATCACGTCGAGCAGAATGGGTACCCCGGGCCAACGCCCGGGAAAAGCTCCACGCATTTCGCTTGCCACACTGATCAGGGGAGTTCTGTGCGTAAATCAGCACGCCAAGAATATTCGTGCAGCAACGGCTTCCGGATTCCCGAGGACGAACAGGGCGAGGCGCGTCCGCGAACCGGCGTCGACGACAAATGCGCTCTCGGTGTGCCGCTGGACGAAAGGCAGCGGAAACTCATCACTCTGCTGCTCGCGGGACACACGGACGTCAGCGCGGCGAACCGGCTCGGTGTCAGCCCCCGCACGGTGACCAATATCCTGCGCTCGCTGATGGACCGGCTCGGGGTGGAGAACCGCTTCCAATTAGGCGTGGCGCTCGGCAGCCGTATGCGCCTGCCCGAGCGCCCTCATCGTCCTCGCCAGTTGCCGGGGTGACGCACCGGCGCGCGTCATGCCGTCCGGCACGGCCCCGCTCCCCTCCCCCACGGCGTCCGCCTGACGCCGAACTCCCCGTGTCGCGGCCGACGTTGCTCCAGCGGACCGGCGCGCTACACCGCGCGCGCCCGCGGCTCCCCGTCCGGGGGCCGCTCGCCGTCCGGGGTCCGCTCCCTCCCGTGCCCGGCCGTCGCCGTCAGGGACGCGGCCAGGCCCGTCAGCGACAGGTCGGGCCCCGTCGCCGGCATCAGGTCGAGCCGCCGCTGCCTGGCGTGCGCCACCAGGGCATCCGGGGTCAACTCGGCGAGCCTGCGCCGCGCGTTGTCCAGGAGGGTGGTGGCCGCGGCGGCGAGGGCGTCGTCCGAGATCGGCAGCGGACCCCCACCCGCGACGTCGTCGCCCTCCGCGCCGAGGATCCGGTCCTTGAGGCTTCGCGACAGGTCCGCCACGCCGATCTCCCGCACGGTCAGGGAGAGATGGGCGGAGAGGCCGTCCTCTCCCGTCGCGCGGTGGGCGAACCCGCGCGGGATGTACAGGGTCTCGCCCGGCCGCAGAACGGTCTGGAACAGTTCCTGTGGCCGGGGTTCGTCGCTGCGCACCCGGCCCGCGCGCCAGGCGCCGTCGGCGGGGCCCTCGTGCACCCGCCAGTTCTTGGTCCCCGCCACCTGGACCACCAGCACGTCGGCGTCGTCCCGGTGCAGCGGCAGCCCTTCCTGTCCGGCCGGGGTCACGAAGAAGAACGCCTCCACTGCGCGCCGCAGTTCGCGGGCGAGGGCGCGCAGCAGTTCGCGGGTGGGGGCGTGCCACTGGTCGACGCGGCGCAGGAGCATCGTCGCCCCCTCGCCGAGCAGGGCGTGGATCCTCGCCGCGTCGACGAAGCCGCCCTGGGCGACCTGTCCGACGGCGCGCTCGGTGGTGAACTCGCCGGCCGGCATCCGGCGGCCGTCTGCCCACATCTCGACGTACGGCTCCCGGAAGAAGCCGCTGGCCAGCGCGGCGTCGATGTCGGCGAGGGTGAAGGGGCTGACCGCCTCGCCGCCCGCGACGAAGACTCCGGGGGACGCGCGCCAGTGCGACCAGAAGGAGACCGTGTCGCCGACCAATCGGTCCAGTATCTGTGCAGTCATGACGTGAGCAGCGCCTTCCCAGGAGTCACCTGATCCACGGGTCCTCAGACGTGACCGTTCCTTTATGGAGGCGTTCCGCAAGGAGCGTGGGCCGATGTTAGCGGGCGCCCGTCCGCCGCGGGGTGTCCGTTTCCGTATTCCGCAGAAGATCTCCCCGCCGACCGGCGTCGCAGCAGGCGGGAGCCGGCCCCTTACCCGGGTGCGTGCGTGATACGGGAAACGACATTGTGGCCGCCGTTCGGCGGTGCTTGAGTCGCCGTTCGTCCAGCCGACGAGATCGCGGCAGGATTTCCTGGCCGAACACGCTTCGATCCCGCTTCCGCTTATCGACAAGGTCAAGCCGGGGGACCGTCCACCCCCGCGTTCCTGAAAGGTGTGCCGCCACTCGCGGATGCCGGCGCATCACCCCGGCGGCATTCCGGTGATACGGCCCGGACATTCGGGCACGAAATCGGGGAGCGACGGAAAAGGGCGGCAGGAGAGTGCGGCCGGGGACGGCGCCGCGGGATTCCGGTGCGACGGAACAGGGATCCCGCGGAGAGGTCTTCCGTGCGTCGGTCGGTGCGTCAGTTCGGAAGAACGGCGGGTGCGGCAGCGGTCATCAGCCCGATCCACGAGCGGCTGAGCACCGTGACGATCGCCGTGCTCCTCCTCGATGAGGCCGCGGTGCCGCTCGGCCGGGGTGTGGCGGGCCGGGCGGGCCTGGCGCTCGCCCCGCGCCGCTAGGGCCGCCGCCGATCGCGCCTGCTGGGGTGAGCGGGGCCGCGGGGAGCGCGGTGGCCGGTTCACCTCCGGCGCCGCACCCGGCGCAGCACCAGCCCGGTGAGGCCCGCCGCGGTGACCACCCCGCACACCGACTGCACCCAGAGGCTGCCGCCGTCGAAGGAGGCGACGAAGTTGACGGTGCCGCTGATCACCACGAGGGACCAGAGCAGGACGAGGGGAAGGTCGACGCGGTCGGCGGGGTGACCGGTCTGCTGGGCCGTGGACTTCGTCATGGACGGTTCCTCCTGCGGTGGCGGGCCTGGTTGCCCTGTCCCCGACGCTACGGTCCACGCCCGCCGCCTCCGATCCCGTGCGCCGCCGTCCCGGGGTACAGCAGGCTGTACTTCCCGCGGCCCGGTCCGCCGTCGCGGCGCGGTTCGTCCTAGGGTCTGACTGACCGTTCCCGTCGTCGCCCGCAGGGCGGCCGCGCGGCTCGGGCGCGTGCTCGGGCCGTGCCGGGCGCGGACCCTCGCACCGTCCCGGGCCCGCCCCCGGTGCGGCGGGGGTGCGCGCCGGGCGTCGCGCGGCGGCGGGGACGCGGACAGGCCGGTCGCGCACGACCGGACGGCGATGGTGAAGGGAACGGCGACGATGACCCCCGACCGGGCGGGCCCCGGGCAGGACGACGGCTCCCCCGCCGCCGCCCGCCCGCTGCGTGCCGCCACCGCCGCGCTCTCCCAGCTCGTGGGCGGCCTGGGCACCGCGCTCACCGCGCTGCCCGTCCTGCTGCTGCTCGCGGTGACGGCGCTCACCGCGCCCGCCGGGATCGGCCTCCTCCTCGCCCCGCTCGCGCTGCGCGCGCTGCACGCCCTGGCCCGCCGTGAACGCGCCCGTCTGACCCGCGTCGGCTCCGAGGTCGTCCCGCCGCACCCGCCGCCACCGACCCGGACGCGCCCCGCGCTCGCCGACCCGGCGACCCGGCGGGAGGTGCGCTGGCTGCTGCGGCACTCCACCGCCGGGCTGCTCCTCGGCACGACCGCCCTGCTGCTGCCGGTGATCGCCGTGCGGGACACCACGTTCCCGCTGTACTGGCGGCTGCTGCCGGAGAACGCGACGGCGACCTCGATCGGTCTCGGGCAGGCGCACTCCTGGCCGCAGGCGCTGGCCGTGTCGCTGCTCGGGATCGGCGCGATCGCCGTGATCGTCGGTCTGACGCCCGGCATGGCCCGCCTCCAGGCCCGCCCGGGACGCGCCCTGCTGGCCGCGGGACCCGAGGAGGACCTGTCGCGGCGGGTCGCCGAGCTGACCGCCACCCGGGCCGCCGCGCTCGACGCGCACGCCACCGAACTGCGGCGCATCGAGCGGGCGTTGCACGACGGCACGCAGAACCGGCTGGTCTCCGTGACCGTGCTGCTCGGCGCGGCCCGCCGGCAGGTGGCCCGGGACCCCTCGCGCGCCGACGAGATCCTGGAGCGCGCCCAGTCCGCGGCCGAGCAGGCCCTCGCCGAACTGCGCACCGTCGCGCGCGGCATCCTCCCGCCGGTCCTCGACGACCGGGGACTCGAAGGCGCCCTCACCGGACTCGCGGCCGGGAGCCCCGTGCCGTGCCGGATCGACGTCGACGCGCCCGGACGCCGCGCCGCGTCCGTCGAGGCGACCGCCTACTTCGTGGTCGCCGAGGCCCTCACCAACATCGCCAGGCACAGCGGCGCCGACCGGGCGACGGTCACCGTGCGCAACCGGGGCGGCAGACTGCGCGTGCGGATCGACGACGACGGCCGGGGCGGCGCCGACGAGGGCTGCGGCTCCGGTCTGACCGGCATCCGGCGCCGCGTCGCCGCCCACGACGGCACCCTCCGCCTGACCAGCCCGGTCGGCGGTCCGACGACACTGGAGGTGGATCTTCCCTGTGGAGCATGAAGAACGGCCGCGCCCCGTACCGGCCGGGGAGCCGCACGGCCTGCGGGTCGTGATCGCGGAGGACGACCCCCTGCTGCGCGAGGGGCTGGCGCTGCTGCTGCGCGCCGAGTCGCTGGACGTGGCGGCCACCGCGGGGACGGCGGAGGAGGCGCTGGCCGCGATCGAGGCGCACCGTCCCGACGTGGCGATCCTCGACGTCAGGATGCCGCCGACGCACACCGACGAGGGCATCCGCGCGGCCGTGGAGGCGCGGCGGCGGCGCCCAGGACTGGCCGTGCTCGTGCTGTCCGCGTACGTGGAGCAGAGTTTCGCCACCCAGCTCCTGACCGGCGGGGTCGGCGGTCTCGGCTATCTGCTGAAGGAACGGGTGGGCCGGGTCGAGGAGTTCCTCGACGCGCTGCACCGGGTGGCGGGCGGCGGCACGGCCATCGACCCCGAGGTGGTGGCCCAGCTGTTCACCCGCACCCGCCAGGACACCCGGCTCGAACGGCTCAGCCCGCGCGAGGACGAGGTGCTCGCCCTGATGGCCGAGGGGCTGGGCAACAGCGCGATCGCGGCCCGCCTGTTCGTCACCGACGGCGCCGTCCACAAGCACATCCGCAGCATCTTCGCCAAGCTCGACATGTCCCCCGCCGACCAGGTCGACCGCCGGGTCGCCGCCGTCCTGCACTACCTGGAGGACGCCCGCCGCAGGACACCGTAGGCCGCCGGGTACAGCCTGCTGTACGGGGGTCGGGGCGCCCACGGCAATGACCCGGGGGCGGGCCGCTGATGTGCTGGTGACACCAGATCAGCACCGCCCGAAGGGACCCCAGGTGACCACGCACGCACCGCCCGAGAACGCCCCCACCCGCCCCGGCGCAGCCGCGGCGGCACCCTCGCCCGCCACCCGGTCACCTGGTTCTTCGCCCTGGCCTTCGGACTGAGCTGGCTGGCCTGGACGCCGTACATCCTGTCCGGGAACGGTCTCGGCGTCTGGCACTTCACCTTCCCCGGCGGCGGGTTGGGCAGCCAGCTCCTCGGGGTCCTGCCCGGCGCCTACCTGGGGCCGATCGCCTCGGCGCTGCTGGTGACGGGGGTGAGCGAGGGCCGGGCCGGACTGCGCGCCTGGCGGCGCCGGATGACGAGTTTCCGGGTCAGCTGGCTCTGGTACGCGGCGGTCCTGGTCGCGGTGCCGGCCGCGCTGACGCTCTCCACGGCGGCGCTCTCCGGAACCGGTCCCGTGCTGCCGTCCGCCGCGGTGCTCGTCGCCTATCTGCCGGGCCTGGTGCTGCAGATGGTCACGACGGGGCTCGCGGAGGAGCCCGGCTGGCGGGAGTTCGCGATGCCGCGGCTCCAGCACCGGCACGGCGCGCTGCGGGCGACCCTGATCGTGGGCCCGCTGTGGGGCGCGTGGCACCTGCCGCTGTTCCTCACCGAGTGGGGCGGCGGTCCGCACGTGGGCCTGCTGGAGCCGGTGGAGTTCCTGGCGACGACGGTCGCGTTCAGCGTGGTCATGACGTGGCTGTTCAACCGCTCGGGGGAGAGCATGCCGCTGGTCATGCTGCTGCACACGAGCGTGAACAACTACTTCTCGACGGCCTGGTCGGAGGTGTTCCCCTCGGCGTCCTCGCGGACCACGGCGCACGCCTTCCTGCTCGCCTCGGTGACCGGGGCGGTGATCCTGCTGGTGGCCACCCGGGGCAGGCTGGGCCTGCGCGAGGGGCGGGGCGGCGGCGTCGCCAAGGATCTCGGCGGGACCCCGTCGGCCGTCTGACGGGTGCTTCCGGGAGCGGCCCCCGCCGGCGGACCGGCCGGGGGCCGCTCCCGCGCGGCGGACGGGGGTCAGGTCGTGCGGGCCCTGAGGTGGGCCCGTTCGCCCTGGGTGCCGAAGAGGATCAGGAGTTCCACGGTGCGGTCGTCGTCGGGGCCGAGCCGGTGCGGGACGCGGGTGTCGAACTCGGCGGCCTCACCGGGGCCGAGGACGACCGTCTCGCCGCCGAGCACCAGCCGCAGACGGCCCGCGAGGACGTAGACCCACTCGAACCCCTCGTGGGTGCGCGGCTCCGGCTCGGTGCCCGGCCGGGGCGGGATGAGGAGTTTGTGCGCCTGGACGCCTCCGGGGCGGCTGAGCGGCACGTACGTCATCCCGTCGCGGCTGACCGGCCTGAGGTGGATGCGCGGGTCCCCGGTGCGGGGCGCGCCGACCAGGTCGTCGAGCGGGACGGCGTAGACCTCGGCGAGCGGCAGGAGCATCTCCAGGGTGGGTCTGCGGCCGCCGCCCTCCAGCCGGGAGAGCGTGCTCTCGTTGATCCCGGTCCGCTCCGCGAGGGCGGCCAGGGTCAGACCGTGACGTCTGCGCAGGTCCCGGAGCCGGGGGCCGACGGCGGCCAGCCGGTCCTTCTTCGCGGCGCCCGCGCGCTTCTCGGTGCCCATGGGGTCGAGCATGCTGAAACGGCATGAGGCTTTGCAACTCCGGCAGTCCCCGGCGCAGAGTCGGACCGGCGCTCACGCCACCGTCCGGCCACCGCACCGAAAGGCACTCCGCATGACCGACGCCACCGAGTCCGCCGTCTTCTGGGAGAAGCACTACGGCGGTCTGGACCCGCGGCTGGGCACCCGGCCCAACGCGGTCCTGACCGCCCTGCTCGCCGACCTCGCCCCCGCCACCGGAACCGCCCTCGACCTGGGCTGCGGCCACGGCGGCGACGCGCTCTGGCTCGCCGGGCAGGGCTGGGAGGTGACCGCCGTCGACGTGTCGCGGACCGCCCTCGACCGGGTGGCCGGGGCCGCAGCGGCCGCCGGGGTCGGCGACCGGGTCCGTCCCCGGCGGCACGACCTGGGCGAGACCTTCCCCGAGGGCACCTTCGACCTGGTGACCGCGACCTACTTCCACACCCCCGTCGCCCTCGCCCGCGAGGACGTCCTGCGCCGGGCCCTGCGGGCGGTCGCTCCCGGGGGCCTGCTGGTCGTGATCGAGCACGCCTCCACCGCCCCCTGGTCCTGGCTCGCGGGCCAGGACATCCGCTACCCGACGCCCGACGAGGTCGTCGCCTCGCTCCGGCTCGACGGCTCCTGGCAGGTCGAGCGGAGCGAGGCGCCCCGGCGCACCGCCACAGGACCCGACGGGCAGACCGCGACCGTCACGGACAACGTCATCGCCGTCCGCCGCGTCGCCTGACCCGCCGCCGCCCGCCGGGCCCCGCTCCCCCTGGGCGCGCGGGCCCGGCGGCCGCGTGTCCGGGCGCGGCGGTGGTCCTGGCGGGGCACCGACCCGCCCACTCGCGCGCACGCGAGTAAAATGGTCGAGCGGTCAACACCGGTCGTCGCGCGCCACCGCGCGCGGTCCGACGCGGAACTCCCGGGCCCGACATGGTCGCCCGCCGGGCCCGGCCAGGGAGATTGACGAGGGCAGCGAGATGCGACGTCACCGGAGCACTCAGCGATCCGACGGGCCCGGGGGTCGCACCACAGGTCCCCCCGGGCCGCGCGCCTGACACCCCGTCGCCGCGGCCGGCATCGAGTCGGCGCCGTACGGGCAGGAGACCGCCGCGGGGCGCCACGCACCGTCTGGGTCACCGTCCCGCCGTCCCGCTCCCACCGGCGGCGGGACGGCCGGGGACCCGCCTTCCAACCCGAGGAGATCGCCGTGAAGATGCTGATCAACGTCCCGGAGACCGTGGTGGCCGACGCGCTGCGCGGTATGGCGGCCGCCCACCCCGAACTGACCGTCGACGTCGACAACCGGGTGATAGTGCGGCGGGACGCCCCGGTGGAGGGGAAGGTCGCCCTCGTGTCGGGCGGCGGCTCCGGGCACGAGCCCCTGCACGGCGGTTTCGTGGGCCCCGGGATGCTCTCCGCCGCCTGTCCCGGCGAGGTGTTCACCTCCCCGGTGCCCGACCAGATGCTGCGGGCCGCCGCGGCCGTGGACAGCGGCGCGGGCGTGCTCTTCGTCGTCAAGAACTACACCGGCGACGTCCTCAACTTCGACATGGCCGCCGAGCTGGCCGAGGACGAGGGCATCCGGATCGCCAAGGTGCTCGTCGACGACGACGTGGCGGTCACCGACAGCCTGTACACGGCCGGGCGGCGCGGCACCGGCGCGACCCTCTTCGTGGAGAAGATCGCCGGAGCCGCCGCCGACGAGGGCCAGCCCCTGGAGCGGGTCGAGGCGACGGGCCGTCAGGTCAACGAGAACTCCCGCAGCTTCGGCGTCGCGCTGAGCGCCTGCTCCACCCCCGCGAAGGGCAGCCCCACCTTCGACCTGCCGGACGGCGAACTGGAGCTGGGCGTCGGCATCCACGGCGAACCCGGCCGGGAGCGGCGGCCCATGATGACGTCGGGCGAGATAGCCGAGTTCGCGGTGGACGCGATCCTCGACGACATGTCCCCGCGCAACCCGGTGCTCGTCCTGGTCAACGGCATGGGCGCCACGCCGCTGCTGGAGCTGTACGGCTTCAACGCCGAGGTGCAGCGGGTGCTGACGGCCCGCGGGGTGGCCGTCGCCCGCACCCTCGTCGGGAACTACGTCACCTCCCTCGACATGGCGGGCGCCTCCGTCACCCTCTGCCAGGTCGACGGCGAGCTGCTGCGCCTGTGGGACGCGCCGGTGCGGACGGCGGGGCTGCGCTGGGGTATATGACACGGTGAGGCCCCGGTAACGCACCGTACGCATCACGTAAGGAGATCACGTGCTCGACGCCGATTTCTTCCGTCGCTGGATGACGGCGACCGCCGCGTCCGTGGAGCGCGAGGCCGACCGGCTCACCGCGCTCGACTCCCCCATCGGGGACGCCGACCACGGCAGCAACCTGCGCCGGGGGTTCGCGGCCGTCACGGCGACCCTGGAGAAGGAGGCCCCCGACACCCCGGGCGGGGTGCTCACGCTCGCCGGACGGCAGCTGATCTCGACCGTCGGCGGCGCCTCGGGACCGCTGTACGGCACCCTGCTGCGCCGCACCGGCAAGGCACTCGGGGACGCGTCCGAGGTCAGCGAGGCCGACTTCGCGGCGGCGTTCCGCACCGGCATCGAGGCGGTGACGACCCTGGGCGGCGCGGCCCCAGGCGACAAGACGATGGTCGACGCGCTGCTGCCCGCCGTCGACGCGCTCGGTGACGGGTTCGCCGCCGCGCGCACGGCCGCCGAGGAGGGCGCGGTGGCGACCACCCCGCTCCAGGCCCGCAAGGGCAGGGCCAGCTACCTGGGCGAGCGCAGCATCGGCCACCAGGACCCCGGCGCCACCTCGTCGGCGCTGCTCGTCGCGGCCCTCGCGGAGGCAAACGGTGACTGAGGCGAACCTGGTGGGGATCGTGCTGGTGTCGCACAGCGCCGCGGTCGCCGCGTCCGTCGCCGAACTGGCGCGGGGGCTGACCGGCGGAGGCACGGCCGTGCGGGTCGCCTCGGCGGGCGGCGCCGAGGACGGCGGGCTCGGCACCAGCGCGGAGCTGATCGCCGGCGCGGCGGCGTCGGTGGACGCCGGGGCGGGCGTCGCCGTGCTCACCGATCTGGGCAGCGCCGTGCTCACGGTGAAGGCGCTGCTCGCCGAGGGCGACGAACTCCCGCCCGGCACCCGGCTGGTGGACGCCCCGTTCGTCGAGGGCGCGGTGGCCGCGGTCGTCACGGCGTCCACCGGCGCCGACCTGGCCGCGGTGGAGGCGGCGGCCGCCGAGGCGTACACGTACCGGAAGGTCTGACAAGGGCACCCGCGGCGCATGACGCCGGGCCGGACGGGACGGGGCGGACGGATCGCCCCGGTTCCGTCCGGCCCGGCGTCAGGTCACTCCCTCGGTGGCGGTGGCGAGGGCCGCGCGCAGGGTGCGTTCGAGGGCCGCCTCCGCCGCCGTGCGGTCGGGACCCGCGTCCGCGTCGTGCCACGCGTGGTGCTCGACGGCCGCCCGCAGCGCCGCGTTGAACATCGCCGCCTGGACCGTGGCCCGCAGGTCGGCCTCGGGCAGCCCGGCGCGTTCCGCGAGGGCGCGGGCGAAGGCCGGTTCGGCCTCGTCGTGGGTCCTGAGCCAGACCGCGCGCAGCCCCGGCTCGGTGCGGGTGAGCCGGACCAGGGCGCCGACGGTGGCGCGGTCCGGGCCCCGGGCGACCGCCAGGTCGGTGGCCAGCTCCGGCACCAGGACGCCGTCCAGGGACTCGCCCGGCGCCCAGTGCCGCAGGCGGTCCGCGAGCAGGTCGACGCCCGCCGTGAACAGCGGCGCGACGCACGCCTCCTTGCTGGGGAAGTAGCGCCAGACGGTCCGCGCGGAGACGCCGACCGCCTGCCCGATCTGCTCACCGGTGGTCGCCGTCACGCCCTGGGCGACGAAGAGGTCGACCGCGGCCCTGGCGATCTCCAGCCGGATCTCGGCCTTGCGCTCCTCGGTGAGGGGCGGGCGTCCGGTGCGTCCGCCGGCTGCGCTCATGTGGTCCTCCGGCTCAGGTGATCCCGTCTCCCGGCATTCTCCCCCACCCCTTTATGTCACTCACAGACAATAAGTCGTAGAGTGGTCGCACCGGGCGGTGATCCCCCCCGCCCGACGACCGGCCGGGCACCCCGCCCACGGCAGACGGGAGCCCTCCACATGGCCGCAGACGACGGACGCGACGCACCCGCGGCCGGGGGCCGCAGCGTGATCGTCACCGGAGCGGGTTCGGGCATCGGGCGCGCGACGGCGCTCGCCTTCGCGGCGCTGGGCGACCGGGTCGTGGTGGCGGACCTGAACGCCGACACGGCCGGTGCCGTCGTCGAGGAGATAGCCGCCGCGGGCGGGACGGCGGTGGCGGCGGTCGGCGACCTCGGCGACCCGGCGGTGGCCGAGGCGGTGGCGCGGACCGCCGTGGAGCGCTTCGGCGGGGTGGACGTCCTGGTGAACAACGCCGGGATCATGGACCGGATGTCGGCGCTCGCGGACGTCTCCGACAGCGAGTGGGAGCGGGTCCTGCGGGTCAACCTCACCGCGCCCTTCCTGCTGACCCGCGCGGTGCTGCCGCACATGCTGGCGGCGGGCCGGGGCGCGATCGTCAACACCGCCTCCGAGGCGGGCCTGCGGGGCAGTGCGGCGGGCGCCGCCTACACGGCCTCCAAGCACGGGGTGGTGGGGCTGACGAAGAACCTCGCGGTGATGTACCGCAAGCAGGGCATCCGGGCCAACGCGATCGCCCCGGGCGGCACCCTGACCGGCATCGTGCTGGAGACCGACCAGGACGCCCACGGCCCGGCCGCGCTCGGCCCGCACTTCGTCAACGTCGGACGGCTGGCGCAACCCGAGGAGCAGGCGGCGGCCATCGTCTTCCTCGCCTCGGACGCCGCGGGCGCCGTCAACGGGGCGGTGCTGCCGGTCGACGACGGCTGGTCGGCGGTCTGACGGCCACGCCGGGCCGCCGGAGCGGTGGCTGGGCCGACGGACGGGGTGACCCGACGGGCGGGAGAGCCGACCGGCGGGGTGACCCGGTGGGCGGGAGAGCCGACCAGCGGGGTGACCCGGTGGGCCGGTGAGCAGACAGGCGGGGTGACCCGACGGGGGGGAGAGCAGACCGGCGGGGTAGCCCGACCGGCGGGGTAGCCCGACCGGCGGGGTAGCCCGACCGGCGGGGTAGCCCGACCGGCGGGGTAGCCCGACCGGCGGGAGAGCGTCCCGGAGGGAGAGCCGACGGACGGGAGGGCGGCCCGGCCACGCGACCGGGGCGGACGCAGCACGGCCCCCGGGGCGGGCGGAGCACGGTGCTGGGGCGGACGGAGCACGACCCCCGGGGGCCGTCGGAGCACGACCCCCGGGCGCCCCTCGGCGACCGGTGCGGGCCCGCCGTCATGCCCGCGGCCCCCGCCTCACTTGCCGGTCACGAAGAGGCGGGCGAGACGCTCCCCCGTCGCGACGGTGGCGGCACGGTCCTCGATGGGCTTGATCCGGGCGTCCCGGAAGACGATGTAGGTCACGTCCTCGGAGGTGCCGCCGTTCCTCGGGTCGGCGGCGATGCCCAGGCCGCGGGCGGTGGCGTAGGACGCCTCGCCGATGACCCCGCGCGGGCCGATGTCCCCGACCACCGCGTACTGCACCCGCCCGCCGTGCACGACGGCGGCGACGGAACCGCCGCCCACCCCGTGGGCCCGGTGGTTCCAGACGCGGCTCGGGGCGGGCACGACGATGTACGGGAGCCGTTCGGCGCTGAGCGCGCGCCCGTCCGACTGCGGGAAGGCGGTGGCGTCGGAGAAGAGGGGGTCGGTGCGGCGGTTGCAGCGGGCGGTGGGCCGTCCGTCGCAGTCGATGTCCAGGTCCGCCTTCCAGAAGACGGCGTCCCGGGTGCCGCACACCGGGATGTCGGCGGGCCTGCCGTCGTCGCTGCGGTAGCGGCCCCGGGAGATCTGGACGCACCGGTGCGTCCTGGCGAGCAGGTCGGCGGCGCGGACCGTGCCCTCGCTCCACGCCACCGGCTCCTCCCGGGTCCGGTGCTCGACGGCGGGCGACAGCGCGGGCGCGAGCAGGGCCATGCCTGCCGCGGCCAGCGTCAGCGAAGGGAGACGCACCACAAGGAACCCTTTCCCGGGAGGCTCTGACGGACACTCAGCCCAATCTGGTGCCACCCCTGGCACTCGGCCACCGTAAGGGGGCCGGACGGCGCATCCCGCCCACCGCGAGGACACGCGCCCGCCGTTCGGCCTACCGGCGCATGCGGGTCGGCCGGGCTCCACCGGGGAACGGCGGCCTCGGGCGCGCGGGTCGGGCATCCGCGGGCAGGGGCCGGGAGTCTGAGCCCGTGTCGGCTCCGACCACCCGGCCACCCGCGTCACGGCACGGGGTCAGCGACGACAGCGGGCCCGCGCCAGCGGCATGAACTTCCTTGCCCTCAAGGCGAGTTCGGCCGCGAATGACTCCAGCATACGTAACGCGGGAGGGTGCTCACGAACCCCCGTCCCCGTCCGCCCCCTTGATGTGGCCCACCGGGGACGTCATATTGGTCCGGACCATTGCCGTTCCATCGTCCGGGGAGGCAGAGCCGTGCGTCGCGTGACCGTTCTCCTGCGCCGAACCCTCGTCCTCGCCGCCGCCGCGCCCCTGGCCGTCTCCTGCGCCTGGGGCGGCGGGGACGACGACGGCGGCCGTCTGCCCGGGGCGCCGGTCGGCGTCACCGCCGAGGCGGGCAGCTCCACCAGCGTCCATGTGATGTGGAACGCGGTCTCGAGCTCCCCCGCCGTCACCGGGTACGCGGTGTACCGGGACGCCGAGAAGGTGAAGGAGGTGCCCGGCGGCGAGCGGATGACGGACGTCGTACGGCTCTCTCCCGGCACCGCCCACACGTTCACCGTGCGGGCCCGCGACAGCGAGGGACGGCTCGGACCGCCCAGCCGGGCCGTGCGGGCGACCACCCCGGCGGCCGTCGCCGCCGACCGGAGCGCCCCGTCCCGTCCGGGCGCCGTCCGGGGGCGGGCCGTCGGCGGCAGGGCCGTCCAGCTCTCCTGGTCAGCCGCCACCGACGACCGCGCCGTGGTCTCCTACGACGTCTACCAGGGGACGACGAAGATCCACAGTGTCGGCGGGAGCCAGACCGCGACCGTCGTCACCGGGCTGCGTCCCGGCACCGCCTACGCCTTCACCGTCCGGGCCCGCGACGCCGCCGACAACCTCTCCGCGCCCGGCACCGCCGTCCGGCTCACCACGCCCGGCACCGACGACGGACGCGACACCGCGCCCACCGGCTTCCGCGCCGCCGGCCACCGCGCCGACGGCGCCTACTCGCTCGACCTCTCCTGGACCCCGCCGCGTACCGACGGCGTCGTCACCGAGTACCAGATCCGGCTCGACGGACAGCCCGCCACCTCCCTCGTCTACGGCGGGGACCCGCCGCGCGGCAGGGCGACCTACAGCTTCTACGTGGGCCGGGAAGCCGGGGTGACCCACCGGGTCCGCCTCCGGGCCAGGCTGCCCGACGGCACCTGGGGCGGGTACACGGCGGAACGGACCGTGACGACCGGCGAGGACTGAGGGCACCCGCCGCCCGGCCGCGCAACGTGCGCCTAACGGACGAACGCGTCACCTGCCCGGCCCCGGCCCGGGTGCGCCGGGGGCCGGGGGCACATTGGCTGCCCCTTGAGACAGCACGGGCGATTCCCGATCCCAGGCGGCGCAAGGGGTTCCGCCGACCGTGCCGTCGGAGGCCCGCATGCGCTCTGCCCTCTCGCTCCCGCGCCCCGCCGTCCCGCCCGTCCTCGCCGCCGGACTCACCGCGGCGCTCGCGGTCGCGCTGCCCCTCGCCGCCGCCGCGGCACCGGCCCGCGCCGCGGCCGCGGGCATCTCCGTGAGCACGAGCGGCTCCACCGTGTCGGTGTCCACCACCACGTGCTCCCACACCAGCGCAAGCGGGAGCTGGGGCACCGCCTCGCTGCTCACCAGCAGCCAGACGAGCGCCCGGCAGGGGCGTCAGGTCGCGCTCTCGGGCACCGCGAACCTCCAGTCGGCGGCCTGGCAGAGCGTCACCCCGGGCACGTACACCGTCATCGTCGAGTGCTCCAACGGCACCGGCGCGGGCACCCAGTCGGTGATCGTGTCGGGGTCCGGCACACCGACCACCTCGTCCACGTCGGCGGCGACCGCCAACCCCAACGCGAACCCGAACTCGACCGTGGCGACCGGCGCCCCCTCGCGCGGAGTCCTGGGCGGACTCGGCGGCTCGGTCAAGGACTACGGTCCGGTCACCCTCGGCGTGGGCAGCGCCCTGGTCGGCACCGGGGTGATCGCGGCGGCCTGGTTCCTGCGCCGCCGCGCCAAGCCGCACCGCCTCTGAACCCCGGGCGCCCCGGCCCGCCCGGCGCGGCCTGCGCGCCCCGCGCCGAACCCGCCCGAAACTGCCCGAACCTGCCCGGCGCCGTTCCGGCCGACCCGGTGCGGGAGTTCGCGGCGCCGCCCCGCCCCGGTCGTTCAGTCCGCGGTGCCGGTGCCGTCCAGGTCCGCGAACTCGGTCAGGGCGTGGTCGAGCCACTCGGTCCAGAAGGTCTCCAGGTCGATGCCCGCGCGCAGGACGAGGTGGCGGACCCGGTCCTGGGGGGTGACACGGTCCGGCGGGAAGTCCCGCTCCTCGATCGCCCGGTACTCCGCCAACTGCGCCCGGTGCAGGTCGAGATGGCGGCGCAGGTCGGCCTCGATGCCGGTGCCGCCGACGACGGCGGCCGCGCGCAGCCGCAGCAGCAGGGCGTCCCGGTAGGGCTTGGGGTCCTGGGACGCGGCGGTCCAGCGGGCGAGTTCCGCGCGTCCGGCCGGGAGTACCTCGTAGCTCCGCTTCTGGCCGCGCGCGGGCCGGTCGGACGGCAGGGCGCGGATGTGCCCCTCGGACTCCAGCCTGCCCAGCTCGCGGTAGATCTGCTGGTGCGTGGCCGACCAGAAGTAGCCGATCGACCGGTCGAACCTGCGGGTCAGCTCCAGCCCCGACGACGGCTTCTCCATCAGGGCGGTGAGGATCGCGTGCGGGAGTGACATGGGGTCATCCTAGGGACGGCGGTCACAGGGCCGCCGCGATCTCGGTGCCCTGCCGGACGGCGCGCTTGGCGTCCAGTTCGGCGGCCACGTCGGCGCCCCCGGCGAGGTGCGCGGTGCGTCCGGCGGCGCGCAGCTCCTCGTACAGGTCGCGGCGGGGCTCCTGGCCGGTGCACAGGACGACGGTGTCGACCGGCAGGAGGGTGGGCTCGCCGCCGACGGTGAGGTGGAGTCCGGCGTCGTCGACGCGGTCGTAGCGGACGCCGGGGACCATGGTGACGCCCCGGTGGCCGAGTTCGGCCCGGTGGATCCAGCCGGTGGTCTTCCCGAGGCCGCCGCCGACCTTGGTGGGCTTGCGCTGGAGGAGGTGCACGGTGCGCGACGGCGCGGGCCGCTCGGGGGCGGTGAGTCCGCCGGGGGCGCGGTGCAGGGGGTCGACGCCCCAGCGGCGCAGGAACGCCGCGGTGTCCCGGGCGGCCGGTCCGCCGTCGTCGGTGAGGAACGCGGCGACGTCGAAGCCGATCCCTCCCGCGCCGAGGACGGCGACCCGGTCGCCGACGGGGGCGCCGTCGCGCAGCACGTCCAGGTAGCCGAGGACGCTCGGGTGGTCGACGCCGGGGATGTCGGGGACGCGCGGGGTGACCCCGGTGGCGACGACGACCTCGTCGAACCCGGCGACGTCGGACGCCCGCGCCCGGGTGCCCAGCCGTGACGTGACGCCGAGCGCGGCGAGCCGGTGCCGGAAGTAGCGCAGGGTCTCGTCGAACTCCTGCTTGCCGGGGACCTTGCGGGCGACGTTGAGCTGTCCGCCGATCTCGTCGGCGGCGTCGAACAGGGTGACGTGGTGGCCGCGTTCGGCCGCGGTGACCGCGCAGGCGAGCCCGGCGGGTCCGGCGCCGACCACGGCGACCCGCTTCGCCCGCCGGGTCGGGGAGAGCACCAGCTCCGTCTCGTGGCAGGCGCGCGGATTGACCAGGCAGGAGGTGATCCGGCCGCTGAAGGTGTGGTCGAGGCACGCCTGGTTGCAGCCGATGCAGGTGTTGATGGCCTCGGGGGTACCGGCCCGCGCCTTGGCGACGAAGTCGGGGTCGGCGAGCATCGGGCGGGCCACGGAGACCATGTCCGCGCAACCGTCGGCGAGCAACTCCTCGGCCAGCTCGGGGGTGTTGATGCGGTTGGTGGTGACGAGCGGCACCGTCACCTCGCCCATCAGGCGCTTGGTCACCCAGGTGTAGGCGCCGCGCGGCACGGAGGTCGCGATGGTGGGCACGCGGGCCTCGTGCCACCCGATCCCGGTGTTGATGAGGGTCGCGCCGGCCGCCTCGACGGCGCGGGCGAGGGAGACGACCTCGTCGAGGGTCGAGCCGCCGGGGACGAGGTCCAGCATGGACAGCCGGTAGACGATGATGAAGTCGTCGCCGACCGCCTCGCGCACCCGGCGCACGATCTCGACCGGGAAGCGGCTGCGGCTCTCGTGGTCGCCGCCCCAGCGGTCGGTGCGGTGGTTGGTGGCGGCGACGACGAACTCGTTGATCAGGTACCCCTCGGAGCCCATGATCTCGACGCCGTCGTACCCGGCCGCGCGGGCGAGGCGGGCGGCGCGGACGTAGTCGCCGATCGTCTCCTCGACCTCGTCGCCGGTGAGTTCGCGCGGCACGAAGGGGCTGATGGGGGCCTGGAGCGGGCTGGGCGCGACCAGGTCGGGGTGGTGGGCGTACCGGCCGAAGTGCAGGATCTGGAGGGCGATCCGGCCCCCGGCGCGGTGCACGGCGGCGGTGACCACGGTGTGCCGTTCGGCCTCGGCCTCGGTGGTGAGCCTGGCGCCGCCCTCGTAGGGCCGTCCGGCGTCGTTGGGGGCGATCCCGCCGGTGACGATCAGGCCCACTCCCCCGCGGGCCCGCTCCGCGTAGAACGCGGCCATCCGCTCGAAGCCGCCCTCCGCCTCCTCCAGGCCGACGTGCATGGAGCCCATCAGGACGCGGTTGGGCAGCGTGGTGAAGCCCAGGTCGAGCGGGCGGAGGAGGTGGGGGTAGCGGCTCATCGTCGGGCCCTCCGTGCGGGGTGTCGTGCCCTCTTTGTAGAGGATCCCGGCGGCTTTATGCAACTAGTTGCAAAACATCGGCACGCACGGAAGCCCGGTCGGCGCCCCCGCGCCGCACGCCCTTAGCGGCTCTCCAGCCGCAGATGCACGTCCCTCTCCTGGTCGCCGGAGGCTCCGGTCAGGTCCTGGACCGAGTAGACGGACTCCAGGACGGAACGGAAGCGTTCGACCGCCCAGTAGCCGCCCTGCACGTCGGCCGAGACCGGTCCGTCGAGGTGGGCGGGGGCGGACCCGGCGTGGGCGTCGGCGACGTCGAACGTGCCGAGCCAGACCATCGGGCGGGTCCCGTGGGGGCGGGCCGCGCCCTCACCGGCGTCGCGGTCCGACGCGAAGCACGCGCACAGGGTGGAGAAGACGGTGTCGGCGTCGTGCCTGCTGCAGTCGCTGAGGAAGACGGTGACGGGTTCCGGGTGCGTTCGCTCGCGGTCCATGGCGATCGCTCCTCTCGTGGCGGGCGCCGTGCCCGGCCGGGCGGGTGCCCGTCGGAGCGCGTCCCACACTCCAGGGAAACACCACACGGCGCCCGGGGCACCAGATGCCCCGGGCGCCGTCGGCCGTCCCCATCCGCGCGGTGGCTCAGCTCTTGGTGAAGCGGTACGTCTTGCTGTCGGTCAGGACGCAGAAGCCGGGCGAGACGACGATGACGCGCAGGGTGCCCGTGCGGCGGTCGTAGTCGATGCCCTCGGCCTCGAAGCTGCCCGAGCAGGAGCTGCGCAGCGGGATCTGGCGCAGGGCGCTGACATGGCCGGAAACGTTCGAGGTCCCGTTCGGCGCGGCCGACAGGTCGACCTGGAGCAGCGGCTTGGTGACGCCGAAGAGGCTGCCCTCGGGGTCGTCGGAGGAGCAGAGGAGGGTGGTGGCGCTGGAGAAGTCGCAGCCCTGGACGTCCCGCACGGCGTGGTCGAGCTGGACGGTGGCGACCTGCGGGAGGTTCGCCGAGGGGGACGTGGCGGGGTTGACGCCGGGGGTCGGGAAGACCAGGAAGCGGGTCATGGTGCCGTACTCGCCGGAGAGCATCCACTGCCCGTCGGGCGAGACGGCGACCCAGGAGTTGTTGAGGGCCTCGCCGGGACTGAGCGTGTGGACGTACTCCGACCAGGCGCCGCCGGGCGCCTGCACCCGGTACATCTTGGCGGTGCCCGAGTCGGCCTGGTACGGCTCGATGTAGTGGCCGTCGTAGGAGGCGTCGGGGTCGCCGACGTGGTTCCAGCCCCGGCTGGAGACGGAGATCGGGATGGTGCCGATGCCGGTGTAGCGGTTGGCGCTGTTGGCGGGGACCTCGATCGAGGCCAGGCCCTGGCTCTCGGTGAGCGGGTCGGCGCGGTCGGAGCCGACCTCGGTCCAGGTGTCGGCCGCGGCGGCGGGCGGCGCGGCGGAGAGGACGGCCGCCGTGGCGAGGGCGAGCAGGGCGGTGAGGGTCGCGTGACAACGTTGCCGGGCGCGCGGGGCCATGGGAGGAACCTCCGTGGTGCGTGGGGGGGGAAGCGTGCTCGGCGGACAGTCTGACCGGGGCGCGTAGCCATGTACAGACCAATATCGAAACGGCGGCCGTCGGCCGGGCCGACCCCGGGGGTCGCGGATCCTGTACGCCCCGTCACACGGTCACCGCTTCACCGGACAGATCCGGCCATGTTGAGGGATGGTGGAGGAGAGCGTCGGGATCGTCACACGAACTCGTGCGCGCGGTAGAACTGGGGAGTCGGCACGGGGGACGCCGCGTGCGACGGCGAAGGCGGTGCGTGCCATGGGTCCACCCGGGTTCCCGGTGACCGGCGACGAGGAGCCGGTCGGTCCGAGCGGGCTGCTGGACGTGCTCGGCGTGGCCTCGGTGCTGCTGGACGCCCGGGGGCACATCGTGCTGTGGAGCCCGCGGGCCGAGGAGCTGTTCGGCTACTCGGCGGCGGAGGCGCTGGGCCGGTACGCGGCCACGATCATGGTCCACGAGCACCATCTCGACCTGGTGGTGAAGCTGTTCGCGGACGTCCTGGCCACCGGCCGGAGCTGGGCGGGGGCCTTCCCGATCCGGCACAAGGACGGCGGCACCCGCCTGGTGGAGTTCCGCAACATGCGCCTGCTGGACGAGGGCGGCGCCGTGTACGCGCTCGGCCTCTGCGCCGACCTCGGCACGGTGCGCCGTCTCGAACGGGACGTGGCCCTCTCCACCCGGATGATCGCGCAGTCCCCGATCGGGCTCGCCGTCCTGGACACCGACCTGCGGTACGTCTCCGTCAACCCGGCGCTCGAACGGCTCAACGGTGTCCCGGCGGAGGACCACATCGGACGGCCGCTGCGCGAGGTGCTGCCGGACGTCGAGGTGGACGCGGTGGAGGCGGCGGCCCGCCAGGTGCTGGAGACCGGCCGCCCGCTCGTCGACCGGCGCACCCTCGGCCGGACCCCGGCGGCGCCGGACGAGGACCGTGCCTGGGCGATCTCGCTGTACCGCCTGGAGGACGCGGCGGGGCGGGTGCTCGGCGTGGCCGGTTCGGTGGTGGACGTGACCGAGGAGCACCGGGCGGGCATCGAGGCGGAGGCCGCCCGGCGGCGACTCGCGCTGATCGCGGACGCCTCGGCGCGGATCGGCACCACCCTCGAACTGGACCGCACGGCCGACGAGTTGGCGGACGTCGCGGTGCCGGAGCTGGCGGACGTGGCCGCCGTCGACCTGCTGGAGGCGGTGGTCGAGGGCAGGCGCAGCCGCCTCGGGCCCGGGGAACCGGCGCGGATGCGGGCGCTGGCCGTGCGGGGGCGGGACGCGCCGCAGGCGCTGCTGGCCGCCGACCCGCCGGGGCAGGTCGCCGGGTACGGCCCGGACCGGCTGGTCACCGAGTGCGTGCGGACCGGGGAGGTGGTCCTGGTCGCGGAGGTGACGGAGGCCGACCTGCCGCGCATCGCCCGCTCCCCCGAGGCGGCCGGGCTGCTGGCCCGCGCGGGCGTCCACTCCTATCTCGCCGTCCCGTTGACGGCGCGCGGCGAGGTGCTGGGCGCCCTGGATCTGAAGCGGACCGGCAACCCGCTGCCGTTCAGCGCCGACGACGTGCTGCTGGCACGGGAGTTGGCGGCGCGGGCGGCGGTGCAGATCGACAACGCCCGCTGGTACCAGAACGCCCGGGACGCCGCCCTCACGCTCCAGCGCAGCATGCTGCCCAGTCATCCGGCGGTGACCGGCGGCCTGGAGGTGTCCTCGCGCTACCAGCCCGCGGGCGCCACCAGCGAGGTCGGCGGGGACTGGTTCGACGTGATCCCGCTGGACGGCGGCAAGACGGCGCTGGTCGTCGGCGACGTGATGGGCAGCGGCGTGGACGCGGCGGCCACCATGGGCAGACTGCGCACCGCGACCAACACGCTGGCCGCCCTCGATCTCGATCCGGCCCGGCTGCTGGCCCACCTCGACCGCAGCGGCGCCGACGCCGACCAGTCCATCGCGACGTGCGTGTACGCCGTCCACGATCCGGGCGCGGGGCAGTGCCGGATCGCCAACGCCGGGCATCTGCCGCCGGTGCGGCTGCGTCCGGGGTGCCCGCCCGAGCTGCTCGAACTGCCCACCGGGGGGCCGCTGGGGGTGGGCGGGGTGGAGTTCTCGACCACCACGGTCGACTTGGTGCCGGGCGACCGCGTCGTGTTCTACACCGACGGTCTGGTGGAGCGGCGCGGCCAGCCCCTCGACGAGCGGCTGGACGCGCTGCTCGCCCTGCTGGAGGGGCCCGACGTGCCGCTGGAGGAGACGTGCGACCTGCTCCTGCGCACGCTCCACCAGCCGGACGACTCCGACGACGTCGCCCTGCTCATCGCGCGGGTGCGGGCGGCGGACTGAGCGGGCTCACGGCCGCACGCCGAGCACCACGTGGGCGTACCGCTCCTCGTCGGTTGCGAGCGCCGCGTCCAGGCCCGCGCCGGTGAACACGGCCAGGGCCGCGGCGGCCTGGCGTTCGCTGGTCTCCACCAGCAGGCAGCCGCCCGGCGCGAGCCAGTGGGACGCCGCCGCGGCCACCCGGCGCAGCACGTCGAGCCCGTCGGGGCCGCCGTCCAGGGCGACCAGCGGTTCGTGGTCGCGGGCCTCGGCCGGGAGCAGGCCGACCTCGCCGGTCGGGACGTAGGGCACGTTGGCGGCGAGGAGGTCGACGCGCCCGCGCAGCCGGGCGGGCAGCGGGTCGAAGAGGTCGCCGGTGTGGACGTGTCCGCGGGCGGCGGCGACGTTGCGGCGGGCGCAGCGCACGGCGGCCGGGTCGATGTCGGCGGCGTGCAGTTCGACGCCGTCGCCGAGCGCGTCGGCGAGGGCCGCGCCGACCGCGCCCGAGCCGCAGCACAGGTCCACGACGACGGAGGCGTCCGGCGCGTGCGCGAGGGCCCGTTCGACGAGGAACTCGGTGCGGCGGCGCGGGACGAAGACACCGGGTTCGACGGCTATCCGCAGCCCCCTGAACTGGGCCCAGCCGACGACGAGTTCGAGGGGGTGACCGGCGACCCTGCGCTCGACCAGGCCGGTCAGTTCGGCGGGGGTGCGGGCCGCGGAGAGGATGAGCCGGGCCTCGTCCTCGGCGAAGACGCAGCCGGCGGCGCGCAGCGCGGCGACGACCTGGTCAGGGGTGAGGGGCGCGGGACGGTGGTGGGACATGGGAGACGAGAGCCTTTCGGGAGCCGAAGGGCGCTCTCGTGGTCACCGGCGGCGGTGGTCCGGCGGGACGGGAGGGGAGAGCACCCGACCTGACTGAGCGGTAATGGGTCTCACCTCCTCGGTGGGCGACGGCCGGGACGTTCCGCGACCGGACGGCGTCACGGTACCCCAACGGCCCTCGGCGGGGCGATCGGCGGTGCGAGTTGTAGTGTGCAACCAGGTGAGCGAGGGAGGTCGGGGTGGACGCAGCCGATGCCGTGGAGGTCATCCAGCGCGAGATGACGGTGTTCGCCCGGCGGGCCCGTGCCTCGGCGGGGCGGATGCATCCGGAGCTGTCGCTCGTGTCGTACACGCTGCTCGGGCACCTGGAGGAGAGCGGCGGCTGCCGGGCCACCGACCTGGCCGCGCACTACGCGCTGGACAAGTCCACGGTCAGCCGCCAGGTGACGGCGCTGGAGCGGGCCGGTCTCGTCGAGCGGCGCCAGGACGCCGGGGACCACCGGGTGCAGGTCCTCCAGCTCACCGGCGCGGGGCGGCGCATCCTCGCGCAGGTCACGGAGAGCCGCCGGGCGGCGTTCCGGGAGCGGCTCGCGCAGTGGCCCGCGGACGACCTGGAGCGGTTCGCGGGGTACCTGGTGCGCTACAACACCCGCCCGGACGCCCTCGCCGCGCCCGACGAGCGCGGCTCCGCGATGTTCTGAGCGCCGGACCACCGGTCCCCTCTCCCCCCGGTGGAGCGTCCGCCGGGGGAAGGAGAGGGACAAGGGCGCCCTAGCCGACCGGTACCGCCGTCCTCTCCTCCGTGAGGTGCTCGGGGGCGCGGGCGGCGAGGAAGGCCGTGGTGCGGCGCAGCCGGAAGCCGAGCGCCTCGTAGAGGCGGACGGCGGTGGTGTTGCCCGCGCCGGTGTGCAGGAACGGCGTCTCGCCGCGTTCCCTGATGCCGTGCCCGACGGCGCGGATCAGCCGGGTGGCGAGGCCCTCGCCGCGGTAGGCGGGATCGGTGCAGACGGCGCTGATCTCCGTCCACCCCGGCGGATGCAGCCGCTCCCCCGCCATGGCGACGAGGGCGCCCTCGCGGCGGACGCCCAGGTAGGTGCCGAGTTCGACGGTGCGCGGCAGGAAGGGGCCCGGCTGGGTGCGGGCGACCAGGTCCAGCATCTCGGGCACGTCGGCGGGGCCGAGCCGGACGGCCTCCGGTTCGGGGGCGGCGACCAGGCCGTCGTCGACGAGCTGGACGCCGTCGAGGTGGAAGACGATCTCCCAGTCGGGCGGGACCGTGCCGTTGAAGCCGAGCAGCGGGACCTCGGCGCCCGGTCCGGTGAGCGCGGCGAGGTCGGCCCAGTCGTCGGGGCCGGGGTCGTCGGGCAGGGCGATCCACGGGGTGACGTCGACGGGGTAGCGCAGGATGCGCCGGTGCCGTTCGGCGAAGTGCGCGTGCGGGCCGGTCAGGGAGGAGAGGGCGGGGTTGTCGAGCGGGTGCGGTGCCTCGCGGCTCATCCGGCGACCTCGATCACGATCTTGCCGCGGGCGTGGCCCTCCTCGACGGTGCGCAGTGCCTCGGCGGCGCGCTCCAGCGGGAAGGTGTCCGTGACGTGCGGGTCCAGGTCGCCGCCGGCCACGAGGGCGGCGACGGCGGCCAGGCGCGCGGAGGTGCGGCTCGGCGCCACCCGGGCGCCGCCGAGCCGTTCGGCCTCCGCCTGCGGCGCGCCCGCGGTGACCAGCCTGCTCCGGTCGGTGAGCAGGGTCGCCGCCTCGGCCAGGACCTCGCCCCCGACCAGGTCGTAGACGCCGTCCACGGTGCCCGGCACCCGGTCGGTCCAGCCGGGGCCCGAGGCCACGTGGGTGGCGCCGAGGGACTCCACCAGCTCCCGCTTGGCCTCGCCGGCCACTCCTAGCACCCGCAGTCCGAGGGAGCGCGCGATCTGCACGGCGGCCACGCCGACGCCGCCGCCCGCGCCCGTCACCAGCAGGGTGCCGCCGGGTTCCAGGCCGATCTGCCGGACGCCCTCCCAGGCGGTGACGCCCGCGACCGGGAGGGTGGCGGCGTCGGCGAAGGAGACGGTGGCGGGCTTCTCGGCGATCAGGTCGGTCGACAGCAGCGCGTAGGTGGAGTAGCCGCCCTCGACGGGGCGCCCGAAGACGGCGTCGCCGACGGCGGGCGTGCTCACGCCCTCGCCCGTCTCCTCGACGACCCCGGAGACCTCGTTGCCGAAGACGGCGGGGAAGACGGCCTCGCCGGTCTCCCCGGGGCGCCGGTATCCGGTGCGCTGCTTCCAGTCGACGGGGTTCACGCCCGCGGCGCGGACCGCGACCAGCACCTGGCCGGGCCCCGGAACGGGCCGCTCCACCTCCACCAGGGCCTCGGTCTCCGGTCCGCCGTAGCGGGTGAACACGTACGCCTTCGGCATGGTCGCCACTCTCCTTCGCTTCCGCCCGGGATCCGGTGGTACGGGCACCGGTCCGGTCCTCTCCGGGCAAGGAGGATCGGCGTGCGGCTATTCCCGGGCCCGGGACAGTTCACACCGGCGTGACATTCGCGGGCGGAGCCGGTCTGACGTGCGGGGACCGCCGGAGTCGCACGTCCGGTCGGTGCGGAGCGACAATGGGACCCGGAGACACATCGGCCCCTTCCGGCATCGCTGAGGCGAGGAGGTCGGCATGCGGACCCGGGTGCGCGGCTGGCGCTGGCGGCAGAACCCGCTGCGGCGCCACTCGGACGTCGTCGAGGCGTGGACGGCGCTCCTGGTGGCGGTGCTGCTGGTGCTCGGGGCTCCGCTGGCCGGCGTGCTGACCGGGTGGTGGGCGCACGACTACGCGCACACGGTCGCCGCGACCCAGCGGGCCAGGCTGCACGAGGTGCGCGCCGAGGTGGTCGGCATGGACGCGGCCACCCAGCCGGGCGTGGGCACCGGGGACGGCAGCGGCTACCGGGCGACGGTCCGCTGGACGGAGCCGGGTTCGGGGCGGCACACCACCACGGCGCTCGTCCCGCCGACGGTCCGGCAGGGCTCGACGGTGGAGGTCTGGCTCGACGCCCGCGGCCGGTCCGTCCCGGCGCCGCCGGGCGCCACGGCCGTCTGGCAGCACGCGGTCACCATGGGCTCCTGCGCGGCGGGCGGCACGGCCGCCGTGGTCCTGCTCGGCAGCGCCGTGGTGCGCCGTACCGCCACCCGGCACCGGATGGCCGAGTGGGAGCGGGACTGGGCCAGGACCGAACCGGAGTGGCGGCAGCGGCGCCTGTGAGGTGACCGGGGGACCTGGCGAGTGGTAGGACCACCCCCGTACGGTGTGATCACCCGCACGGTCCCTTCACAAAGGCGGTCCTCGATGGCCCTGTTCGACCTGTCCCTCGACGAACTCCGCGCGTACCGCAGCGACTCCGCCGCGCCCGACGACTTCGACGCCTTCTGGTCGACGACGCTGGCGGAGACCCGCGCGCACGACCTGGACGCCCGCTTCGAACCGGTGGACACCGGGCTGACCACCGTGGACGTGTTCGACGTGACGTTCAACGGGTTCGGCGGACACCCGGTGAAGGGCTGGCTGACCCTGCCCGCGAACGCCGGGGGGCCGCTGCCGCTGGTGGTGGAGTTCGTCGGGTACGGCGGCGGGCGCGGGCTGGCCCACGAGCACCTGCTGTGGGCGTCCACCGGCCGCGCCCACTTCCTGATGGACACCCGGGGCCAGGGCAGCGCCTGGGGCGCGGGCGGCGGCACCGCCGACCCGGTGGGCGGCGCGCCCTCCTACCCCGGGTTCATGACGCGGGGCCTGGACGCGCCGGAGAACTACTACTACCGCCGGGTGTTCACCGACGGCGTGCGCGCGGTGGAGGCGGCCCGCTCGCACCCGGCGACCGACGCCTCCCGCACGGTGGTGCTGGGCGCGAGCCAGGGCGGCGGCATCACCCTCGCCGTCGGCGGACTGGTGCCCGACCTGGTGGCGGTCGCGCCCGACGTGCCGTTCCTGTGCGACTTCCCGCGCGCCACGGTCCTGACGGACCGTCACCCGTACCGCGAGATCGGCCTGTTCCTCAAGACGCACCGGGGCCGCGCCGCCGACGCGCTGCGCACCCTCGCCTACTTCGACGGCGTGCACTTCGCGTCCCGGGGCACGGCGCCCGCGCTGTTCTCCACCGCCCTGGAGGACCAGACCTGCCCGCCGTCCACGGTCTACGCGGCCTTCAACGCCTGGGCCCACGAGGACAAGGCGATCGAGGTGTACGACTTCAACGACCACGAGGGCGGCGGCCCGTTCCAGGAGGCGGCGAAGATGCGCTGGCTGCGGGCCTACGCCTGAGCGGCGGCGGGGGCGGCCGGTGATCGTCGGCCGCGCGGTGCGGTTTCGGCCGAACCGGGCGGCCGCCCTTCCCCTCGCGGTTTAGACCACTGTAGACCTGGTGGCGCAATGAGCCCGCACGGCTACCCCCTGTCACCGATCAGGAGGCGCGGCATGGCCCGCACCACCCCGCACGACCGACCGTCCCCGGCGGAGGAGCCGTTGTACTGGCGCGTGGCCGGCGAACTCCTCGACGAGCTGCGCTCGGGCGTCACCGAGCCGGGCCAACGGCTGCCCAGCGAGCGCCGGTTGGCCCGACAGTACGGGGTGAGCAGGGAGACCGTGCGGCAGGCCCTCGAAGTGCTGCGCCGGGACGGACGGGTGGTCACCGACCGGCGTGGCACCCAGGTCGCCCTGCCGGGGGCGGCGGCGCGGACCCCGTCCGCCGTCACCTTCCCGCTGGGGTCGAGGAACGTCGAACCCGGGCCCGCCGACCGGGCCACGGTCGCCTGGGAGACCCCGCCGCCCGAGCACGCGCGGGCGCTCGGACTGGCCCCGCACCGGCCGACGCTGGTGCACCGGTACGAGTCGGCGGGCGCGGACGGGAGGGACCTGCGGACCGCGCTGACGTCGTTCTCCCCGGTCGCGCTCTCCGAGGTCGCGGAGCTGGCCCGCCTCCGGGACCGCGCCGACGGCACCGCACCGGCCCAACTGCGGCTGGCCTACGACTGGATGCGCAGGGCGGGCCTGACCCTGCACCACCGGGACTCCATCACCCGGCTCCCGGACGCGCCCTCGGTCCGGGTCACCCGGCGGGTGCACGACCAGTACGAGCGCCCGCTGGAGATCACCGACCTGCTGGTGGACGTCCGGCAGGACGTGCTGGTCTACGAGTTCACGCTGCCCGCCGCGGGCTGAACCGCCTCCTTGCGCGCCGTGACCAGGCGGGCCCGGGGGCTGCCGTCCCGGCGGCGGCCGAGTTCGGTGAGGGGCGTCGACCCCACCGCGAAACCGGCCCGCCGGAGCGCGCCGCGGACCTCGCCGGGCCGGAACGCCCGGTAGTACATGACGAACGGCGGGCGCCACACGGCGTTGCGCAGCCGCATCCCGGCGTCGAAGCCGAGCAGCGCCCAGTGGAGCGGGGAGGCCGGACCGGGCGGCGCCAGGACGGGGAAGGCGAAGGTGCCGCCCGGCCGCAGCACGGAGTGCACCTGGGCGAAGAGGCCGGGCAGTTCCCGGGGCAGGAAGTGGCCGAACGCCCCGAAGCTGACCACCAGGTCGAAGGCGCCGCCGCGGAAGGGCAGTCGACGGGCGTCGGCGCGGACCCAGGAGGTGTCCGGGGCTGCGCGGCGGGCCACGTCCAGCATCCCGGCGCTGAAGTCGACCCCGGTGACCGTGCCCCGGCAGACCGCGTCGAGCACCGGGCGTCCGGCGCCCGTGCCGCAGCACAGGTCGAGCCCGTCGCCGTGCGGGCCGGTGCGCCGCAGCGCCGCCGCGACCGCGTCGAGCACGGAGTCGGGGGTGCGGAACGGCGTGTGGTCGAACTTCGGGGCGAGCAGGTCGTAACCGCGCTCGACGGAGGACAGCGCCTGGACGGCGAGTTCACGCAGGCTGGGGCCTTCGGGACTGAACACCCGCCCGAGCGTAGGCGAAGGGACGGACCCGGGGGGGGCGCGTGACAGTCACCGGGGGTCTGGATATGCTCCTCCCCACCTAGTCAATTAGTTGACTATCAAGGTTTCCGTTCCCCATCCCGTGAGGTGAGCAGATGCGCGCGTTCCGCGAGGCGGTCGAGGCCGGTGATCTCGACGCCGTCGAGGCGCTGCTGGCCGAGGACGTCGTCTTCACCAGCCCCGTCGTGTTCAAGCCGTACCCGGGCAAGGCGATCACCGCGGCGATCCTGCGCGGGGTCGTGCGGGTCTTCGAGGACTTCCGGTACGAGCGCGAACTGGCGGGCGCCGACGGCCGCGACCACGCGCTGGTCTTCCGGACCAGGGTCGGCGGCCGGGAGCTGTCCGGCTGCGACTTCATCCACCTCGACGAGAACGGTCTGATCGACGAACTCACCGTGATGGTCCGCCCGTTGTCGGCCGCGCAGGCGCTGGCGGAGGCGATGGGCGCGCAGTTCGAGCAGATCGCGGCGGAGGCGGAGCGCAGCGGCACGGCGTGAGTCCGGCGACCGGACGGGCCCAGTGGTCCGACCTCTTGGGCGGACCGGCCCGGAACCGGGGCTTCCCGGCCGGGGGTCGGACGGTCGCGCGCGAGTCCGGGCGCGCGGCCCGGGGCGACAGGGGCGCGATCCCGCGGGAAGGTCCGGCCGGTGGGAGGGGTCGGGCCCTTTCGGCCATCAACGGTGTCAGGGGCCTGGGCTGTTGACGTGTCTGACCGGCACCTGCCATGGTCTGGACCAGAGGGGCCGGAAGGTCCCTCACGCCTGCCGCGATCGTCAACACCCCCTGGGTCAGGCGGTGTTGACCGACCCGCGCACCCCCCACCAGCCCCCCGCGCCCCAAGGAGTGACGTCTGTGATGTCCACCCCTCGCCTCCGCCGGATCCGCTCCAGACGGTTCGCCGTCGCCGCCGTGCTCACCGCCCTCCTCACCGCGCTCCTGACCGTGACGCCCGCGAGCGCGGCCGACGGGCAGATCAGCGGGCTCGCCGGCAAGTGCGTCGACGTCGCCGCCGCGAACAGCGCCAACGGCACCGCCGTCCAGCTCTACGACTGCAACGGCACCGCCGCGCAGATCTGGTCCAACCCCGGTGACGGCACCCTGCGGGCGCTCGGCAAGTGCCTGGACATCGTCGACCGGAGCACCGGCGACGGAGCCGCCGTCCAGCTCTGGGACTGCTCGGGCGGCAGCAACCAGCAGTGGGTGGTCAGCGGCGCCCGCGACATCGTGAACCCGGCCGCGAACAAGTGCCTGGACGTGCGCGACAACAACAGCGCCAACGGCACCCGGCTGCAGATCTGGACCTGCGCGGGCACCGCCAACCAGAAGTGGAACGCGCCCGCGAGCGGCGGGGGCGGCGGCACCCCGTCCGGCTTCGTGGTGAGCGAGGCGCAGTTCAACCAGATGTTCCCGGGCCGCAACTCCTTCTACTCGTACAGCGGTCTGACCGCCGCGCTCAGCTCCTACCCCGGCTTCGCCACCACGGGCAGCGACACCGTGCGCAGGCAGGAGGCCGCGGCCTTCCTCGCCAACGTCAACCACGAGACCGGCGGACTCGTCTACGTCGTCGAGCAGAACACCGCCAACTACCCGCACTACTGCGACACGTCACAGCCCTACGGCTGCCCGGCGGGCCAGTCCGCGTACTACGGGCGCGGGCCCATCCAGCTCAGCTGGAACTTCAACTACAAGGCGGCGGGCGACGCGCTCGGCATCGACCTGCTCAACAACCCCTGGCAGGTGGAGAACAACGCCTCCGTCGCCTGGCGGACCGGCCTGTGGTACTGGAACACCCAGTCCGGCCCCGGCACCATGACGCCCCACAACGCGATGGTGGGCGGCGCCGGGTTCGGCCAGACGATCCGCTCCATCAACGGCTCCCTCGAATGCGACGGCCGCAACCCCGCGCAGGTGCAGAGCCGCGTCGACGCCTACCAGCGCTTCGCCCAGATCCTCGGCGTCGCACCGGGCGCGAACCTCTACTGCTGAGGCCGGGGCGGTCCGTCCGGGCGTCGCCTGCCTGACGGACCGCCGCCGGGCAGGCCGCGCCCTCCCGTGTCCGGCGGGAGGGCGCGGTCAGCCGCGCAGCCGCACCGGCAGGGCGCGGACGCCGTTGCCGACGAAGCTGGCCGACCGGGTGAGCCGGTCCTCGGGCACCGCGAGGTCCAGGTCGGGGAAGCGGGCGAACAGGCCGCTCAGGGCGGTCGTCACCTCGATCCGGGCGAGCGGGGCGCCCAGGCAGTAGTGGGCGCCGTGGCCGAGCGAGAGGGTGCGGACGGCGTCCGGGCGCCGGGGCCTGCCGACGTCGAAGCGGTCGGCGTCCCGGCCGTGCGCGGCACGGTCGCGTCCGGCGGCGGAGTACCCGGCCAGCACCGGTGTGCCCGCCGGGATCAGGGTCCCGCCGACCGTCAGGTCCCGCACCGGGTAGCGGAACGGGAAGTAGCTGACCGGCGCGTCCCAGCGCAGCGTCTCCTCCATCACGTCGCCCCAGTCGGCGCCGCCCGCCCTGACCAGGTCGAGCTGGTCGCGGTGGGCGCACAGCGCGCGGACCGCGTTGACGATCAGGTTCAGGGTGGTCTCGTGCCCGGCGATGACCATCAGGACGAGGGTGCCGATCAGTTCGGCGTGGCTGAGCCGGTCGCCGTCCTCGTCGTGGGCGGCGAGCAGGGCGCTGGTGAGGTCGTCGCCGGGGTCCGCGGCCTTGGCGGCGGCGAAGGCGGTGAGGGTCTCGATCAGCTCCCGGTTGGCGGCGATCGACCGCTCGGGCGTGATGTCGGTGGCCACGACCTGGCTGGAGAGGTCGTGGAGCAGGTCGCGGTGGTCGGCGCCGACCCCGAACAGCTCACCGATCACGCCCATCGGCAGCGGCAGCGCGAAGTGCCGCCGCAGATCGACCACGTGCTCCTCCCCCTCGGCGGCCCGCTCCAGGCCGTCGAGCAGCGAATCCGTCAACTCCCGCACGCGCGGGCGCAGTTCCTCGACCCGGCGGGCGGTGAACGCCCGGCTGACGAGGGACCGCAGCCGCCGGTGGTCGGCGCCGTCCGCGGTCGTCATGCCCCGCACCGCCGCGAAGGCCGCCAGCGGCCACCCCTCGGGGACGCGCCCCTCGGCCAGCGCCGTGAAGTGCCGGGCGTCCTTGGCGACGTCCGGGTGCGCGAGGAACTCCCTGAGCGTGTCGTGCCCGAGGACGGCCGCCCCCTCGACCCCACCGGGCAGGACGACGGCGGCGACCGGCCCCTCGGCGAGCATCCGGGCGTTGGCGGCGTGCGGGCAGCCGCCCGCCGGGTCGAGTCGGTGAAGGGGGGTGGTCATGGGCGCTCCCGGCGGCCGGACGGGACGGGGACGCGGCCGTCGGCAGGGTCGGCCGGTCCCGGGACGACGGCGGTTCCGCGTCCGCCTGCGCCCCCATCCTGCCCACGGCACACCCGCGGAACCGGGACGCGGCGGACCGGCGCGGGCGGAATACCCGGCCCGGTGCGGGCGTGACCCCGACAGGAACGTCCGGGACCGCCCGCGAGGGACAGAGTGACGGCGCAGCCCGTCGTCGCGCGCCTCTCGCCCGCAGCGATCCGTTCGTGGTACAGTCACCGCAGCACTTGTGTACGCCCCGCTTGAGGGCGCCGGTGCCAGTTCCTCTCTCCGAGCCGCACGGCCGCCACTTCCGGCAGGCCCCGGCCCACCGCATCGCCTCACGACCGGTACGGCACCGTCGTACCCCGGGGCGCTGCCTCTCCGCCGCCGAAGGCGCACACCGCCTTCCTCCCGCGGCTCACTCCCTTCCTTCCGCACGTCTCGTGCCGTCCGTCCGTGAAAGGACCGATCCTCATGACCACCACCCTCGAACACCCTCCCGCGCAGCGGGAACAGACCCCCCGGATCGTCACCGGTGTCCTGGACATCGACGCGTCGGGCAAGGGCCACCTGCGCGCCGCCGACCTCCACCCCACCCCCGCCGACCCGGCCGTCTCCCCCGCGCTGATCCGTCGTCACGGACTGCGCAGGGGCGACCTCGTGGACGGGGTGCGCGGTGACCGGCGCGCCCTGACCGACATCGCCCGCGTCAACGGGCGCGCCCCCGCCGAACTCCGCGCCCGGCGCGACTTCCGCGACCTCACCCCGCTGCACCCCAGGGAGCGGCTGCGCCTCGAACACCCCGGGGCCGGGCTGACCGGGCGGGTCACCGACCTGATCGCCCCGGTCGGCAAGGGCCAGCGCGGCCTGATCGTCGCTCCGCCCAAGACCGGCAAGACCGTGCTGCTCCAGCAGATCGCCGCGGCCGTCGCCGGGAACCACCCCGAGTGCCGGCTGATGGTGGTGCTCCTCGACGAACGTCCCGAGGAGGTCACCGAGATGCGGCGCTCGGTGCGCGGCGAGGTGTACGCCTCGACCTTCGACCGGGCCCCCAAGCAGCACATCGCCCTCGCCGAGCTGGTCATCGAGCGGGCCAAGCGGCTCGTCGAGGCCGGTGAGGACGTCGTCGTCCTGCTGGACTCCCTGACCCGGCTGTGCCGGGCGCACAACAACACGGCGGCGGCCGGCGGCCGCACCCTCAGCGGCGGTGTCGACGCGACGGCGCTGATCGGCCCCAAGCGGTTCTTCGGCGCCGCCCGGCTCGCCGAGGAGGGCGGCTCCCTCACCATCCTCGCCACCGCCCTGGTGGAGACCGGCTCCCGCGCCGACGACTTCTACTTCGAGGAGCTCAAGAGCACCGGCAACATGGAGCTGCGGCTCACCCGCGACCTCGCCTCCCGCCGGGTCTTCCCCGCCGTCGACGTCGTCGCGTCCGGCACCCGGCGCGAGGAACTGCTGCTCTCCCCGGCCGAGTCGACGGCCGTGCGCGGGCTGCGCCGTGCCCTCCAGACCCGTGACGGGCAGTCGGGCGTCGAGACGCTGCTGGAGCGGCTGCGGGAGACCCCGGACAACGCGGCCTTCCTGCGCCGGGTCCAGCCGACCCTGCCCACCGGCTGACCCGCGCACCGCATTCCCGCGCCCACCGCCTAACCGCCCACCGCACACCCCCTACCGCCGGGCCGACCCGCGCACCACACCCCCGTGCCCACGCGCACCGCACCCCCCTAGCGCCCGGCCGACCCGCGCACCGCGCCCCCGTGCCCACGCCCACCGGCTGACCCGGCCACCGCGCCCCCGGTCTCCTCGTGGCGCCCCGTGACACGGGTGGCGCCCCTTCCGCCCGGTGCCCCCTCCCCGCGTCCCCGCGCCGCGCGTGACCGCGGTGCCGCTGCGGCATCCGGGTGCTCGCGTGCCGCGTATCGGCCGGGGCAGCGCCCCGAACGGCGGGTCCATTCCTACGTTTGCGGTATGACTATCGGATTCTCTTCCCGGGCGATGGCGTCGACCTGCGCGCTCTGTGTGACGGGCCTGCTGGCGTTCGCACCCGCCACCGCGTCCGCCGACCCCGGCACCGATACGCCCGGCGGGCCGCGGGCGGCGACCCCGGCACCGGCCCTGCTCTACGAGGACGGCGTCCAGGTCAGACCCCGCCGCGGCGCGCCCCCGGTGCCGGACGTCTCCGCGCTCTCCTGGGTGGTGGCCGACGCCCGCAGCGGGGAGGTGCTGGGCGCGCACGAGGCGCACCGCAAGCTCCCCCCGGCGAGCACCCTGAAGACCCTGTTCGCGCTCACCGTGCTCCCGGTGCTGCCCGGCAACCTGCGTCACACGGTCACCGAGGACGAGCTGTCCGACATCGGGCCCGGCTCCAGCCTGGTCGGTGTCTCCGAGGGGCACAGCTACCAGGTGGCCGACCTGTGGCGGGGCGTCTTCCTCAACTCGGGCAACGACGCCGTGCACGTCCTGGCCGCGCTCAACGGCGGCTGGGAGGCCACCGCCACGCAGATGCGGACCAAGGCCCGCGCCCTGGGCGCCCGCGACACCCATGTGCTCTCCCCCGACGGCTACGACACCCCGGGCCAGGTCTCCTCGGCGTACGACCTCGCCGTGTTCGGGCGGGCGGGGCTGCGCAACCCCGACTTCGCCCGGTACTGCGGGACCGCCGACGCCCTGTTCCCCGAGGACGGCTGGTCGGTCGAGATCCAGAACACCAACCGGCTGCTGACCGGCGCCGACGGGGTCGCCGCGTACCCCGGTCTGATCGGCGTCAAGAACGGCTACACCAGCAACGCGGGGAACACGCTGGTCGCCGCCGCGCGGCACGGCGGCAGGACCCTCGTCGTCACGGTGATGAACCCCCAGGCGGGCGGCGGCTTCGCGGTCTACGACGAGGCGCGCGAGCTGCTCGACTGGGGGTTCGACGCGGCCGGGCGGGTCGACCCCGTCGGCTCGCTCGACGCCCTGCGGCCCGCGCCGCCGTCCCGCCCCGAGCCGCGTCCGGTCCCCGCGTCCGCCGCCCCCGCGGGCGGCACCCGGTGGGCGGAGACGGCTGCGGTCTCCGGCGCGGCGGCGCTCGGCGCGCTGCTGGTGGCGGTGGTGACCCGGGTCAGGGGCGGGCGCCGGGACGAGGAGTGACCGACGGGCAGCCACAGCAGCAGCCCGAGCGTGATCCAGGTGTAGGTGTTGGCGCCGAGGAAGCCGCCGATCCCGGAGGCGTCGTCGAACCAGAGCCACACCACGCTGGTGCACAGCACCGCGTACAGGGCGCCCGCCGCGCGCGGGCGCCCCGCGCGGTACAGCACGGCGAACGACGGCAGCAGCCACACCAGGTGGTGCACCCAGGTGATCGGGCTGACCAGGCAGGCGACCAGGCCGGTCAGCGCGAACGCCGCCGGGGTGTCGTGCGCGGCCGCCGCCCGCCGCACCCGCACCGCCCACACGGCCAGCACCAGCAGCACCGCCGCGGCCCAGACCGCGCGGTCCTCGATCCCGAGGCGGGCCAGGATGCCCTGGAGGGACTGGTTGGAGACGTAGTCGAGCCGTCCCACCCGGTCGGTGTCCCACAGCGCGCGGGTCCAGTAGAAGCGCGAGGCGTCGGGCGCCACCAGGAAGGCCAGCCCGGTGGCGCCCGCCGTCACCCCCGTCGCCACGGCGGCCGCCCGCCGCCGGCCGGTCAGCAGGAGCAGCGCGATGAAGACGGCCGGGGTCAGCTTCACGGCCGCCGCCAGACCGATCCCGGCGCCCGCCCAGCGGCTGTGTCCGCTCCGCAGCAGGCGGGCGTCGACCAGCACCAGGGCCAGCAGCAGGATGTTGACCTGCCCGAAGCTGAAGGTGTCCCGCAGCGGCTCGAACAGGGCCAGCGGGCAGGCGCCCAGGACGACGCCGTACCAGCCGTAGCGCCGCCACGCGCCGTCGGTGAGCAGGTGCACGACGAGCGCCAGGGCCGCCAGGTTGAGCAGCAGCGCGAGGACGATCGCGGTGCGCAGGCCGACCAGCGCCATCGGCAGCATGCAGACGGCGGCGAACGGCGGGTAGGTGAAGCCGTACCCGGTGCCGGGCACCCGGTAGTCGTAGAGGCGGCCGCCGTGGTGCGCCCAGCTCTCGACGGCCCCGTGGTAGACCCGCAGGTCGAACCAGTCGCGCAGCAGCGGGACGGTCGCGGTGAAGACGGCGACGGCCGCGGCGAGGACGAGCGCGAGCAGCAGGCGTCCCCGGTCGGTCCCCGGGCCGTTCACGCGGTGTGTCCCAGCGTCGGCGCCTGGGCCGCCTGGTGGGCCTGCCACAGGACGACCACGGCCAGCGCACCGCCGGAGACCGCGAGGACCAGTTGCCCGGTGTCGGCGGGGCCGCCGCTCGGCAGGGTCGCCAGGGCGAGCACCCCGGTGACGGCGGCCACCCGGTGCCGCACCGGCGCGGTCGGGGCCGCCGCCGCGATCAGGAACAGGCCCCACAGCGCGTACCAGGGGCGCACGGCCGGGCCGAAGGCGGCGACGGCGGCGAGGCTGAGGCCGAGCGCGTAGACCGGCCGGGGGCGCAGCCGCCACCAGATCGCCGCGACGAGGACGGCGGTGAGGGCGAGGCCGAGCAGGTGCCAGACGGGGACGGCGAGCGGGGCGAGGCCGCTGCCGAGGTGGGTGAGGAGGGCGCCGGTGGCGCGGCCGAGGAGGCTGGTGAGGGCCCAGTTCTGCGGGGAGACGGGGGTGTCGAGCGCGCCGATCCAGCCGTAGCCGGTGCCCGCGACGGCGGTCGCGGCGACCGTGGTGGCCGCGGCGGCGGCGAGGGTGCCCGCGGTGGCCCGCACCGGCCCGCGTCCGGCCCTGACCTGGAGCAGCACCACGGCGGCGAGCCCGAGCGCGGCCGGCGCCTTGACCAGCGCGGCGAGCGTGACGAGGACGGCGCCGAGGAACGGCAGGCGGCCGAGCGCGGCGACGAGTCCGACGCCGAGCAGGCCCAGCATGATCGCGTCGTTGTGGGCGCCCGCGACCAGGTGCAGCAGCACCAGCGGGTTGAGGGCGCCGAGCCAGAGCGCGGCGGCCGGGTCGGCGCCGCTGTGCCGGGCCAGCCGGGGCAGCGCGGCGGCCATCAGGGCCACCCCGAGGAGCGCGACGACCCGCATCCCGACCAGTCCGGCCGGGAGTTCGCCGCGGGTCAGCCCGGAGAGGCCGCGGGCGACGGCGAGGAAGACCGGGCCGTAGGGGGCGCCGGTGTGCTGCCAGAGCGGGGCGACCTCCTCGGCGAGCGGTCCGCCGAGCCGGGACGGGCCGTGGGTGTAGACGTCGATGTGGGCGTCGACCATGGCGCCCTGCGCGAGGTAGCTGTAGACGTCCCGGCTGAACAGCGGCGGGGCCAGCAGCAGCGGGGCCGCCCACACGGCGAGGACCAGCAGCAGGGCGCGCGGGGTGGGCGGACGGCTGCCGCGCACCAGGCGGCCGAGCAGCAGCCAGGCGGCGATCAGCAGGACGACGCCGAAGTAGACGCCGACGAGTCCGAGGGCGGCGCGGGCGTTCGCGGGGGCCGCGAGTTCGCGCACGGGGAGCGCGCCCGCCGTCTCCCCGCCCAGGGCGAGGAAGGCGGTTCCGGCCAGGCCGAGCACCTGGCAGCGGCGGAGATCGACGGAGAGACCCGGGGCCAACACCCGGGAAGCGTGTCAACGCCGGATGACCGCGAGGCGACGTGGCGCCCTCCGGGCGGGGGCCCGCGGGTGACCGGCGCGTGTTCCTCCCGCCGGACCCGAGGTCAGAACACCGACAGGCCGGTGAGGGTGGTGAACCGGTCGAGGGCGGCCACGCCGGACACCGAGTTGCCGCGTTCGTCCAGTCCCGGGCTCCAGACGCAGAGCGTGCACCGGCCGGGCACGACGGCGATGATCCCGCCGCCCACCCCGCTCTTGCCGGGCAGTCCGACCCGGTAGGCGAAGTCGCCCGCCGCGTCGTAGGTGCCGCAGGTCAGCATCACCGCGTTGACCTGCTTGGCCTGGCTGCGGGTGAGCAGCCGGGTGCCGTCGGCGCGCACTCCGTGGCGGGCCAGGAACCCGGTGGCGAGGGCGAGGTCGGCGCAGGAGGCGCGGATCGAGCACTGCCGGAAGTACTGGTCGAGGAGGACGGGCACCGGGTTGTCGATGTTGCCGTAGGAGGCCATGAAGTGGCCGAGGGCGGCGTTGCGGTCGCCGTGCGCGGCCTCGGAGGCGGCCACCTCCGGGTCGAAGTCGAGGCCGGGGTTGCCGCTCTCGGCGCGCAGGAAGGCGAGCAGTTCGCCGGAGGCGTCCCCGGTGCGGGTCTGGAGGCGGTCGGTGACGACGAGGGCGCCCGCGTTGATGAACGGGTTGCGCGGGATGCCGTTCTCGTACTCGAGCTGCACCAGGGAGTTGAAGGGGTTGCCCGAGGGTTCCCGGCCGACGTGTTCCCACAGGGCGTCGCCCTCGCGGGCCAGGTCGAGGGCGAGGGTGAAGACCTTGGTGACGGACTGAGTGGAGAAGGGCTCCCGCCAGTCGCCGACACCGTAGACCCTGCCGTCGGGTTCGGCGACCGCCATGCCGAAGCTGCGCGGGTCGCAGGCGGCGAGGGCCGGGATGTAGTCGGCGGGCCTCCCGCGGCCGGGGGTGCGGGCGACCTCTTCCGCGATGCGCGCCAGGACCGGCTCGAAGGTCGGCGGGGACGTCATGATCACCATTGTGCCTCCGTGCCGGTCCGGGTGCGCGTCCGCGGGTCAGCCGGTGGGGGTGCCGGTGCCCGCGACCACTTCGGGGCGCAGCAGCTCGCCGAGCCGGTCGGCGGGCAGCAGGCCCTTCTCCAGGACGAGTTCGGCGACTCCGCGGCCGGTGGCGAGGGCCTCCTTGGCGATCTCGGTGGCCGCGGTGTACCCGATGTACGGGTTGAGGGCGGTGACCAGGCCGATGGAGTTCTCCACGCCGGCGCGCAGGGCCTCGGTGTTGGCGGTGATGCCGTCGACGCAGCGCTCGGCGAGGGTGAGGCAGGCGCTGCGGAGATGGGTGAGGCTCTCCGACAGGGAGTGCAGGATGATCGGTTCGAAGGCGTTGAGCTGGAGCTGGCCCGCCTCGGCGGCCATGGTGATGGTGACGTCGTTGCCGATCACCTCGAAGGCGACCTGGTTGACGACCTCGGGGATGACCGGGTTGACCTTGCCGGGCATGATGCTCGAACCGGCCTGCACCGGCGGCAGGTTGATCTCGCCGAGTCCGGCGCGCGGCCCGGACGACAGGAGCCGCAGGTCGTTGCAGCTCTTGGAGAGCTTGACGGCGATCCGCTTGAGGACGCCGGACATCTGGACGAACGCCCCGCAGTCCTGGGTGGCTTCGACCAGGTTGGCGGCGGTGACCAGGGGCAGTCCGGTGATCTCGGAGAGGTGGCGGCGGGCCGCCTCGGCGTATCCGGCGGGGGCGTTGAGGCCGGTGCCGATCGCGGTGGCGCCGAGGTTGATCTCGTGGATCAGCTCGACGGCCTCGCCGAGCCTGCTGCGGTCCTCGTCGATCATGACGGCGTAGGCGGAGAACTCCTGCCCGAGCGTCATGGGGACGGCGTCCTGCAACTGGGTGCGGCCCATCTTGAGCACGTCGTGGAACTCGGCGGCCTTGCGGGCGAAGGAGTCCTGGAGGACGGACATCGCGCGGAGCAGCGCGTGCACGGCGAAGACCGCGGAGATCTTGACGGCGGTCGGGTAGACGTCGTTGGTGGACTGGCCGAGGTTGACGTCCTCGTTGGGGTGCAGCAGCTCGTACTGCCCCTTCCGGTGGCCGAGGAGTTCCAGCGCGCGGTTGGCGACGACCTCGTTGGCGTTCATGTTGGTGGAGGTGCCGGCGCCGCCCTGGACGACGTCGACGACGAACTGGTCGTGCAGCTTCCCGGCCCGTATCTCGCGGCAGGCGGCGACGATGGCGGCGGCCTTGCGCGGATCGAGCAGCCCCAGCTCCTCGTTGGCGAGGGCGGCGGCCTCCTTGACGGCGGCGAGGGCGTCGATGAGGTGCGGGTAGGTGGAGATGGGGGTGCCGGTGATGGGGAAGTTCTCGGTGGCCCGCAGGGTGTGGACACCCCAGTAGGCGTCGGCGGGGACGTCCCGGTCCCCGAGCAGGTCGTGCTCACGGCGGGTGACGGCGGCGGTCATGGGGTGCGTGTCCTCTTCCGGGGAGTTCGGGTGCGTGCGGGGTGGCCGGGCGGGTTCGCTCGACGGGACCGCCCGCCCGCGCCCCGCCTGTCTCGCGGGCAGGGCGCGGCGGTGGATCGGTGCACCGGCCGCACCTCGCGGACGGGGCGCGGGCGGTGGATCGGTGCCCCGGCCGACTCGCGGGCGGGGCGCGGGTGGTGGCTCAGTGGCCGGGGGCGCTGGACGCCTGGGGCAGCGGGTCGAGCGCGCGCACGACCCGTACCGCCCCCACCGGACGTCCCCCGCCGAGCAGTTCCTCGCCCGCGAAGGCGGCGAGCGCCCCGGGGTCGGCCCCGGCCCGCGCGAGCGCCGCGGCGGTGACCGGGATCCGCGCCCGGTTCGCCCCGTCGGAGATCTTGACGGCGACGGCCCGGCCGTCCGGCAGCGCGGCGACCTCGACGCCCTCGAAGCCGTCCTTGGCGAGCAGGCCCGGCACGGCGCCCATCAGCGCGGCGACGTCCCGTCCGGCCCCGGACGCCATCTCCGGGTGGGCGCGCATCGCGTCGGCGACGCGGGCCTCCGGGGTGCCGGGCGCGGCGGTGGTGACGCGGGCCGCGGCGCGGGCGAGCCCGTGGAGGGAGACGGAGAACAGGGGCGCGCCGCAGCCGTCGACGGTGACCCGGGCGACGCGCTGGCCGGTGAGGTCCTCGACGATCTCGGCGATGGCCTGCTGGAGCGGGTGGCCGGGGTCGAGGTAGTCGTCGAGGGACCAGCCGTTGAGCGCGCAGGTGTAGAGCATGGCCGCGTGCTTGCCCGAGCAGTTCTGGGCGAGCCGGGAGGGCGGACGGCCGTCCCGGATCCAGGCGTCCCTGACCTCGGCGCCGAACGGCAGGTCGGGGACGTTGCGCAGGTGGTCCTCGGTGAGTCCGGCGAGCCCGAGGATGCGGCGGGCGCCGGCGAGGTGGCGTTCCTCGCCGGAGTGGCTGGCGGCGGCGAGGGAGAGGAGTTCGCCGTCGAGCGGGAGCCCGGCGCGGACCATGGCGACGGCCTGGACCGGTTTGAGGGCGGAGCGCGGATAGAACGCGGCCTCGATGTCGCCCAGTTGGAGCCGGACCTGTCCTTCGGCGTCCAGGACGACGACGGAGCCGTAGTGGATGCCCTCGACGACCCCGTCGCGTACGAGGTGGGCGACGGGGGCGTGGAGGGGTTCGCGGATCTGGGGTGCGTCCGCGACGGAACTGCTGTACATCACTGCCTCTCGGGGAACGGTGCGCGGGTCACGCGCCGGTTCCGGTGGTTGACGTGCGGGCGACGCGGCGGCGGATGCCGAACCATCCGGCGACCAGGGCGGCGACGATCAGCGGCAGGCAGAGCACGGTGGTGCGGCCCGCGCCGCCGTCGGCGTACATGAGGACCAGGACGGAGAGCAGGAAGGCGAGCGTGACCAGTTCGGTCCAGGGGGAGCCGGGCAACCGGTAGCCGGGGCGGGTCAGTTCGCCGTCGCGGGTCTTCCGCCAGAAGAAGAGGTGGCAGATCATGATCATGCCCCAGGTGGCGAGGATGCCGATGGCGGCGAAGTTGAGCACGATCTCGAACGCGTCGGCGGGGACCACGAAGTTGAGGCCGACGCCGAGGACGCAGACGCCGCTGGTGAGCAGGATGCCGCCGTAGGGGACCTGGCTGCGGCTCATCCTCGCGGTGAAGCGGGGCGCGGAGCCGCTGACGGCCATGGAGCGCAGGATGCGGCCGGTGGAGTAGAGGCCGGAGTTGAGGGAGGACATGGCGGCGGTGAGCACGACCAGGTTCATCACGCCGCCCGCGGCGGGGACGCCGATGCGGGAGAGCACGGTGACGAAGGGGCTCTGGCCCGCGGTGTACGTGCTCCAGGGCAGCAGCATCGAGAGCAGGACGACGGAGCCGACGTAGAAGAGGGCCACCCGCCACATGATCGAGTTGATCGCCTTCGGCATGATCTTCTCGGGGTTCTCGGTCTCGCCCGCGGCGACGCCGACGAGTTCGACGGAGGCGTAGGCGAAGACGACGCCCTGGATGATCAGCAGCATGGGCAGCAGGCCGTTGGGGAAGACGCCGCCGTGGTCGGTGATCAGGGACGGTCCCGGCAGGTTGCCGTCGACCGGGTGCCGGGTGGCCAGCAGGAAGATCCCGATACACATGAAGATCACCAGGGCGCTGACCTTGATGATGGCGAACCAGAACTCCAGTTCGCCGAAGAACCGCACCGAGATGAGGTTGACGGTCAGCACCACGGTGAGGGCGGCGAGCGCGATCACCCACTGCGGGATGTCGGAGAACATGCCCCAGTAGTGGGTGTAGGTGGCGACGGCGGTGATGTCGGCGATGCCGGTGGTGGCCCAGTTCAGGAAGTACATCCACCCGGCGGTGTAGGCGCCCTTCTCGCCGAGGAACTCGCGGGCGTAGGAGACGAACGCGCCGGACGAGGGCCGGTAGAGGACCAGTTCGCCCAGGGCGCGCACCACCAGGAAGGCGAAGAGGCCGCAGACCGCGTAGGCGATGAAGAGGGAGGGACCGGCGTCGGCGAGCCTGCCGCCCGCGCCGAGGAAGAGGCCGGTGCCGATGGCCCCGCCGATGGCGATCATGTTGACGTGCCGGGACTTGAGGGACTTGCTGTATCCGGCGTCCCCCGCGTCCACGTGGGCGGCGGGTTTGCGCGTCTCCTCCTGGATGGACTGCTCGCTCACGCGTCGGTTCCGCCTTCCGGGCTGTTCTCCGCGCGCACGGGGCGCACGATGTCGGTGAGGGTCGTCTCGACCCGGTCGAGGTGGTGGGTCATGGCCTCGACGGCGTCGGGCTCGGAACCGTCCAGCAGGGCCTCGACGATCGCCCGGTGCTCGCGGTTGGACTGCTCGCGGCGGCCGCCGAGTTCGTTGAGGAACGCGGACTGCCGGGCGAGCGCGTCCCGGATCTCCTCGATGACCCGGCGGAAGACCGGGTTCTGCGCGGCCTGGGCGACCGCGAGGTGGAAGAGGGTGTCGAGGGCGACCCAGGAGGTGGTGTCGGTCTCCCGCTCCATGCGCTCCAGCAGATGGGCCAGGTGGTCGAGGTCCTCGGAGGTGCGGCGCAGGGCCGCGTAGCCCGCCACCGGGATCTCGACGTGCCTGCGCACCTCCAGGAGGTCGCTGGCGGCGTAGTCGCCGAAGGTGGGGTCCTCTACGGTGTTGGCGACCACGAAGGTGCCCTTGCCGGTCCGGGAGACGGTCAGGCCCATGGTCTGCAGGGCCCGCAGCGCCTCGCGCAGCACGGGTCGGCTGACTTCGAGGCTCCGGCACAGCTCGGCCTCCGAGGGGAGCTTGTCCCCCACCGCGTAGGCGCCGCGCTCGATGGCGGCGCGCAGGTGCCCGAGGACCGCTTCCATGGCGCTGACGCGCCGGGGGCCCTGACTGGCTGTCTGGCTGTCTGACAGGTTCACGGGAGTGATCCTGCGGGTGGCGGGCGCGCGCTGTCAAGAGACCCGGGAGCGCGGACCGGACGGCCGGGCGGCGGGGCCGACGGCCGGGCCGCCCGCCCCCGACCCGCCCGGCTGTCCCGCCGTCGGCCGGTGTTCTGGCAGGTCAGCCGCCGATCGCGCCGATCGAGAGCAGACCGAGGAGCAGCACGCCGACGATCAGCCGGTAGATCACGAAGGCGTTGAAGTTGTGCTTGGCGACGTACCGCAGCAGCCAGGCGATGGAGGCGTACGCGACCACGAAGGAGACGATCGTGCCCACGGCGAGCGGCGCGGCGCCCACCCCGGTGCCCAGCGCGTCCTTCAGCTCGTAGATGCCGGCGCCGGTGAGGGCCGGGATGCCGAGGAAGAACGAGAGCCGGGTGGCGGCGACCCGGTCCAGGTCGAGCAGGAGGGCGGTGGACATGGTGGCGCCCGAGCGGGAGAAGCCGGGGAAGAGCAGCGCGAGGATCTGCGAACTGCCCACCAGCATCGCGTCCTTGAAGCCGGTGTCGTCCTCGCCGCGCTTGTGGCGGCCCATCTGGTCGGCCACCCACATCACGCCGCTGCCGACGATCAGCGAGCCCGCGACCACCCACAGGGAGGCGAGCGGTCCGTCGATGAGGGGCTTGACGGCGAGGCCGACGACCACGATCGGGACCGTCGCGGCGATCACCCACCAGGCGAACTTGTAGTCGTGGTGGTAGCGCTCCTCCTTGTCGACGAGACCGCGTCCCCAGGCGGAGACGATCCGCACGATGTCCTTGAAGAAGTACACGAGGACGGCGGCGATGGCCCCGACCTGGATGACGGCCGAGAACCCGACGACGGCGTGGTCGTCGACGGGGATGCCCATCAGCCCCTCGGTGATCTTCAGATGGCCGGTCGAGGAGACGGGCAGGAACTCGGTCACCCCCTCGACGACTCCGAGGACGACGGCCTGACCGACGTTGATGACGCTCATGGGATCCAGTTCTGACGTGGTCGACAGTGCTGTAGACAGTGTTACTACGCCAGAGCGAGAACGCCCGCTTACCCCCACACCGCGCGGGCGAGCGACACCCCCGCAAAAGCCGCGCCGAGACCCACCGCCACGCTCCCGGCGACGTTGGCCGCGGCGTAGAGCCCGGCGCCCGTCTCGGTGAGTCTCAGGGTCTCGTGGGAGAAGGTCGAGTAGGTCGTCAGCGCGCCGCACAGACCGGTCCCGATGAGCAGCTGGAGGTGCGGATCCGCGGCTCCCGAGCCCGCGGCGCCGGTCAGCACGCCGAGGATCAGGCAGCCGCAGGCGTTGACCACGAAGGTGCCCCAGGGGAAGACCGAGTCGTGCCGCGACTGCACCGCGCGGTCGGTCAGATAGCGCAGCGGGGCCCCGACCACGGCACCGGCGATCACCAGCAACCAGTTCACAACGAGTTCTTACCCTTCGTGTCCGTTTCGCCGGTTTCATCGCCGCGGCCGACGTAGCGGACGACCTCGCAGGCGTCCAGCACGACCAGTCCGTCCCGGACCAGTTCGTCGAGCTGCGGCAGGAAGGCGCGGACGCGCTCCTCGGTGTCGACGACGACGATCGCGACCGGCAGGTCCTCGCTCAGCGAGAGCAGCCGGGAGGTGTGGATGCGCGAGGTCGCGCCGAAGCCCTCGACGCCCCGGAAGACGCTGGCCCCGGCGAGCCCGGCCGCGTGGGCGCGGTGCACGATCTCGGAGTAGAGGGGCTTGCGGTGCCAGGTGTCGTTCTCGCCGATGAACACGGTCAGGCGCAGCGCGGTGCCGGTCAGCCTCGTCATGACTGCCTCCACTTCAGGGCGCGGCGGGCCAGGGTCGCCCCGAGCCACACCGCGGTGAGCGCCGCGAGCAGGGTCGCGGCGAGGTAGGCCAGGCCGACGCGGGCGTGCCCGCCGTCGATCAGGCGCTGGATGTCGACGGCGTAGGTGGAGAAGGTGGTGAACCCGCCCAGGACGCCGGTGCCGAAGAAGGGGCGGACCAGCCGGTGGGCCACCCAGACGTCGGTGATGAGGACCATGAAGACGCCGATGACGGCGCAGCCGCCGACGTTGGTCGCGAAGGTGCCCCAGGGGAACCCGCCGGACCCGGCGGGCCAGCGCAGGGCGATGGCGTAGCGGGCGCAGGCGCCGAGGGCGCCGCCGAGGGCGATCACGGCGACGATGGGGACCTGGTCGCGCCAGGCCGCTCTGCGGGCCGGCCGGGACGCGGTGGGGAGGCTCTGGGCCTGCGGGGATGTCATGGGCGTGCTTCTCCTACTCGCCGAGGGCCCGGACATGCGGGCGCCACTGTGTCGCAAGTAGGGACCGTTGGCGGCACCGGTGCCGCGGTTCGGGTACGGCGGGCCCCACCGCCGCGCCGCGAGAAGGGTCGCGGCCGGGCACCAGGTTAACGCCGGCGCCGGTCCGCGGTCACCTCGACCGGAACGGCTCACGCACGAGCGGGGGGCGGCGGCTCGGGGGTCTGGGGGGGCGGAGCGGGTTCGGCGGGCGAGGCCCGTGCGGCGGTGGGACCGGCTTGGCGGGTGGGGCCCGTTCGGCGGTGGGACCGTTTCACCGAGGGGGACGCGCTCGACGGGCGGGGTCCGTCCGGCAGGTGCGGCCGGTTCGGCAGGTGGGGCCCGTGCGGCGGACGGGGTCGCTACCAGCCCTTCTCGAACATGCGGGCGACCTCGGCCGCCCGTACGTCGTCGCGCCGGTAGCGGGTGCGGCCGCGGACGGTGCGCGCGCGCAGCAGCCCGAGGGCGACGAGCAGGCCGAGGTGGGTGTCGGCGACCGCGCGGTCCACACCGAGCCGGGCGGCGACGGCGTCGGCGGTGACGCCGTCCTCGGCGAGGTCGCCGTCCGGCTGGGGCGGGAAGTGCGCGACGGGGTCGCGCAGCCACTCCAGGACACGGAGCCGCAGCTCGCTGACGGGAGTTCTGAACATCGCGCCCCCTCCGGCCGGACCACCACGCACCGCCTGCCGCCACTGTCCCGCACCCGGTGCCGCCGTGTCCGGCACTCCGCGCGCGTTGGCCGGGACCGGGCGGCCCGCGCCCGGAGTGTGCGGGGCGCGGTCAGACGCGGGCGGGCAGGTTCAGCCCGGGGGACCCGGCGGGCAGGGCCCGCTCCGCGGCCTCCGGGGTGGCGATGCCGGGCAGCAACTGCCGCCACCAGCCGGTCAGTCGCTCATGGAGGTCACGGCGTTCGGAGAGCACGTGGGAGAGCATCTGGATGCCGGTGAAGGAGCCCACCACGGTCGCCGCCACCTCCTCGGGCGCCATGTCCTCGCGCAGTTCCCCCGCCCCCTGGGCGCGCGCCAAGTCCCGGCCGAAGGCACGCAGCCACCAGTCGTACAGATCGGCGTCGTTGGCCTGGAAGGTGCCCCGTTCCACGGTGAGCCGGATGCTGGCGCGGAAGAGGACGTTGGTGCGAAGGTGGTGGGCCAGTTCGTGGGTGAGGTCGATGACCTGCTGGAGGGGTGAGGCGGAGTGAGTGCGGGTCCCGACCGGGATCTCGGTCTGCGCGGCCATCACCCCGCGCGCGATGTCCTCCTTGGACGCGAAGTGGAAGTACATGGCGCCCTTGGTGACTCCGCTGCGCTCCTGGATCTCGTTGATGCTGGCGGCGGCGTAGCCCCGCTCGTCGAAGACCTCGGCCGCCCCGACCAGAAGCCTCCGCCGTGTCTCGATCGCCCGTTCCTGTCGTGCCATTGCGTGAAATCCTCGTTTCCTGGGCGTGGCAGGTTCATGAGCAACCTGACGAGACGACCCAAAACAAACCGTACGTTAGGTACTGTACCGGCGGACGACCGCACCCGGGCCATCCCTGGTGTCGCACCTTTCGGGAAAGAGTGCAGACAGGAGCCGTGTGACATGTCAGTCGACGTCAGCCTTCCATCCACCCCCGCCCCTTCAACCCCTCCTCCCGCGGACGAACGGTTACGACCGCTCTCCTTCGACCGGACGGCACCGCGCGGACTCGTGCACCGGCGGGCCGTCGGCGAGGTGCTCCTCACCGACTGGATACGCCTCGGGCCGCACCGATTCCAAGTGGGCGCACAGTGGCCGCGCGGGCACGCCTTCTACGGCCCGGTCGGTGAACTCTGGCACGACCCGCTGCTGGCCGCCGAGAGCGTGCGCCAGTCCTCCTCTCTGGTCGGCCACGTCTTCTACGACCTGCCCTGCGACCACCCGACCCTGATGACGGAGCTGGACATCGAGGTCAGCCCGGACGCGCTGCGCCTCGGCGACCGGCCCGCCGACACCGTGCTGCACATCGACTGCGCCGGTGTGACGCTCCAGGGCGCCCGGCTGACCGGCATGACGATGGACGTCGCGCTCACCCGGGGCGCCGCCCGGCTCGGCCGCGCCCGGATGACCCTCAACTGCCTGCGCCCCTCGGTGTACCGGCGGCTGCGCGGCGTCCACGCGCAGGTGCCCGAGCGGCTGCCCGAGCAGCCCGCGCCGCTGCCCCCGCGCGAGGTCGGCCGCGCCGTCGGGTCCGACGTGGTGCTCGGCCCGCCGGCCGACGGCCGGGCCGAGCCGGGCCGGGGCGCCTGGCCACTGCGGATCAACTGGTCCCACCCCACTCTCTTCGACCACCCCACCGACCACGTGCCCGGCATGCTGCTCCTGGAGGCCGCCCGCCAGGCGGCGCAGCGGCTCGCGGGGCCCGAACCGGTCCTGGTCGACTCTATGCAGAATCGATTCCTCCGGTACGTGGAACTGGACTCCCCGGTTCTGGTCAGGGCCCGGCTCACCACCACGGGCGACGGCGGCCGCCAGGTACGGGTGACGGCGGAGCAGGACGGCAGCGCCGCCTACACCTGCGTGCTCACCGTCCAGCGCGCGCGGACCGCCGGGGGCGCCGGGTGAACCGCCCGCGCGTGCTGGTCACCGGCGGCTCCGGGTTCACCGGCGGCGCGGTCCTGCCGCTGCTGCGGGCGGCGGACGTACGGGTGCGGGTGCTCACCCACCGGCGTCCCACCGGGCACGGCCCCGGGACCGAGGTGGTGGAGGGCGACCTCACCGACCCGGCGACCGTGCGCGGCCTCTGCGACGGCGTCGACCGGGTCCTGCACCTCGCCTCCTACGTCGGCCGGGACGAGGAGCGGTGCGAGGCCGTGAACGTCGGGGGGACGCGGAACCTGGTCGAGGAGGCCCGCCGGGCGGGTGTGAGCGGGTTCGTGCAGCTCGGCACGGCCGCGGTGTACGGCGACGGACCGTTCCGGGAGACGGCCGAGGGCGCGGAGGAGCCTCGGCCGGTCTCCCCCGCCAGCCGCAGCAGGCTGGCGGCCGAGCGGCCGGTGCTGGCGGCGGGCGGTGCCGTGCTGCGGCCCTGGCTCGTCTACGGCACCGGTGACCGCTGGGTGCTGCCCGCGCTGCTGCGGATGGTGCGCGCCCTGCCCTCGGGGCTGCCCGAACGGGGGTCGGCGATGCTCTCGCTGACCGAGGTCGGCGGTCTCGCCGCGGCGCTCACCGGGCTCGCCGTGTCCACGCCGCCGCGGCGGGCGGCCGGGGTCCTGCACGCCTGTCCGCCGCACCCGGTCAGCCTGCGCGAGCTGGTCGCTGCGGCGCACCGGCAGCTCGGCCTCCCCCTGGTGCGGGGCGACCAGCCGTTCGCGCGGGCCAGGGAGGAACTGCTCGCCGCCGGGTGCGACCCCCATCTGCTGGACCTGTTCGGCGTCGACCACTGGTTCGACGGCTCCCGGTTGCGCGCGCTGACCCCGCACGCCCCGGCGACCGGTCTCGCGGCGGGGCTCGCCGCGCACGCCGACTGGTACCGCGCGCACCTCTTCTGACCCTGCGCCCCGCCCGGGGACGGCCGCCGCCCGGCGACCGCCCCCGGTCCGGGACGTCCCGCCCCGGAACGTGACACAGACCGTGACACGGACCACAGGAACGAGCCGGGCGATCCCCTTCCCCTGAAACAAACCGACCGTTACGCTTCCCCGCAGAACAAACCGAATGTTTGGCTTTTTACTGGCTCCGACCCCTCTTCGAGGAGAGATCCGTGCCCACGCCGATCGTGATCGTGAGTGACGCACTGCCCGGCGACGCCGTCGCCGCCCTGGAGGCCGTGTGCGACGTCCGTCGGGTCGACGGCCGTGACCGCGAAGCCCTGCTGGCCGCGCTGCCCGCGGCGGACGCGCTGATCGTCCGCAGCGGCACCCGGGTCGACGCCGAGGTGCTCGAACACGCCACCCGGCTGCGGGTGGTGGCCCGCGCGGGTGTCGGCCTGGACAACGTGGACACCGCCACCGCGCGCGCCCTCGGCGTCACCGTGGTCAACACCCCCGACGCCAACTCCGTCAGCGTCGCCGAACTCACCGTGGGCCTCGTCGTCGCCTCGGTCCGCCGGCTCACGCGGGCGGCCCGGTCCGTGGGCGCGGGCGAGTGGCGCCGCGCGGACTTCGCCGGGTCCGAACTCTCCGGGCGGGTCCTCGGCATCGTCGGCTTCGGCCGCGTCGGCCGCCAGGTCGCCCGGCGGCTGGCCGCCTTCGACATGCGCGTCCTCGTCCACGACCCGTACGCGGACACCCTCGGCGACGACGTCCACGCCACCGGCCTCGACGACCTGCTCGCCGTCAGCGACGTGGTGACGCTCCATCTGCCGCGCACCCCCGCCACCGCCGGTCTGATCGGCGCCCGCGAACTGGCGATCATGAAGCCGACCGCGCACCTGGTCAACACCGCGCGCGGCGGCATCGTCGACGAGGACGCCCTGCACCGGGCCCTGACCACGGGCGCCCTGGCCGGTGCCGCGCTCGACGTCTTCGCCACCGAACCGCCGGGCGCCTCGCCGCTGCTCGCGCTGGAGAACGTGGTCGCCGTACCGCACCTGGGCGCCTCCACCGCCGAGGCCCAGTCGCGCGCCGGACACGAAGCCGTCCGCCGGGTCCTCGCCGAACTGGCGCCCCTGTCGGCGCCCGCGCCCACCACCGTCTGAGCTCCCGCACCCGCACGCCGGAGACCACCATGCCTGCACGCCCCACCGCCACCCCCGTGCGACCGCTGCCCGCCGACGCCCGCGACGACCTCGCCGCGCTGGTCGGGCTGCGCACCGTCGCCGGGACCTCGCCCCCCGACCAGTTCCGCCGCGCCGCCCGCCTGATCGCCGACCGGCTCGCGGCCGCGGGGCTCCCGGAGATCCTGCTGCTGCCCGCCGACGACGGCGCCGAGACCGTCCTCGCCCGCAGGCCGGGACCGCCCGGCGCGCCCCAGGTGGTGCTCTACGCGCACTACGACGTCGTCTCCGCCCAGGACGAGACGGCCTGGCGCAGCCCGCCGTTCGAACTGACCGAGCGCGACGGGCGCTGGTACGGACGCGGCAGCGCGGACTGCAAGGGGAACCTCGTCGCCCACCTCACCGCGCTGCGCGCCCTGCGCGACGGACTGCCCGGCGAGCCCTTCCCCGAGCTGGACCTCGTCGTCCTCGCGGACGCCTGCGAGGAACCGGGGGACGCCGCGCTGGAGAAGCTGCTGCGGGCCCGCCCCGGGCTGCTCGCGCCGGACGTGGTCGTCGTCGCGGACACCGGCAACATCGCCCCGGGCGTCCCCACCCTCACCACGTCCCTGCGCGGGATGGCCGTCGTCGAGATCACCGTCTCCACGCTCGCCAGGAGCCTCCACTCCGGCCAGTTCGGCGGCCCCGCCCCGGACGCGCTGACCGCCCTCGTCCGGCTGCTCGCCACCCTCCACGACGACGACGGCACGCCCCGCGTGGACGGCCTCGGCACCGCGGCCCCGGCCGGGCCCGAGCGCGCCGGGTACGCCGAGGCCGACTTCCGGGCCGACGCCGGGGTCCTGGACGGCGTGCGGCTCCTGGGCACGGGCCCGGTCGCCGAACGGCTCTGGGACCGGCCCGCCGTGACCGTGCTCGCGGTGCAGTCACCGCCCCTCGACGACGCCGTGCCCGCCCTCCTGCCGTCGGCGAAGGCCCTGGTCAGCGTGCGTGTTCCGCCCGGCGCCGAGGTGGCGCGGGTGCACGGGGCGCTCGCGGACCACCTGCGCGCCCGGGTCCCCTGGGGCGCCCGGCTGGACATCGAGCGCGTCACCAGCGGTCCGGCCTTCCGCGCGGACCCCGCCGGACCCGCGCACACCCTGATGCGCGACGCCCTCGCGGAGTCGTTCGGGACACCGGCCCGCGAGGTGGGCGCGGGCGGCTCGATAGCCGTCTGCTCCGCCTTCCGCTCCCTCTACCCGGACGCCGAGATCCTGCTGTGCGGGGTCGAGGACCCGCCGTCGAACATCCACAGCACCGACGAGAGCGTCAGCCCCCGGGAGATCGCCTCGCTGGCCCACGCCGAGGCCCTCTTCCTGCGCCGCCTGGCCGCCGCCCGCACGGGCCCGCGCCCCGACCCGACCGATCCGCGGGAGGACCGATGATCTATCAGCGCGCCTGCGACATCGTCACCGACGAGGTCTTCCTCGAACTCGACCGGATCCTCCCCGACAGCCGCCTGTTCCTGAAGCTGGAGGGGATGAACCCGGCCGGTTCGGTGAAGCTCAAGTCCGCGCTCGGCATGGTCGAGGACGCGGAACGCAAAGGCAGGCTCTGGCCCGGCGGCCGGATCGTCGAGTCGTCCTCCGGGAGCCTCGGCATCGCCCTGTCCGTCATCGCCGCCGCCCGCGGCTACCGCTTCACCTGTGTCACCGACCCGAACGTCTCCCCGCAGAGCCTCGCCCTCATCCGGGCCCTGGGCGGGGACGTCGTCCAGGTGACCCGGCGCGACCGCAACGGCGGCTACCTGGGCACCCGGATCGCCCGCATCCGGGAGATGACCGCCGCCGACCCGGGCCTGGTGTGGCTCAACCAGTACGCCAACCCGGCCAACGCGCAGGCCCACGCGCAGCGGACGGCCACCTCGATCCTCAAGAACATCGGCCAGGTCGACGTGCTGCTGGTCGGCGCGGGCACCACCGGCACCCTCATGGGCTGCACCCGGCACTTCCGGGCGTTCTCGCCGTGGACCCGGATCGTCGCGGTCGACACCGCGGGCTCGGTCACCTTCGGCGGCCCGCCAGGACCCCGGTACATCCCCGGCCTCGGCACCAGCCGCCGTCCCGAACTCTGCCGCCCCGACCGGGTCGACGAGGTCGTGCTGGTCGACGAGTCCGACGCGGTCCGGATGTGCCGCCGCCTCGCCCGCGACCACGGGCTGCCCGCCGGGGGATCCACCGGGTCCGTGCTCGCGGCCCTCGGGTCACTCGCCGACCGGATACCGCCCGGCTCCCGCGTGGTGGCGCTCTCCCCCGACATGGGCGACCGCTACGTCAAGACGATCTACGACGACCTCTGGGTCGCCGACACCTTCGGCGCGGGCGTCCTCGACGGGACGGCCGCGCGCCCCGTCGCCGTGTGAACGCCCGCGCCCCGCACCGCACCGACGCGACCCCCGCACGAGAAGAGAGGCACCGCATGTTCGACTTCCACGTGGTGGGCGGCACCGCCCTGCGCACCCTCATCGACGTCTCCCGCCCCGACATCGTCGAGACGGTCCGCGCCGCCTACCTCACCCACGAGGCGGGCGACTCGGTCAACCCCAACAGCTACTTCCTGCGCTTCCCCGACCGCCCCGAGGCGCGCATCATCGCGCTCCCGGCCCACCTCGGCGGCGACCACCGCGTCAGCGGCATCAAGTGGATCGCCAGCTACCCGCGCAACATCGAGCGCAACATCCCGCGCGCCTCCGCCACCCTGCTCCTCAACGACCCGGAGACGGGCTACCCGTTCGCCTGCCTGGAGGCCTCCCAGATCAGCGCCGCCCGCACCGCCGCGTCCGCGGTACTCGGCGCCCAGGAACTCACCGGCGGACGCGTCGCCGCACGGGTCTGCCTGGTCGGCGCCGGGGTCATCGCGCGCAACATCGCCGAGTTCCTCGCCGCCCAGAACTGGTCCGTCGACCGGTTCGTCGTCCACGACCGCGAGCCCTCCTACGCCGACGCGCTCGTCCGGCGCCTCGGCGAACTCGGCTACCGGGCCGCCCGCGAGGACTCCTTCGAGCGGGCCCGCGCCGACGCCGACCTCGTCGTCCTCGCCACCACCGCGCCCCGGCCGTGGATCACCGCGCCCGACACCTTCACCGCGGGACAGACCGTCCTCAACGTCTCGCTGCGCGACCTCGGCCCCAAACTGATCGCCGGGGCGCAGAACATCCTCGACGACGTCGACCACTGCCTGACCGCCGACACCTCCCCGCACCTGGCCGAACAGCTCCTCGGACACCGGGACTTCGTCGACGGCACGCTCGCCCGGCTGATCCGCGGCGGGATCGCTCCGGCCACCGACCGGCCGCGGATCTTCTCCCCGTTCGGGCTCGGCGTGCTGGACCTCGCGGTGGGCGAACGCCTCTACCGGCAGGCCGTGGAGAAGGGCCTGGCGACGGCCGTGCCCGGCTTCTTCGGCGAGACCACCCGCTGGAGCTGACGACCCGGCGGCGCCGACCCGCCCTCCGCCCCGCCCGACGAGAAAGGCACCCGCCATGCCGTACCCCACCGCCACCGCACCGCGGGCAGGCGGCGCCGCCCGCGAGGCCGAACTGGCCGCGCTCGCGGCCGGCCACGCCCAGCGCTTCCCCTGGTACCGCGAACTGCTGCTGCGCCGCGGCGCGCTCGGCTCCGGAGACCTCGGCGACCTGCCCCCGATCGGCACCGCGCTGCTCGGCGCCCACTACTACACCGCGGACCACCCGCACCTGCCGGACGCCTCCGCCTACCACACCTCGGGCACCTCCGGCGGGCAGCGCAAGCGCATCCTCTACTCCCCCGCCGACGACGACGCGTACGTGGCCCAACGCCGTTCCCTGTTCGCCGACTTCACCGCCTCGATGCCCCCGGGCGCGGTCGCCGTCGCCGACCTCGGCACCGGGCACGCGGCGGCCTCGGCCCGCCGAGTCTTCGACGAACTCGGCTTCCGGGCCCACGACATCGACTTCACCCGGCCGGTCGCGGAGCACGTCGAGAAGCTCAACTCCGTGCGCCCCGACGTGTTCTTCACCATGCCGATGATCCTCGACCGCCTCTTCCAGGCCGACCCCGCGCTGGACATCCGGCCGCGGAAGGTGATGGTGGTGGGCGATGTCGCGCCACCCGCCTGGCGGGCCCACGTCGCCGAGCGGTTCGGGCTCGGACCCGGGGACGTCCTGGACGTGTTCGGCTCCATCGAGATCGGCGCCATCGCGTACTCCTGCGCCGAGACCGGCCTCTACCACGTGCACGACCACATCGTCCCCGAGGTGGCCGACCCCGCGGAGCTGGCCGCCGCGACCGAGCCCGACCGGGTGCCGTCCCGGCAGGAGGGCAGCGGGGCGCTGCTGCTCACCTCCTTCACCCGCGGCTACTTCCCGGCCGTCCGCTACGTGACCGGCGACGCCGTCACCGGGCTGCGCCGCATCCGCCACGACGGCCGCGAGGTGTTCGCCTTCGAACGCGTCGACGGCCGTCTCGCGGGCGACTTCAAGCACGGCGAGCGGATCAGCAACCACGACCTGACGCAGATCATGGCCGAGGTCTTCCCCGGCCGTCCCTTCGAGGCGTCCGACGACGACGGCCTCGTGGTGCGGGTGGTCGCGGACACCGTCACCGGGGCACAGCTCGCCGCCGTCCGGGCCGGACTCGACCGGCAGGCTCCCGACGTCGCCCAGATGATCGCGTCCGGCCTGGTCGGACCGGTCCGGGTGTGCGCCGTCCGGCCGGACGGGCTGCGCTCCGGGCACGCCAAGCGCCGACTCGACCTCAAGGAGGACTGACCGTGTGCGGCATAGCCGGGACGGCCGCCCTGGGAGGCAGCGCCGTCCACCCGTCCTACCCGAACGCCGCCTGCGCCGTCATGGCGCACCGCGGCCCCGACGAGACCGGCTCGTTCGCCACCGGCTCCACGGCCCTCGCGATGTGCCGGCTGAAGGTCCTCGGCCTGCACGACGGTTCGCAGCCCGTGCACAGCGACGACGGCACCGTGGTCGCCGTCCTCAACGGCGAGATCTACAACCACCACGGGCTGCGGGAGTTCCTCGCCGCCCGGGGCCGCCCGGTGCGCGGCGGCAGCGACGCCCAGGTGCTCCCGCACCTCTACCAGGAACTCGGCGAGGACTTCGTCGAGCGGCTGCACGGCATGTTCGCCGTCGCCCTGTACGACATCCGCCGCGACCGGCTGGTCCTGGCGACCGACCGGGTCGGCAAGAAGCCCCTGTTCCACGCGCGGCCCGCGGGCGGCGGGGTGGCGTTCGCCTCCGAACTGCCCGCGCTGCTGCTGCATCCCGGCATCGGCCGGGAGACCGACCCCGTCGCCGTCGACCAGTACCTGAGCTACCGGGTGGTGCCCGCACCGCGCACCGTCTACCGGCAGGTGCGCAGGCTGGAGCCCGCGACCGTCGCGGTGTTCGGGCCGGACGGGACCGAACGGCGCCGCAGGTACTGGGAGTTCGCCTTCAGCGGCGAGCTGACGGACGTGCCGGAGGCCGAGCTGGACGACACCGTCGACGCGCTGCTCCAGCAGGCGGTGCACGACCGCCTGGAGTCGGAGGTCCCGCTCGGCGCGATGCTCAGCGGCGGCCTCGACTCCAGCCTGGTGACGGCCGTCGCCACCCGCCAACTGGGCCGCCCCCTGCACACGTTCTCCGTCGGGTTCGAGCACGCCGCCTTCGACGAGTCGGCGCACGCCCTCGCCATGGCCGAGCACTGCGGCACCCGCCACCACGTGTACCGGATCGGCCCGGCGGACGCCCTGGCCGCCGTCGACACCGTCCTCACCCACATGGGAGAGCCCTACGCCTTCCCGTCCGCGATCGCCGCGTCCTGCATGTACCGGCTGGCCGCACAGCACGTCACGGTGGTGCTGACCGGCGACGGCTCGGACGAGATCTTCTGCGGCTACGGCCGCTACCGGCGGCTGCGCGACCTCGGGGACGGCGGCGACCTCGCCGACCGCTACGAGCGGGTCCTGGTGGACGGGGTGCCGGGACCGCTCAAGAACCACCTCTACACGGACGCCTTCGCCGCGCGTCTGCCCGGCCACCCGCACAACTACCTGCGGGACCGCTTCGCGCGCACCGACCCCGCCGCCCCCGACCTGGACCGGGCCATGCACGTCGACAGCGGGTTCTGGCTCCCCGACGCCCAGTTGGTGAAGATCGACCGGATGTCGATGGCCCACTCGGTGGAGCCGCGCAGCCCGTTCCTCGACCACCGGCTGATCGACTACGTCAGCCGGGTGCCGGCCGCCCGCAAGCTCGTCGGCGACCAGGAGAAGGCCCCGCTCAAGCGGGTGGCCGCCCGCTATCTGCCGCGGCGCGTCCTGGACCGCCGCAAACAGGAGCTCGCGGTGCCGCTGGAGAGCTGGCTCGGTGCCGAGCTGCGCCCGGTGATCAGCGACGCCCTGCTCTCCGAGGCCGCACTGGAACGCGGCTACTTCCACCCCGACCGACTGCGCGCCGTGGTGCGGGAGTTCCGCCCGGAGCACAGCTACGCGCTGTGGACCCTCTTCATGCTGGAGCGCTGGCACCAGCTCCGGACGGGCGCCCCCGAGACCGCGCCGGCCGCCGCCTCCCTCGCCTGAACGGCACCCCCTCTCCGTACCCGACACCCGCCGAGGAGTCCTCCATGTCATCCGCTCCCCTGCTCGACACCGTGCCCATGCCCGCCGAGGGCGTCCGGCTCAAGCCCGCCTTCGACGCGGACCGCCTGCTGCGCGAACTGACCTCCCTGCGCGAGCACACCTGGGACCAGCAGCGCGTCTACAGCGAGGACGGCGTCGGCGCCGCCACCGCTGTCGACTGGCGGTGCCTGGCGCTGCGCAGCCCCGGCGGCGAGGCCGACCGCACCGACCCCGGCGGCCCCGGCCCGCGCGACTTCGCCGACACCGAGTGGCTCGACCGCGTCCCCTACGCCCGCGAGCTGCTGGAGTTCGTCCCCGCGCCGCTGCACGCCGTCCGGTTCATGGCCCTCGGGCCCGACACCGTCGGCATCGACCACACCGACCCCAAGTACGGGCCGCGCTGGGGCGTCGGGCGGCTGCACGTGCCGGTCGTCACCAACCCGGGCGCCGTGCTCGTCCTCGACGGCGTCGAACACCACTGGCAGCCGGGCGAGTTCTGGTTCGGCGACTTCAGCCGCACCCACCGGGTGCAGAACACCGGCACCGAGCCGCGCGTGCACCTGGTGATCGACGTGCTGGTCACCCCGGGGCTCGCGGCCCTCTTCCCGGACAGCTGGCAGCCCTACTTCCGGGACGGCGAGGTCCTCTACAACCGGCAGGAGAACCCGCAGACCCGGGACGAGATCCGCAGGCTCGCCACCCGCTTCCCCCTCCCGCGGGCCTTCCACCTCTGGGAGGACGACACCCCGCTCTTCGCCGGGGCGCCCCTCGGGTCGGCGACGCTCGGCGAACGGGACGGCCACGCGGTGCTCCGGCTCGCCGACGACCGGGTCTTCGCGCTGGTGCACCTCGGCGACGACGAGTACCGGTTCGCGGGCTGGAGCGAGGAGCGCACCCTCCAGATCTTCCCGGACGGGCCCGCGCCCCGGGTGGTGCTGCGCACCCGCTCGGGCAGCCGGGTCGACGAACTGACCGTGACCGCCGAGCGCCTGACCGCCTGACCCGCGCCGTGCGGGGGCGCGGCACCCACCGCGCCCCCGCACCCCGACCGAGGGACACCATGACCACCTTCCGCGCCAGCGGCCCGCCGCCCGCGGCGGACCCCGCCGTCGTCGTCGTCACCGACCTGATCGTGTTCGCCAAACACCTGCGGCTGCTGGACGCGGCCCGACTGCGGGGCGTGACACCGCTGTTCGTCTTCGGCCCGGAGACCGCCGGGCGCGACCTCGCCCGCCACCGCGCCGACCCCGACCACCCGCTCTCCCGCGTGCCCGACGGCGACGTCGTGCACGTGCCCGACACCTCCCTGGAGACCCTGCTGCGCGGGGTCGCCCCCTGGCTGCGCGAGCGGCGGGTGCGCGCGGTGCTCAACGTCGGGGAGGTTTTCGTGGAGGCGGCGGGGGCCCTCGCGCAGAGCCTCGGCCTGCCGGGACCCGGCACGCACGCGGCGCAGGTCTGCCGCAACAAGCTGCTCCAGCGGCTCGCCGCGCCCGCTCTCGCGCCGCGCTGGACCGTCCTCGGCGCGGACCGGGCCGGGGACGCCGAGCGGTTCGGCGCCTACCCCGCCGTCCTCAAACCGGCCTCGCGGATGTCGAGTTCGGGGGTGCGGGCGGTCGCGGGCCCCGCCGACGTCGTCCCGCTGCTGCCGGAGTACGGGCCCGGCGAACTGGTGCTGCTCGAGGAGCGGATCACCGGCCGCGAGTACTCGGTGGAGAGCCTGGTCCGCGACGGCGTCGTGCTCTGGGCCGGGATCACCGCCAAGGACACCAACGAGGCGGACACCGCGTTCTTCACCGAGACCGGCCACACCTCGCCCGCGCCGCACCTCACGCCCGCGCAGGAGGCGCTGCTGCTCGACGCCAACAGCGCGTTCCTGGGCGCCGTACGGTTCGGCACCGGCATGAGCCACACCGAGTTCCGGCTGACCGGCGGCGACCGGGTGGTGCTCATGGAGGCCGCCGCCCGTCCGCCGGGCGACGCGATCACCCGGCTGTGGCGGCTGGCCACCGGCATGGACCAGGACGCCGCCCTGCTGGACCTCGCGCTCGGCACCGACCCCGTCACCGCGCCGCCGCGCCGCCGGGCCCGGCAGGTCTACCTCGACCATCCGCGCGGCCTGCTGACCGACGTGCGCGCCGACGACGTCCCCGTGCACTGGGTCGGGGAGCGGGGCCGCTGGCCCGACCTGCCGCCCGCCGCCGCGGACGCGCCGTCCCGGGGCCACGCGGTGCTGGTCAGCCGCAGCCGGGGCGACCTGCTCGGCGACCAGGCCGACTCGCGGGGCCGGTCGGTCTCCGTCGTCCTGGACGGGCCGCTCGGCGCCGACCTGGACGCCGTCGCCCGCGACGCGGCCCGCGCGGTGACCATCAGCGCCGTGCCGCTCACGCCCGCCGGACGGACCGGGGAGGCCGTGCGATGACCGGCCTCCCCGGCACCGCCGCCGCCCCCGGAAGCGCCCGTGACGCGGCGTGCGACGCGGCCAACGAGCGGGCGGTGGCCCGGCTGACCGGGTCCAGGCCGGTCCTGGAGACCGTCGCCCCCGCCGTCGAGGTCGTCCCCGGCATGACCGACCGCACCGTCCTCGTCTCGGGCCCGCCCCTGGCGTGGCGGCGCTACGCGGGCGGCCAGCGGCGCGCGATCATCGGCGCCGCGCTCTACGAGGGCCTGGCGGGCGACGAGGCCGAGGCCGAGGCCCTGCTCGCCGACGGCTTCGTCACCGTGCGCCCGTCCCACGACCACGCCACCGTCGGCTCCCTCACCGGGGTGTGCAGCGCCTCGATGCCGGTGCTCGTGGTCCGCGACGAGGCGACCGGACGGCGCGCGTTCTGCCGGATGAACGAGGGCGCCGACCGGGCCTCGCTCACCTTCGGGGTGTGGGACGACGGCGTCGAGGCCCGGCTGCGGCACGTCGCCGAGATCGTCTCACCGGCCCTCGCCGAGGTGCTGGGCCGGATGGGCGGCCTGCCGGTCGGGCCGATCGTGCGCCGGGCCCTGGCCATGGGCGACGACCTGCACAGCCGTCACAAGGCGGCGGGGACGCTGCTGCGGGCCGAGGTGCTGGACGCCGTCCTCGACCTGTCCCGGCAGGGCGTCACCCGCAGGTACCGGGCGCTCGCGGCCTATCTGCGCTCCGCCGAGTACCTGTTCCTGCACGTCGTGATGGCGGCCGCGAAGGCCGCGGCGGACGGCGCCGCCGGGGTCCCCGGCAGCAGCCTCGTCACCGCGATGAACCTGAACGAGCGGGAGTTCGGGCTGCGGGTCTCCGGCCTCGGCGACCGCTGGCTGACCGCGCCGCTGCCGCCCGTCACCACCCTGCGCGGCCGCCTCCACGACGACTGGAGCACCGACGACCTCGCGTACGTCGGCGGCGAGAGCCTGATCACCGAGACCGTCGGCCTCGGCGGGATGGCGGCAGCGGCGGCCATGCCGCTCCAGGACCACTCCGCCGGGTCGCCCGACGGGATGATCCGCGCCACCGAGCGCATGTACCGCATCACGCTGCGGGAGCACCCCGACTACCGCATCCCCGCCCTCGCCTACCGCGGCGTGCCGTGCGGCATCGACGTGCGCCGGGTCGCGGAGACCGGCGTCGTCCCCGACATCCACCTCGGCGCGACGCTCCGCGACGGCGGTCACGCCGGCGCCGTCCTCTTCCGGCCCCCGCTCGAACCCTTCCGGCAGGCGGCCGACCTGCTGTCCGCCGAACCGCCCCTCGCCCCCGCACGACCCGGAGATCCTCTGTGACCCCCTCGTCCCCCTCCCGCCAGGAGACCGGAGCGGAACCCGCCGCGACCGGAGCCGACCCGTCCGCCCCCTCCCCCGCGCTCCTCGGACCGGTGCGCAGGTGGTTCGCCGTCGCCGCCGTGGGCACCGGCGTCTTCGCCTTCACCACCACCGAGATGGTCCCGATCGGCCTGCTCCCCGCCATGAGCGGCGACCTGCGCGTGTCCGAGGGCACCGTGGGCCTGTCGGTCACCCTGTACGGCGCCATCGCGGGCGTCTTCGCCCCGGTGCTGACCGCGGCGACCCGGCGCGTCGACCGGCGGCTGCTGCTCCTGCTGGTGCTCGCGGTCTTCGTCGCGGGCAACGCGTTCACCGCGCTGTCGTCCTCGTACGGCGTCCTGATGGTGTCCCGGCTGCTGACCGGCTTCGCCCACGGCGTGATGTGGTCGATCGCCGCGAGCATCGCCGTCCGGCTGGTGCCGCCCGCCCAGTCCGTGCGGGCCACCGCCGTCGTCTTCAGCGGCATCTCCATCGCGTCGGTGGTCGGCGTGCCCTTCGGCACCTTCGTCGGCGGCCTCTCGAACTGGCGCACCGCGTTCTGGTCGATCGCCGCGATCGGCGTGCTGATCCTGGGCACCGCGGCCTTCCTGCTGCCGCCCATGGCACCGCGCGCGGTGGTGCGCCTCGCCGAACTGCCCCGGCTGCTGCGCGACCGCAACCTGCGCATCGCCACCCTCGTCACCGCCGCCATGGTGACCGGCCACTTCGCCGCCTACACGTACGTGGCGCCGTTCCTCGAACGGGACGCGGGCATCCCCTCCCACTGGGTCAGCGGCCTGCTGCTGCTCTACGGCGTCGCCGGTGTCGTCGGGAACTTCGCGGGCGGCGCGGCGGCGGCCCGCGCGCTGCGCGCCACCACCCTCACCTGCGTCCTGCTGCTCGCCACGGCCGTCGTCCTGTTGGTGGCCAACGGCTCCTGGCACCCCGGCACGGTCTTCCTGCTGCTGGTGTGGGGCATCGCGTACACGGCGCTGCCGGTCTGCCTCCAGACCCTGGTGTTCGCCAGCGCGCCGAAGGCCGCCGAGGCGGCGACCTCGCTGTACATCTGCGCCTTCAACGTGTCGATCGCGCTGGGCGCCCTGGTAGGCGGCTGGTTCGTGGACGCGTCGGGGCCGTCCTCCGTGATGTTCCTGGGCGCCGGGTTCAGCCTGCTGGCCGCCCTGCTGATGACCGGCTACCGCGTCCGACGGCCCGAGTAGCGCCGCCCCGACCTCCCGGAGACCGCGATGACCCCACCCCTGGCCGGACCGCCCGTCGACCTGCGGTCCGACACCGTCACCCGTCCCGACGCGCGGATGCGCCGGGCCATGGCCGACGCGGAGGTCGGCGACGACGTCCTCGACGGCGACCCCACCCTGCGCGCCCTGGAAGAGGAGGTCGCGCGGCTGCTGTCGGCCGAGGACGCCCTGTGGGTGCCCAGCGGCTCGATGGGCAACCTGATCGCCCTGTGCGTGCGGCTGGAGCGGGGCGACCGGTTCCTCGCCCCCGACCGGGCGCACGTCCTGGACCAGGAGGTCGGTACGGCCGCGTGGCTGGCCGGGGGCATGCCCCGGACGCTGCCCTGGTCGGCGGGCCCGGGTCGGCCCAGGCCGGACGACGTCACCCGGGCGGTCGGCCGCGGCGGCCCGTACTTCGCGCTGCGCGACCGGCTGCTCTGCCTGGAGAACACGCACAACGCGGCGGGCGGCACGGTCACCCCGCCCGCCGAGCACCGGCGCCTGGTGGCCGCCGCGCACACGGCGGGGCTGCTGGTCCATCTCGACGGCGCCCGGCTGTGGAACGCGGCGGTCGCCCTCGGGGTGCCGGTGGCGGAGCTGGCCGAGGGCGCCGACTCGGTCCAGGTCTGTCTGAGCAAGGGGCTCGGTGCCCCGGTGGGTTCGGTGCTGGCGGGCGGCGCCGCGTTCGTCCGGGAGGCCCGCCGGGTCCGCAAGATGCTCGGCGGCGGCATCCGGCAGGGCGGCGTCCTGGGAGCGGCCGGGCTGGTCGCCCTGGGACGCGTGGACCGGCTGGCCGAGGACCACGAGAACGCGCGGCTGCTGGCGGCCGGGCTCGCCGAACGCGGCTGGAAGACGGACGTGCCGCAGACCAACATCGTGCTGCTGCCGGTCGACGACCCCGCGGGGACCGTCGCGCTCCTCGCCGGACGCGGCGTCCGCACGGTGCCGACGGACGACGCGGTCCGCATGATCACCCACCACGACGTGACCCGCCGGGACATCCTCCGCGCGGTGGACGCCTTTCCGACGCCGGGGTGAGGGGGGGGTGGGGTCACCCCCACCGCCACCACCACCGCCATCCCTCCCGCCCCCCATCGTCACCGTCACCGCACCGCCGTCCCGACCGCCACCACCCGTCGCCTCTGTTCCGGGAGCGCCCATGTCCATGTCCCGCTCGTCGCGCGACCGTGCCCGTGGGGCCGGTCGGGCGGCGCCGCCCCGGCCCGCCGCCGTGCCCGCGCCCCCGTCGGGC
>NZ_FMCI01000157.1 GCF_900091845.1 Streptomyces sp. SolWspMP-5a-2
CCCCCGGGGCCACAGGAGCCTGCTGGCCCGTAGGTGCGTGCGCACACAGACGCGCACTGTGAGGTGCTGGACCGGTTTTCAAGACCAGCCGGTTTCACATGGACAGATGGGCGATGACCTGCGCCTTTGGTGTCCTACGTCGCGCGCTCCGACCCATGTTGGCCAGAGGTTGGCCGCAGGGGTGGCGCGAGGCCCGTCATCCGGCCGTGCTGGGGGCGCTTTCAACGCCCTCGGGAGCGAGGCGGCTTGTGAAGCCATGCGACACCAGCCGCTCGTACGCCCGCGTCACGTCGCCGGGCACATCCTGCGAGATCATGAACCCCTGCGCCGGGTAGATCAACAGGCGCTGCAGTGACCCCACAAGCATGTCGATGACAAGGCGCGGGTTCTGGATCGAGTCGACGTATTCGGGCAGCGTCATCGGGGTGGAAGCGCTGAAGAACTCCGCTTCGGGCCACAGCTTCCGGGCGGTGGCGTAGGCCCGCCGTTCCTCGTACGGCTTGCTGATCAGCAGCACCGAGGACACCACAACCCCTCGTTCTTCGAGCAGTGAACGGGACAGGGTGATGTTCTGCCCCGTGTTGCGTGCGTCCGGCTCCACAAGGATGACGTCCGCGGGAACGCCGAGTTCGAGCGCACGGTCCCGGTAGTGCTCGGCTTCACCGCGCGGCATCCGTTCCTGGGTGGTTCTACTGGTCGCCCCGGTGAACACGATCAGGGGCATCATGCCGCGCCGGAAGAGGTTCACCGTCGTGTCGGCCACCCCCAGATCATGGCTACCCAGACCGATGCCGACCGAGCACGGGCGCGGCTCGTGGTGCATCTGCTGGTAGTCCCAGAGAAGCTGGGTGTCCTCCCAATCCTGTACGGAGATCACGCCGAACCTTCCTTGTCTTTGCCCTGCTGGCGGGCGGAATCGGGAACGTCGAACTCGTACTCCCATGCGAAGCGGGAAGCAACATGGACACCGACCGCGAACTCAACCACCGTGCCGTCTGCCGTGTATGTCGTTCGGTGCAGTTCGACGACTGGTTCACCGACGGGGAGCTGTAGAAGCTTCACCTCATCAGCCGTCGGCACGCGCGCGAACAGTGCCTCTTTCATGTGGTCGATCTCGTAGCCAGCGTCATAGAGCACGCGGTACCCACCGCCCCGCCCGGCTGGCCCCGGTGTGGGATCGACGATGCGGGTGCCTTCGACGTGTTCGGGACGGTAGTAGCTGGTCAGGGTGTGAGTCGGCTGCGTACCTTCTTTCACCAGCCGGGCCCGTGCGTACACCCCAGAACCAACCGGGACGCCGAGCCCTTCGGCTACTAGGGCGGTCGCCTCGACGCGGCTCACCGTCTGCGTTTGTTCGTCCCGCTTGTACGCCCGGCCTGACGCCACACGGTCAGCGATGAACGCGACCTCATCACCATCGCGCCACTTCGCTTTGTCGTAGCGGGCAATGCCGAGGCGCTTGAGGGCACTGCGCGCGCGCACGACTGTGCCGTGCCCGCGTGACGACGTCACAAGCCCTTCTGCCTCAAGCGCCTTGTACGCCTGATGGACCGTGGACTTCGAGCCTTCCCCGGCCTCAACCAGCTCTCTGATCTGGGGCAACTGATCCCCAGGCGCACGCTCGCCGTTCCTGATCTCCTGCGCGATCCGATCCGCCAGTTCGCGCCACTTGGGTGCCACAGCAGAACTCCCTTCGATGCGCCCCAGTGAAACACAGTCCCAGGACTGTTGACAGTCCTAGGACTGTGCGCCACAGTCTCACCAGCACCTCGCAGTCCTAGGACAGCGAGGCGGGGAGGCCCCTCTTGGGCTGCTCCGACGCAGAGGGCGGGGACGCTGCAATCCCGCTAAAGGCCAGGTGGAACAGGGTTTCGGCCCGTACTGGCGAGGTGGCCCGGTGACCGCGAGCAACGGCCGGAGAGTGGGGACAAGGTCCCCCTTGCAGTGCATATCCCGTGTTCAGTCGCCCTGAAGGAGTGGCAGTGAGTCGAAAACGATGGGCGTGGCCGTGACTGACCGGCACGGCGGCGCCGCTCCATCTCTGGTCCGCGAGCACACGGCGGACGCCGGTCGCCCTCGACCGACTCGCGGCGGATAGCGCCGCGCCGGTTGCTCGCCCTGCCCGTCCGGGCGCTCTGCGGAGCGGCCCCGTACGGGCGGGGTCGAGAGGAGCCGGAACACCCCTTCAACGGTTGGGAGTTCGACATGTTCGCCACGCTGATAGCCGTTCTCGGCACGCTCGCCGGAACGGTGGTCGCGGGTCTGATGCAGTACGTCAGCACGTCCCGGACGGCGCGTGCGGCTGCTGCGGAGCGGCGCCGTGAGGCTCTGGCGGCGGCGGTCCCGGCGCTGCTGGCCGCGATCGTCCGTCACCGGGAACAGCAGTACCTGAAGATCGAGAGCCGGGCCGAGGGCCGTTGCGACACCCCGGAGTCGCGGCAGGCCCGGTACGCGGCCCGTTCCGTGGTGACCAGCGCCATGGACACGCTCCACATGGTCACCGCGGACGCCGCGCTTCTCACCGTCGCTCAGGACGCGGTGAACACGGCGATGGCGATCGGTGACGTTCCCGCGGACGAGGTGGCGGCGGCGGGTCGGCGGGCCCGCGTCGCGCACACCGCGCTGCGGCTTGAGGCCGCCCGCCACCTCACCGTCTGACCTCTGCACATCCATCACGCACCACTGATCGAGGGAGATCACATGTTCCGTCGCCGTGAGAACACCGACGCGGGTCAGGCCCTGCGGCAGCAGGAGAACGACCTTGAGTGCGCCGCCCGTGCCCGGAAGTGGGGCATGGAGGAGAACGCCGAGAAGTGGGAGTCCAGCGCGGGCGCCGCGTTCGACGACTTCCTTCGCATCACGAAGAAGAGGGACGACCGCCGCCGCAACCAGTAGCGGCACACCGACCCCCACACCCCATGAACGGAGCGCGGCCCCGGTGTTAGAGCACCGGGGCCGCTGTTCGGGCCGCATCTACTGCTAGGGAGAGCACGACCCATGAACCCCATCGTGACTGTTCAGGACGCCGTTACGGCGTTCGCCGACTGGATCGAACCGACCACCGCTGAGCTGGACGCGATCGAGCGGGAGATGCCCGTCATCCTCGCGGACGTCGACCTGTTGGACGCGCACATCGTCACCCTCGACCGGACCCCGACCGAGGTCGACGAGCGGCGTATGCGCCGGGCCCGCCGCCGCGCTCTCGCCGCCCGCGCCGCCCTCCACAACAGCCCCTCGGGCGTGACGGGCGGTGCCGCATGAGCGAGCCGAACCGGAACCTGGAAGCCGCGCACGCCGAGGTGAAGGCGGAGATCTCCCGCACCGACAACAAGATTGCCCTGCTGCTGGCGCTCGCCACCGGCCTGCTCGCCCTCGCGTGGACGGTCGGATCGAACCTGCACCTTCCCAGCGGGTTCGGCATCGCCGCCGCCGTGGTGGGAGCTCCCGGGGCGGGTCTGGTGGTGTGGGCGGTCGCGGCCCTGCTGCGCTCGGTGCGCCCCAACCTTGCGGGGCGGCACGGGTTCGTCCTGTGGGCCACCCTCACCCCCGAGGAGATCGGCGAGCGCGCCGGGCAGCGGGATCTGTCCGCCGACATCGCAGGGTTGTCCCGGCTCGCGGTCGCCAAGTACCGGGCGCTTCAGCGGGCGGTTGATCTGCTGCGGGCCGGTGGCGCCCTGCTCATCCTCGCGGCCCTGCTCACCGCCGGGGCCGCCCTGTGAACACCCTCCTGCACACGATGGCGTCCGCCGGACCGCTCGCCGCCGCGTGGGGCGTCCACGGACTGTTACTGCGGCGCCGTCTGACGGCCGCGCGGCACGACCCGCTGTCCGGCCTGTGGACCCGCGCCGCGTTCGAAGCGCGGGCGGCCCGGGTGCTGGCCCGCCGCCCCCACGTCGCCGTGGTCCTCGCTGATCTCGACGGCTTCAAGACCCTGAACGACACCCACGGGCACGCGGCGGGGGACATGGCGATCCGGTCCACCGCGGCGGCCCTCACCGACGCGGTGTCCGGGCACCCCGGGGCGGTGTGCGGGCGGCTGGGTGGCGATGAGTTCGCCGCCGTCGTCCCGCTCGCCTCCCCGGTGGCGCTGCCGTGGCTGCTGCGCGGGCTGCACGACGAGATCACCGCCCCGTTCCGCTACGCCGGACGGGACCTGCGGGTGGGCGTCTCGATCGGCGCCGCCCTCTCCACCGACCTCACGAACGCCCCCAGCGCGAACCGGTTCGGTCTGCTGCTGCGGCTCGCCGACGAGGCCATGTACGCGGTGAAGCGGTCCGGGGGCGGCTGGTCCTACCCCGCCGCCACCACCCCGGTCACGGGGTCGACGGCCGGACGGCGCACCGGCCGGGACGGCACGCACACCACGCTTCGGAAGGGGGCGTCATGAGGGGCAAGACCGTTCTGCCCGCTGTCGCGATGACGGCGGTGTCCATGGTCCTCACGCTGGCCGTGGTCGTGATGTGGCTCGGCAGCGCGATGCCGTGGCTGGTCGCCCTGGTCGTCGGCCTCGGCATCGACGGCGGATGGCTCGCCACCCTCGCCTACGAGCGGCGTCTTGCCGCGCAGGGCGACCACTCCACCCCCGTCACAGTGGTCGGCTGGTCGTTCGGCGCGCTCGCAACCGGCGTCCTCATCGCACACGCCCTCACCGTCGACGGGTCGGCGGGCGCGTGGCTGGCCGTGGCGTGGCTGCCGCTCGCCGCGAAGTGCCTGTGGCTGGTCCACGGACTGTGGGAGCGCACCGCGCTGACGACGACCGCGCTGGACCAGATCCGCGAGATCCAGCAGACCGCCCGTGACGACGCGGCCGTTGCCCGTGCGTGGCTGCGTGCCGAAGCGGGCACCGAGGAGACCCGCCTCGACGCCGTGACGGCCGCCGGGGCACGCGTCGCACGCGTGCAGTCACGCACCGCCCGACGCCTCTCCGGGGCGTGGGCAGAGCTGGAGACGGCCCGCACCGGCAAGGACACCGGAAAGGCGCTGACCAGCGTGACGGCCCCCGTCACACCCGGCGTCACGCCCCGTTGGGAACTCCCGGTGTGGGGCCCCAGCGAGCAGGTTCCCGCCCTCGATGCCGGACCCGCGCTCACCGATGACGCCCTGGACGTCGTCGTCGACCAGATCCGGCTGAGCCAGGACCCGCCCCTGTCCTACCGGGAGATGTCGGCCCGCTTCCGCGCCGCCGGACACTCCGCCTCCGAGGTCCGCTTGCGGGCGTCCTGGAAGCGCGTCGCCTGATGGCCACGCTGCCGGTGTTCCGGTGGCGACTGGCACCGGACGGGTACGCCACCCGCCGCCAACTGAGGGCGGCGGGTCTGCGGCCCGGCGGACAGGACGTCGCCGCCACCCTCGAACGCCCCCGCCGCCACCGGCCCCCGCTCATCGCCCACCTCTACCTCATCGACCGCGCCCTTCCGGTCCGGCCGATGACGCCGGGCCGGTGGGCCGCACTCGACAAAGCGAACACGGCTCGCCGCCTCTGCCCGGAGTGCCGGCGGAACGCGGACTACGTCATCCCCTCCTCGCTCGGCATGTGCGTGCCGTGCGCCTACCCCGACCCCCACGGGTCAGAAGGGACCGCCTGACATGGGCAACTCCGACGTGCGCCGTCTGGACCGGGAGATCCGCCAGACACAGAAGAAGCTGGAATCGGTCCGCCGGGGCGAGTGGTGGCCGCTGAACGGCAGCGAGCGCCGCGCGATGGCCCGCGCCCTGGCCGGTGGCGGCTACCGCGCCGCCCGCGGCGAGAGCACCGACCGCGCCGAAGCGCAGATCGACACCACCGGCACGGCCGCTGAGACCCGCCTCACCGCCGAATTGACCGCCCTGCACAGCGAGCGGCAGCGACTCATCACCGAGGCCGCCCGCGAGCGCGCCGCGAACAAGTCCTCCCGCTGGTTCTGACCAGCGCACTTCCGCCGGGGTGACCGCTACTTCTCAGGGTCTCGGTCACCCCGGCTTCCTTCCCCCCGACTCTCGCCCCTGGCAGGGCAGTCAGGAGAACCATCAGCATGTCCGAGAACGTCGTCAGTCTCCACAAGGCCGCCAGCCAACCCGCCGTCGAATCCGCGCCGACGGTGCTGACCGTCGTCCCCGACGCCCCGCCCGCACCCCCGGTGCCGCTGTGGGTCCGCTCTGGCCGCACCGTGCGCGCCGCTGTCACGCACGAGACGACCCGCACGGTCGTGCGCGGCGCCGTCCGGCACGGCCTCTACACCGCCAACGGCGGCCGGATCATCGCCCGCCGCACCTGGGACGGCCGCACCGGCGCCCGCTACGAACGGATGATCCGCGCGGCGGAAGCCGCGGGGAACCTCGACACCGCGCAGGAGTGGGAGGAGCGTCTGACCCGCTTCCGTGCGGCCCGCCACCACCGCCGCATGGACCTCCTGCACTCCCCCCTCGACGCCGCCAAGGGCGTCGCGGTCGGCACGGGAATGGGCGTGGGGGTGCTGGTCGCGCTCGGGGTCGCCCTGGCCGTGAACACCGGCCGCGTGGCCGACGTCGTCACCCCCCTCACCGCCACGGTCGACTTCATCGCGACCCTGATCCGCATCGTCCAGATCGTGTGGGGGCCGCTGGTCACCCTCGCTCCGTTCCTCGCGCTGCTCGCCCTGTGGTCGGTCGGCGCCCACCAGAAGGCAGCGCCGCAGTGGGCCCTGCCCGCTCACCACCGATCGGGGGAGGGCGAGCCGATCACCCCGTCCATCGTGGTCAAGGCACTGCGGGATCTCGGGGTCGCATCCCTGCGCAACGCCATCAAGGAGATGGGCGACGCCGGGGCCTCGATGCTGGGGCCCATCCGGATCGCCGGATGCGGTGTGGAAGTCGACGTCACGCTTCCCTCGGGGGTCTCGACGGTGGAGGTGCAGCAGCGGCGCCGCAAGCTCGCGGAGAACCTGACCCGGCACGAACACGAGGTGTTCATCACGATCCCCGAAGCGGCCCGCACCGTGCGCCTGTGGATCGCCGACTCGGGGGCTCTGGACGAGCCGATCGGACCCTCCCCGCTGGTCACCGACGACACCATGACCGCCGACTACACCAAGGGCAAGGCTCCGTGGGGCCAGGATCTGCGCGGGGACGCCGCCGCGCTCAGCCTCTACCAGCGCCACCTCCTCATCACGGGCCTGTCTAACCAGGGCAAGACCGTGGCCCTGCGCTCCCTGGCCCTGTGGCTGGCCCTGGACAAGTCGGTGCAGTTCCTCATGGGCGACCTCAAGGGCGTCGGCGACTGGGCCATGTTCGACGGCCTCGCCACCACCCTGATCCAGGGGCCGACAGACGAGCACGTGATCCAGGTGACCGAGATGGTCGAAGGCGCGGTGGACGAGATGAACCGGCGGCTGATGGCGCCGCCCGGCACCGTGTTCCCCGCGCTGATCGTGCTGGTCGACGAAGCACAGGTCGCGTTCATGTGCCCGCTCAAGGACGAGGAGGGCCGCTACTACGGCGGATCCAAAGCCACGTCGCGGTACTTCATGGCCGTCCGGAAGATCCACAACCAGGGCCGTGCCGTGAACGTGCTGATGTGGCAGGGCACCCAGGACCCCACCGACCAGAACCTTCCCAAGCTGGTCCGCGAGGGCGCCCACACCCGCGCGTCCCTCGCGCTGGGCACGGAGTCGCAAGCCCGGATGGCGCTGGGGGACAAGGCCGTCGACGGCGGCGCTGCGCCGAACCTGCTGCGCCCCGGCCTGGACCAGGGCACGCTGGTCGTCGCATCCTCCGGGATCGACATCCCCAAGGGCCAGTCCTCCCTCACCGTCCGCACGCACTACGTCGACGACACCGCCGCCGAGGCGATCACCGACCGCGCCAAGACCTTGCGCGACGGCGTCACCACCCTCACCGTCATCGAGCGCGGCGAGCAGCGCGATGCGCTCGCCGACATCGCCACCGTCGTCGGGGACGCGGCCCGGGTGCTGACTCAGGACGTCCTCAAGCGGCTCGCCGCCCTCGCCCCGGACACGTACGGGAAGTGGTCGTTCCTCGACCTGAAGCGGGTTCTCGACGGCACCGGAGCCGAACCCTACAAGTCGGACGGGCGCATGGTCGTCGGCCGTGACCGGCTCGCCCGCGTCCTCGCCGACCGCACCACCGACAGCGGCAGCGAGGGTTCCGCTTCCGCCCCGCAGTAGCAGGGAGGCGAGCGGGCGCGGGGCAGGGAGGCAGGGAGAAGTCCCTGACCCCCTCCCTGCCCTGCCTCCCTCGCCCTGACCTGCACGAATGATCATTCAGGGAGGCAGGGAGGACCCGCAGGCCACACCCCCGAAACCCCCTCCACACGCCCCCGGTAAGGGGGTGTCTCCGCCTCCCTGACCTACTACCGGAAGGGATTCCGCATGCACGCCAACGACGCCCCGCCGACCGCCCCGATGAGCGACACCGAGGCCGCCGCCGAAGCCTCGCGGCTCATCGCCGACGCCTACCGGCCCACCCCCCAACAGCTCACCGCCTACCGCGACACCACCCCCCTCCCGACCCGCGGCACCACCGAGCCCGTCGTCCAGCCGGGACGGCCGCCGATGAGCCAGGGCGCCACCGACGCGAGCGTCCTCATGCTCGCCGGGGGCGCCACCACCGCCATGGTCGGCGGCACGGCGGCGGTCCTCCTCTACGTGTCGCAGTACGCCGACCCCGTCGTCTGCGGACTCGTTTTCGGCGCACCGACCGCCCTCGTGCTCGCGCTCGCCCGGCTCGCCACCCGCACCCGCCCGGCCCCGGACGTCCACCACCACTACGAAGGCAGCACCGTCCACCAGGACCAGCGCAACGTCACCACCCGCACCACCGGCGTGTGGGCCCGCACCAACAACCAGACCTGAGAGGCAACTTCACGATGTCCAGCGAATACACCGAGACGGTCGAGACGATCCGCTACGCCGCTGACGTGGTGTGCGTCCGGGCGGACGGGCGGGTCCTGCTCATCGAGCGAGGCTGGCCCCCGCACAAGGGCGCCCTTGCCCTCCCGGGCGGGCACGTCGACCCGGGCGAGACCTCCCGCGAGGCCGCCGCCCGCGAACTCGCCGAGGAAACCGGCGTCTCCCTCGACCCCGCCGACCTCGTCATGGTCGGCGTGTACGACACCCCCGGGCGGGACCCGCGCGGCCGGTACGTCTCCGTCGCCTACCTCGCCACCGTCCCCAACGGCACCACCGCCCGTGCCGGGGACGACGCCACCGCCGTGCGCTGGCTCCCCCTCACCAACCCCGGCCACCTGGCCTTCGACCACGCCCACATCGTCGCCGCCGCCCGCACCCTGCACGACGCCCCGGTCTAGCAACGCCAAGGGCGGCCCCCGTCTCGCCAAAGCCTGGGGCCGCCCTTGTCCAACCCATCCTCAACAGACCTGTTGGAGGCATCCAGCATGACCCAACCCACCCCCATCCGGCGAGCACTTGTGCCCGCCGCCGCTCCCGCGCTGGGAGCTCCCGGCCGGATGCGGTTCTACCTGACCACCCACAAACGGCACTGGCTGCGCCTGACGGACGTGCCGCTGTTCCTGAAGTCCGAGCACTGGGACCGGGCCGTCAAGTGGGACGTGGCACAGGGCCCGTACGCGGTCGACTCCGGCGGCTTCATGGAACTCAAGGGCAAGGGCACCTGGACCCGCCCGCCCCGCCAGTACGTACAGGACCTGCGCCGCATCTGGGAACACGTCGGCCCCTACGACTGGGCCGCTCCCCAGGACTGGATGTGCGAGGACGCCATCATCAACGGCGGCACATTCGGCGGACAGCACTTCACCGGCACCCACCTCAGCGTGGAGGAACACCAGCGCCGCACCGTTCAGAACTTCCTCGAACTGCGCTCACTCGCCCCTGATCTGCGTATCGCGCCAGTCATCCAGGGCGACACCATCCCCGCCTACGAGCACTGCGTCGACTTGTACGAGCGGGCCGGTGTCGACCTGCAGGCCGAACCCGTCGTCGGGCTCGGGTCGGTGTGCCGGTTGCAGTCCACCCGCCAGGGCGCCGCCATCGTCACCGCCATGGCCATCCACGGCTTCAAGCTGCACGGTTTCGGCTTCAAGACCCTCGGTCTCGAACGCGTCGGCCATCTGCTCGCCTCCGCAGACTCCGCCGCCTGGAGCTCCCACGCCCGCCGCCGCCCGCCCCTGCCCGGCCACACCCACAAGAACTGCGCCAACTGCATCGACTACGCCCTGCACTGGCGCACCCGCGTCCTCGCAGCCTTGCCCACCTGGCATCAGCCCGCCATCGAAGGGAGCGAAGCCGCATGAACGACCACCTGACCACCGCCCTGCGACTCGCCGCCCACGGTGTCCCCGTCCTGCCCCTGCGCGCGGGGAAGCTGCCGTTCGGGAACTGCCCGGCCTGCGCGGACAACGCGTGCGGTGGACGTCCCGTCATGCGCACCCCCGGCCCGTGCGACTGCCCCCGGCCCTGCCACGGATGGGCCGCCGCCACCACCGACCCCCACACCCTGACCTCACCCGCATGGGCATCCGCATGGCGCACCGCCGCCGCCCTCGCCTACCACCCCGGGGGCGCCGGCATCACCGTCCTCGACCTCGACGACGAGGCAGCGATCACGTGGGCCCGCGCCGCCCTGCCCCCGACGCGCACCGTCGCGACGACCCGCGGCGAGCACTGGATCTACCGGGGCGCCATGCCGTCCGCGAACGGAGTGCGGCCGGGCGTCGACGTCAAGTCCTGTATGGCGTACGCCCGTTGGCTCGGACCGGGTGAGGGCACCATGGCGCCTCTCCCGGCCGCTGTGCGCGCCCTGACGGTAAAGGAACCGGCGGCGGTCCGCAGGGCGCCACAGAGCCTCACAGCGGCCCTCACGGGGCGCGGGGGCGACTGCCCGCACCGCACACCCGCCTACCTCGCCCGGGGCATCACCATGGCCGTGCAGCGCATCACCGACGCCACCAGCGCCGTGCACGCGACCGTGTACCGCACGTTCCTCGCCGTGCTCTCCACGCACGGCCGGTGCGGGTGCCTCACCGACACCGACGTGCAGCGGCTGTTCAGCGCGGCGCAGACCCGGGGCGAGAGTCCCCGGCACTGCGCCGACGCGTGGACCAACGCCCGCAGCGCACTTGGGATGTGAACCGTGTCCGACGACGAGAAGACACCGGGCCGCGAAGTCATCACCGACTACGCGCAGTCCCATTTCCGGTACTTCCGCACCGCTGACGGCACCGTCTACGCCCAGCGCAACGGCCACCCCGTGGCCCGCCCGATCCGCTCCCAGGGCACCACCGGCAGCCACCGGCAGGAACTCATGGTGGGCATGTTCCGCGACGGGGTCGGGGTGTTCAACGGCACTGCCCTGAAGGAGGCACTCGACTTGATCGAAGCACTCGCCCTCTCCCAGGACGTTCAGGAGACCCACATCCGGGTAGCGCCCGGCGCGGACGGGGCCACGTGGCTCGACCTCGGCCGCGACGACGGCCGGTCCGTGCGCATCCACCCCACCGGCTGGGAGATCACCGTCCCCGACCCGCGTGAGGTGTGCTGGCGCCGCACCCAGTTGACCGGGGAACTCCCGCTGCCGGCCAAGGACACCGAGGGCCAGGGCATCGAAACCCTGCTGCGCCTCACCAATTTCGCCACCCCCGACACCGAATGCCTCGCCCTCGCGTGGCTGGTCGGCTGCCTGGAACCGGGCGTGCCCGTCCCCGCCCCGTTCCTCACCGGCCCCCAGGGCGCGGGCAAGTCCACCGCGGGCCGCATGCTGGTGCGCATCGTCGAAGGCATGACCGGCGACCTGCGCCGCGCACCCAAGGACGAAGAGTCCCTGATCACCGCCGTCGCGGCAGGCTGGATCACCGCACTCGACAACCTCTCCCACCTCGCCCCGGACCTCTCCGACCTGATGTGCTGCATCGTCACCGGAGCCGAGTCCATCAAGCGCGCCCTGTTCAGCGACGGCGACGTCTACCGCTCCCGCTACCGCCGCCCCCTGCTCCTGACCGGGATCGACGTCGGAGTCATCCGCCCCGACCTCGCCGAACGCCTCCTCCCGCTCCGCCTGGAGCGTCCCCGGGTGCGGCGCACCGAAGCGGAACTGTGGGCGGACTTCGCCGCCGCGCTGCCCGTCATCCTCGGCTCGCTCCTCGACCTCACCGTCAAGGTCCGCGCCGCCAGCGCCCCCACCCCCACCGACCTGCGCATGGCCGACTTCGCCCACCTGTGCGCGCAGTTCGACGCGGCCACCGGACTGGCCGCACTGCCCGCCTACCGGGCCAGCCTCGACGACCTCAACGACGACGTCATCGAGGGCGACCTGTTGGCACAGACCGTCCTGGAACACGCGGCCAGCCTGGAGACCGGAGCAGAGCAGCGCATGACGTCCTCCGAATGGCTCGACTGCCTCAGCCGCCGCCACAGCGGCGAGGACTGCCGGCCCCTGCCCAAGGGGTGGCCCACCACCGGCAAAGTCCTCTCCGACCGCCTCAAGCGGCTACAGCCCACCCTCGCCGCCCGGGGCCTCGTCGTCGACTGGGGACGCACCAGCAGCGCCCGCTACATCGCCATGACCCGCCCCACCCCTGTCCCCCTCCACGAACAGGGCGCCCTGCACTGACCGTGCCGCACACGACAAGCAAGAGGAGCACCCGGCCCCTGGTGCTCCTCTTGCTGTTCGGCGACAGCCGCGCCAAGGACGCGCCGCGCAGCGGCTCCTTCTTCAAACCCGCAGCGACCAACAACAGAACCACCCCCTCTCTTTGTCCTAAGAGAAAGGTTCTGCGTCACTGCGTCACCCGACACCCCCAAAACAAACCCTGACCTGCAACGACAGCCATGACACAACCACCCCAATCCTGCGTCACCCCACGTCACCCGCGTCATGCCCCAGTGACACACGCCCCCAGCAGTGACAGACACCCGGCATCCCCGAGTCACACAAACCCGCAGGCCACAGGCCTGCATGACGCCACTGACGCAATGACGCAGAAGTCCCCACCTCGGACACACACGCGTACAGCCGCACCCCGATTGCCCAGGTATGGAGATCCCAGCATGACCACGCCCACCCGGTGCCGCCGCACTCCGAAAGACGAGTTGATCCCCTTGCCGGAAGTTCTGGAAGAACTCGGCATCAGCCGCCCAACCTGGTACCGCTGGCGCGACCGTGGCCGTACCCCCGAGGCACGCCGCACACCGTCCGGGCGCATCTGCGTACGTCGTAGCGTCCTGGACGCCTTCAAGGACAAGTTGGAGGCCGCGTGACCGAGTGGAGCTACACCATAAAGTTCTGGGCCATCCGAAAGCGCAGCTACCGGAAGCCGTACCAGTTGCGATGGATGGTGGGCACCCGCGAACACGCGGAATCGTTCCTTACCCAGGGCTTGGCCGACAGCCGCCGGTCGGAACTCATGACGGCGGCCCGGAAAGGAGAGCCGTTCGATGTGGAGAGCGGCCTCCCGAAGTCCATGGTCGACCAAAGGCGTGACATCTCCTGGTACGAGCACGCGCGCGACTACATCGCGATGAAGTGGGACGACTCCCCCGGCAATACCCGGCGGACGCTGGCCGAAGCCATGGCGACCGTGACGCCGGCGTTCGTGAAGGACACCAAGGGCATGCCCGACGCCCGGACTGTACGGAGCGCTCTGTACGGGTGGGCGTTTAACAAGAACCGGTGGGAGGAAGAGCCGCCGACCGAGGTGGCGCAGGTGCTCGCCTGGTTCCAGCGGAAGTCGCTGCCGATGTCGGCCCTCACAGACCGGCTGTTGGTGAAAGCCGCGCTCAGGGCTCTGTCCAAGCGGCTGGACGGTAGGACTGCGGCCCCGGGGACGATCAGTCGCAAGCGGGCGATCTTCTACAACTCTCTTGAGTTCGCGGTCGATGCCGAGTTGCTGACGGACAACCCGTTGGACCGCGTCAAGTGGAAGGCGCCCGAGCAGGTCACGGAGGAAGTGGACCCGGCAGGCGTCCCGAATCCGGCGCAAGCCGCCAAACTGCTGACCGCCGTGCGCGACCAGAGCAAGCGGGGGCGCCGACTCGCCGCGTTCTTCGGCTGCATCTACTACGCCGCCGCGCGGCCGGCGGAAGTGATCGGCCTACGGGTCACGGACTGCGACCTCCCCCGGCAGGGGTGGGGCGCGCTCCGGCTCCATGAAACTCGCCCCCGATCTGGCACCGCGTGGACAGACAGTGGTGAGGCGCACGAGAAACGGGGGTTGAAGCATCGCCCGCGGAAGGCGGTTCGGCCCGTGCCGATCCCTCCGGAACTGGTCGCGCTGCTGCGGTGGCACCTCACCGCGTACGGCGCAGCGCCGGACGGGCGCGTCTTCCAAACGCTGCGGGGTGGACTCGTGCAGGACACCGGATACGGGGAGGTGTGGGCTGAAGCACGGTCGCGCGCACTGACGTCAGCTGAGCTTCAGTCCTCGCTGGCCAAGCGGCCTTATGACCTTCGTCATGCCGCAGTGTCGACGTGGCTCAGTTCGGGCGTGGAACCGCAGCTTGTGGCGGAGCGAGCAGGCCACAGTGTGGCGGTCCTGTTCCGCGTGTACGCCAAGTTCCTGAAGGACGGCGACGATGCCGCCAATGCCAAGATCTCCGCACGGCTGGATCGGAGCGTCTGACGCAGAGGGAATCCCGTCCGCGCTCCGTCCGCAGAGTCCGAGACGGGGCGTTCGAACACGAGACAGGTTGAGACACCCTGCTCTTTGAGGCGAGATACGACAAGAGGCCCGTGACCTGCTGTCTCAGCAGGTCACGGGCCTCTTGTTTCCCGTGTGGCGGCGCCAGGATTCGAACCTGGGAAGGCGAAGCCGGCAGATTTACAGACCGCGCGAGGAACCGGCCCCCGTCTGCACCTCTGCGCCTGCCTTCACCTCGCAGCCCCACGGGTGCCCCACAGGTGTCCGGAACACACCGGGAGCTGGCTCAGCTATCCGCGGCATCCCGAGTCTCGTCGCAGACCTCGACAGCACCTGTGAAGATGAACGTATGGAGCTGTCGCTCCTCAGGCCAAGGGCCAACGTGCCAATCAGCGCTCCCGACCCACCATTCATCGCCTGTCGGGTACAGCGCGACGCGCGATCGCTCACGCTGTGGCACGGCCGGTGCCGGCTTACTCCTCGTCTTCCCCGTTGCCGCTGCTGCGACTCTGTCGCCACCGTTCGGCATCTGCTTCGAACAACTCGCGCGCCTGCCGCAACAGGGCCTCCATGTCCGACGTGCTCTTGCCCTCAATCTCGACTGTGCGGTCTCCGAGCTCGACACGGATCCGGGCGCCCTGGTGGCGGTTGGCGACAGCCCCGATGGCAGTCCGCAACGTCATCCAGGCGCCGCTGTCACGCATCATCAGCGCAACGATGAGCAGCTGCCCGGATTCGATCCCGAACTCCGCTCCGTAGCTGGCATCTGCCCCTTGTGCTTCCAGCTCGGCCAGGAGTTCACGGGCAAGGCCGGGCGTCGCTCGAAGCTTGACCTGATCGAACATGGCAGCTGGATCGAGGCGGAGTCGGAGAACACCTGGGGCGAGGGGCGGGGGCTGGGGCATGAAGTCATGGCCGTTTGTCATGACCTGAGGCTAGGCCGGGCAGCAGGTCCAACACCCCGCAGTCGACAAAGCTCGTCGGGCACCGCCGCTTTGCGAGCCCACAGCGTCGTGGGCGGCTGGCCCGCAGCACAACGCGTGCTCGACGTCGGCCCTCTTCCAGGGGGAGAGACGTAGAGCCGTCGCCCTCAACCCGGAACGGCACCTGACACCGGCCCACCCCGTGGCGGGTGGCCGCTCTTGATGGCGAGGCCGGTGGGCGCTAGGAGGCCAGCCTCACTGACCCCAGCCCCGGTCGGTGCGGCCCAGCGCGCGCAGGTCGGGCAAGAGGTACGGACGATTATGACTGAGTCAATCTTCGTGTCACAGTCCGACGGTTAGATCAAAGAAATTGCAGCACCTATTGCTAGGTATCTTGCACTAAAAATTCGACAATTTTTGCCGTGCACCCATGGAAAAACACACGAGCTAACCGTATACTGGCGCGAGAAGTCTAGCCCAGGAGAACGATATGTCGAGGAAGCAATTCCAACGGGAAGCCGACATGCTCTCACTCATTTCCGAGCAGTCCGCACGTTTACTGCCGGGGCGGAATATCGAAACACTCTTCGAGGTTCAAACTAGTGCTGGCATCCCCGATATCGTGTTCATTGAATTCGATAAGACGATCCTTAAACGCAGGACCACCCATCACCAGTCTTTCATTGTAGATTTTGCAGACATGTGCGTGCTGCGCGCGCTCAATGAAATGGAAACCGAGACAACAAGCGCAGCTTCACTTTCGAAACAAGTACCGTTTAGCGCGAAGTATATTTCGTCAAATGTTCTACCGCGACTCATGGAATACGGCCACGTCCAGAAAGAGTCGCGCGGACACTGGCATGCCGTTTCGAAGTACGTAAGCCCCGCTAAGCACATTGGGACCCTGGAAGTCAAAATCAACGATTGGCGAAGCGGTTTCAGTCAAACACTGCGGCATCGAGCTTCGGCGGACGAATCATGGCTCGTGATCGCGTCTACCCACTCCTCAAGAGCCGCCGCCCACAAGGAATGGTTCAAGCGAGCAGGCATCGGTTTGGCGACTCTACATCCGCAGAGCGGCATTGATCACGTTGTAACACCTCGCGCCAAAAAAGCTTCAAGTGCACTTAACGTTTACCGCGAACTACTCGCTGAAAGGGCCGCTCACCTGTATAGCAACGGTGAGGTGAGCGGCACAATTGGGCTAGTGTTCGGCGTCGATCTAACAACGACTACAGGGCCTGATCCCAGACGCCCAGGTGACGCGGGACGTCGCCCGGCCCCAGCGGCGGCAGCCCATTCGACCACCGTCTAGCAGCAGCCACAACCCGCCGGATTGCACCGTGACGGCCGCCCCTAGCCGAGTCTTCGTGGACACGCGCCGTCAGTGCACCCATCGAGAAAACATGGTGGAGCGCAGAGAGAGCATGAGACCAAGGCTGGCTGGCGAAAAGGCTGGGACAGTACGAGCAGTCACATGCAATGTACCCAGGCGCCAACTGCACTAGGTCGTGAGAGCTGCTGTCGACCGTGTGGAGCATCTGACTTTCGAAATATCTTTGCGCTTGCTGCTGACCTTGACGGGAACGTCGAAATACATGCTCGGCGAAACACTGCTCGGAGCCACTAACGCCGAGTCCATAGCCGACAGCGCCGTGCGCAAGGGCGAACCATCCCGTCAGTCCCGTCTGAGGAAGCAGCAACGCCCTTCCTTCATCCTGACAAAGGTTCGCGAGTCGCCTAATGCCCATAAGCAGGTCGGCATCCTCCGTGGGGGCAAAGGCTTTGGTCTGCGCCCATTGAACCCGCACATACAACACGTCGAATTGATCTTGATCAAGGATCTCGTCGAGAAGTCGGTTGCGAAGCGCCCCAGCAGCGAGCCAGCGAGACGGAAGCGTGAGGTTGAGGGCTACGCGCTCGCCCCGCTCCGTCAAGGCCAAGGTACGGTCCGCCTCCTGGAACGTTGCATCCAGAGACTTCTGCGGGTCGTCCGGATTGAGCGCACGCCCTGGGGTCAGGAGCAAGTTGGCTCCAACTGCCCTCTGCGCGTCCATCACCTGAGCCAACCAGTCAGACTGATCGGCAGAGCTAAGATACGGAGCGTATTCCAGGGCTCGCTTGCCAACCGGATTGGGAGGGAGCCGAAGTACTTGTTCATCAAGGCGGTAGCACTGAGGGTCAGCGATACGAAGAGCCGCCACGGACGCCTGGTCGAAAAACGAAGCGATCTTCTGGGGCTTAGCGGCAGATAGACCGGCAATTGCTCCGAGGGTCAGGTGCCGACCCTTTTTGTGGTGCAGGTCACCCATGACTACAGGCAAAAAGTTTGCGTGCCGGGCTCCGCGGTGCACAAGGTAGATAGGGCGGTCACCGGATAGAGCGCCCTCGCGGCTAACGATAGCTGGGGCCGTCACTTCGGTAGCCGAAGGCCATCCAGCCGGCGGCGAAGACACGACACTCCCGGCATCAGTTCCCCCTACGGCCAAGTAGCCATTCCCATCATCCAAGGGAATGTAGGCCTCTTCGGTAGCCAGCCACGCAGCAGCGGCTTCTTCTTCCAATTTTTCTTCGTTGACTGTCTGCGTTACGCTATCGTCATCCCCCAGCCAATCCAAATCCTCATCAGGCATGGGTTCCGGCTCTTCGTGAGTCATTTCCCCCCCTACTGCGACGCTAGTCTCGCCAAGTTACTGGCGCTGCTTCCACGCTCATGCTCAACGAAGGCCGTAAGCCTGTCTAGCACCTGCTTAACATCGTCGGGACACTCATTCGGCAAGGCTTCGGGCCCAGCGGAAAGCTTAGTGAAAGCCTCATCAATGGTGTATGTCTCGTGCTCAGAATAGAAAGGGTGCCGACCAGAGATCAACTGCCTGACCGATACTCCCACCGCCCACAAGTCGGCTGCTTTGCGTGCACGTCGCCCCTCAAGTTGTTCGGGCGCCATGTAGGGCATAGTGCCAATGTGTCCGGGATAAACCGTGATCGTGCTGGCGTCCATTTGCTTAGCCAGGCCCAGGTCTAGCAGCACGGGACGTTCCCATCGTCCGTCGCGCAATGCAATGTTGGCGGGCTTGATGTCCCGGTGAATGGTTGCCGCTTTGTGGATGGCTTGCACGCCAAGCAGCACGCCTCGCAAGAACCCGCGAACGGACCCCATAGAGACCAGCCCGCCGCTTGCCAGCCGCTGCTCAGCATCCCCACCCTCGATATACTCGAAGCGCAGGGCCGGCCGCTGCTGGCCTCCAAGCTTCAGCTCTTCCACCCCATGCAATGCCACGACGTAAGGTGAATTAACTCGCGAGAGTCCTTCGACTTCTCGCTCAAGCCGGGTTTTGGGATAGTCATCCACACAGATGACTTTCACGGCCTCGTTACCGACCTTCCATGTATCCCCGAATGCGCCATTCCCGAGAAATTGCACGGGTGTGCCCAGGGCGTCGGAAACTTCATCGGCACTGAAACGCGGAACGGCAACAGAAGGACTCAATGACGTCTCGCTTCACGGCTTATCTATTAGGATTTATCACGACAGGACGCAACATGTAGGCGCCCTACAATCATCCAGCTTTGACAGCGCCCCGCAAGGGGGTTGCAAAGAATCTTCGACTACCACGTCAGCCATAAGCCCACAAACTTATACATAAGGTGACTAAAACAGCTCATCTGTATCGACAGTGCACCCCGAAAGCAAGACTCGACTAGTAGTCTGGTACGCACCACAGCAGAACGGAGAGTGCTCCGCGGATGGGACCTAAGACGACCAAGGTCTACGAGACACTTCGTGAGCGGCTTGCGGACGGCGCGTACGTCCCTGGCGAAAAGCTCCCGTCGGAACGCGCGCTGGTTGAGGAGCTTGGCATCGGCCGGACGGCGCTGCGGCAGGTGCTCGCCCGTCTCGTTGCCGAAGGCGCACTGGAGGTACGCGGTCGCAGCTCGTACCGGGTGCCCGGCGCGGTGAGCATCCAGCGGCCGGAAGGCGTGGAGCCGTGGCGCATCCACGGTGAGCGGGACCTGTATGACAACCAGTGGGTGAAGCTTCAGCTCTGGGACGTGGAACCGCCGGGCATGAAGCCGTTCGAGCACCACGTGGTGAGACTGCACCACGTGGCCGTGACCGCCGTCCTGGACGACCAGGACCGCGTGCTCATGATGTGGCGGTACCGCTTCGTGCCCCAACAGTTCGGTTGGGAGCTCCCAGGCGGCATCGTCGACGCTGGCGAGAACGCCGCCGATACGGCGCTTCGGGAAGTCGTCGAAGAGACGGGGTGGCGGCCGAAGTCGCTCGAACACGTCGTGACCTATCAGCCCATGGTGGGGATGGTCGATTCGCCGCACGAAATCTTCGTCGGCCACGGGGCGGAAAGGGTTGGCGAACCAACCGACCTGGAAGAAGCGGGTCACATCGAGTGGGTTCCGCTAGCTGATATTCCGGGTCTCATGGCCCGCGGCGAGTTGATGGGGTCCGGCACCCTCGTTGCCCTGCTGCACATCCTCGCCACCCGGCGCCCGGCCGGGGTCAAAGCCGCGCGCTGAGTAAATCCACGCGACGGCGCTGCCGTACCGAACCGGTGCGGCTCGCCAGTAGCCGTGCTTGCCTCAGATGGTCGTGAGCGTCGTCGTACTCGGCCCGCGTGAGATGTGCTTGCGCAAGGTCGGCGTGCAGTCCGGCCCTGGCGCGCACGAAGGTCGCATCGATCCCTTCCAGCGCGCCGTACAGACTCGCGACCGCTTCGCCGTCACCGAGCAGGGCAAGCACGTTGCCGCGCCAACGAGCGAGGTGAGCGTCATTCAGGAAGATGCTCAGCATGTCCGAATCGCGATCCTCTGAACCCGGCGGGATGCTTGCCAAAGCTGCATCCAGTGCGCGTCGACAGTCGTCCGCCATGCCCGCGTGAGCGCACAGTTCGGCCTCAGCGGCGTAGAGCCAGGCATGGAGCCGGGCGGAACCGGATCGCCCTACGGTCCGCTGCGCATCGCGCACCAGGTCGACACCGAGCGCCGGTCGGCCAGCCTCGCAGAGCACATACGCCTGTTCCGCCATTGCGTGAGCCAAGTACATCGGCGCCTCAGCGTCACGCGCCGCCCGCTTCGCGAGTTCGTAATGACGCCATGCCCGCTCGACCGCTCCGGAGTCGATTGCCTGCCACGCTGCGAGGGTCGACGCGCCCGCGAGTGCGAGCGCCACGGGCCGACGCGCGGTCGGCAGCACGGCGAAATTGAGCGCGTCTTCCAGAGAGGTGAGGTGGCCCGCCATCTGGTCAACCAGACCGGCTGCGCCCCTCTGCCGGTCCATGGTTCGGAGCAACTCGGTCTGATCGTTGAACGCCTTCACCATGGACTCACCGACGCTGCCTGCCGCGTCAATCCGGCTGAGCAGTTCCTCATAGCCGTCGGCTGTCGTCGGCGCCGGCAGCGGCCCTGACGACGGCGCTGTGTCCCTCAACTCTCCGTCGGTCAGCCCAAGGAGCTGGCGCAGGATGGCCGCGTACCGGTCCGAGATAGTGCGCTTGCCGTTCTCCCACTCGGACACGTAAACCCGCAGACTCGCGGTTGATGCAACGTCTGTGAGGTTCCGTCGGGCGAATTGCTCGATCTCGCGAACCAGTCGTTCCTGCGACCATCCGCGCGCCGTGCGCGCACTCCGAAGTCCCTCACTCACGGGCCCACCTCCCGGCGTTGGCTTACCTCACACCACCTTGTCAGCCTGACGCACGTCGCCGCAGGTCAACAGGGGTTAACAGGCCGAAGGTTAAGCCCTGTTGGCTACCGACGACCCTGCCTCCAGAGGTCTTCTAGAGACGCACCAGGGCGGCTCGGCGGCCACTCGAACCAGCGAACCACCTTGACACTGGTGCGCACCAGTTGCACGCTATTGGTGCGCACCAGATGACGGACGGTTCCGGGATCGCGGTGTGTAAGGCAGCGCCCGGAGGGCCCCGTGACGCGGGTTCGAAGGAAGCGCCAGCTCTTTGAGAACTGCATAGGTGGGCCCCGTCTCCCCGAGTTGAAAAGGCGGACCGCGCGGCGACTGGCTGCGCTTCAACCTCGCGGCGTGCGCCGCGCCGGTTGCCTCCGCTGCTCGTCTCGTACGAGCAGCGCCGAGGGGAGCCGGAACCGACTCCAACGGCGCGCGGCCCCGGTGCGGGAACACCGGAGCCGCTGTTCGGGCCGTTCCTGACTGAGAGGAACACGACCCAATGGAACCCATCGTTACTGTTCAGGACGCTGTTACGGCGTTCGAGGACTTCATGGAGCCGACCAGCGCGGAGCTGGACGCGATCGAGCGGGAGATGCCCGTCATCCTGGCGGACGTTGACCTGCTGGACGCGCACATCGCCACCCTCGACCGCACGCCCACCGAGCTGGACGCACGCCGCATCCGCCGGGCCCGCCGCCGGGCGCTTGCCGCCCGCGTCGCCCTGCTGAACCGCACGGCCGGTACGAGCCTGCCGGGCGGTGCGGCGTGAAGGCCAAGACTGTTCTCCCCGCTGTCGCCATGACGGCGGTATCCATGGTGCTCACCCTCGCGGTGGTGATGATGTGGCTGGGCCGGGCGGTGCCGTGGCCGGTCGCGCTGGTCGTCGGTCTCGGGATCGACGGCGGCTGGCTGGCCACCCTCGCCTACGAACGGCGTCTCGCCGCGCAGGGCGACCACAGCACCCCGGTCACCGTCGTCGGCTGGTGCTTCGGCCTGCTGGCCGCCGGCGTCCTCATCGCCCACGCCCTCACCGCCGACAAATCGGCGGGCGCGTGGCTGGCCGTCGCCTGGCTGCCCATCGCCGCGAAGGCGCTGTGGCTGGTCCACGGCCTGTGGGAGCGCACCGCGTTGACCCCGGCCGCGCTCGGGGCGATCCGGGGTATCCGGCAGGAGGCCCGCGACGAAGCGGCCGTGGCCCGCGCCCGCCTGCGGGCCGAGGCGACCACGGAGGAAACCCGGCTGACGGCCGTGACCGAGGCCGGTGCCCGCGTCGCACGCGTCCAGGCCAAGACCGCGCAGACCCTCTCGCGGGCGTGGTCGACGCTCGAAACCGCGCGGGACGGCGAGGACACCGGGCGGGCGCTGACCAGCGTGACGCGTCCCGTCACACCCGGCGTCACGGCCCACTGGGACCTGCCCGTATGGGGGCCGTCCGAGCCGGTGCCCGCGCTGGAGTCGGCGCCCGCGCTCAGTGATGACGCGCTGGACGCGGTGGTCGACCAGATCCGGCACAGCCAGGACCCCGCCCTGTCCTACCGGGAGATGGCCGCCCGGTTCCGGGCGACCGGGCACGCCGCGTCCGAGGTCCGCCTCCGCGCCGCGTGGAAGCGCGTCGTCTGATGACCGCGCTGCCGGTCTACCGGTGGCGCCTCGCCCCGGACGGCTACGCCACCCGCCGCCAGCTCCGTGCCGCCGGGCTACGGCCCGGCGGTCAGGACGTGGCCGCCCAACTCAAACGCCCCCGCCGCCGACGGCCGCCGCTGGTCGCCTACCTCTACCGCGTCGACCTCGCCAAGCCCGTCCGTCCGATGACGCCGGGCCGGCGGGCGGCACTGGCCAAGGCCAACGCCGCCCGCCGCGTCTGCCCGCAGTGCGACCGGGACGCGGGCTACGTCATCCCCTCTTCGCTCGGCACCTGCGTGCCCTGCAACTCCTCTTCCACCACCGCAAGGAGTGCGTGATGGGCAAGCCCGACACCCGCCGCCTGAACCGGGAGATCCAGCAGGCAGAGCGCAAGCTCGAAGCGGTCCGCAACCGCGAGATGTGGCCGCTGGACGGCCGGGAGCGCCGCGCGGTCCTCGGCGCCGCCGTGAGCGGTTCCTACCGCGTCTCCCGTGGTCGCAGCACGGGCCGTGCGGAACAGCGGCTGGACACCGCCTGGCAGAGCGCGGAGACCCGACTGGTCGCGGAGATCTCCGCCATGCAGTTGGAGCGGGCGCAGATCGTCCGCGAGAACGCCAAGGCCAAGGCCGTGAAGAAGTCCACCGGCTGGTTCTGACCCCACCCCACTCACTTCCCGCCCCCGCATGGGGTGTCAGGAGTCGTCTCGTCATGACTGAGAACGTCATCTCTCTGCACAAGAACCCCGAACCGCCCACCGACCCGAACCCCGTGACCACCCTCACCGTGGTCCCCGACCCCGCCCCCGCCAAGCCCGTCCCGCTGTGGCTCCGGTCCGGCCGCGCGATCCGCACCGCCGCCACCCACGACGCCACCCGGACGACCGCCCGCACAGTGGCCCGGCACGGCCTGTACGTCGCGGGCGGGGCCCGGATCGTGGCCAAGCGGGCGTGGGACGGCCGGACGGCCGCCCGCTACGAGCGCTACATGCGCACGGCTGAAGCCGCGGGGAACTTCGAGGCGGCGGCCGAGTGGGAGGAGCGCGGGCAGCGCTTCCGCGACGCCCGCCACCGCCGCCGCATGGACCTCCTCCACTCCCCGCTCGACGCCGCCAAGGGCGCCGCCGTCACCACCGGCATGGGTATCGGCGGCCTGGTCCTGATCGGCGTCGCCATGGCGGTGGCCACGAAGGACACGACCGAGGTCGTCACCCCGCTGATGGCCGTGATCCGGTTCATCAACCTCATGGTCACCATCGTCCAGGTCGTCTGGGGACCGGCCGTCTCGCTCGCCCCGTTCCTGGCGCTGCTGGCGCTGTGGGCGGTAGGCAGCAAACAGCAGGCCGCACCCGCTTGGGCGCTCCCGGACCGGGTCCGCAACGGCGAGGGCGAGCCCATCACCCCGTCCATCGTCGTCAAGGCCCTACGCGACCTCGGCGTCCCCGCCCTACGCAACGCCATCAAGGACATGGGCGACGCCGGCGCCTCCATGCTGTCCCCGATCGTCATCGCCGGGTGCGGGGTCGAGGTCGACGTCACCCTCCCCTCAGGGGTGTCCACGAACGAGGTGCAGAGCAAGCGCCGCAAGCTCGCGGAGAACCTGTCCCGGCACGAGCACGAGGTGTTCATTACCATCCCGCAGGCGGCCCGCACCGTGCGGCTTTGGGTGGCCGACTCCGGGGCGCTGGACGAGCCGATCGGCCCGTCTCCGCTGGTCACCGACGACACACTGACCGCCGACTACGCCAAGGGAAAGGCCCCGTGGGGTCAGGATCTCCGGGGTGACGCGGCGGCGCTGAGCCTGTATCAGCGGCACCTGCTCATCACCGGTCTGTCGAACCAGGGCAAGACCGTCGCCCTGCGGTCGCTGGCCCTGTGGCTGGCCTTGGACAAGTCAGTCCAGTTCCTCATGGGCGACCTGAAGGGCGTGGGTGACTGGGCCATGTTCGGGGGCCTGGCCCAAGTCCTGATCCAGGGGCCGACCGATGAGCACGTGATCCAGGTGACCGAGATGGTCGAGGGCGCGGTCGAGGAGATGAACCGCCGTATCCAGGCCCCGCCCGGCACCACCTTCCCCGCGCTGATCGTGCTGGTCGATGAGGCGCAGGTGGCGTTCATGTGCCCGCTCAAGGACGAGGACGGCCGCTACTACGGCGGCGCCAAAGCCACCTCCCGGTACTTCATGGCCGTCCGGAAAATCCACAACCAGGGGCGGGCCGTCAACGTCCTGATGTGGCAGGGCACCCAGGACCCCACTGACCAGAACCTGCCCAAGCTGGTCCGCGAGGGTGCGCACACCCGCGCATCCCTCGCGCTCGGCACCGAGTCCCAGGCCCGGATGGCGCTGGGGGACAAGGCCGTCGACGGCGGCGCCGCGCCGAACCTGCTGCGACCCGGTCTGGATCAGGGCACCCTCGTGGTTGCCTCGTCCGGCATCGACATCCCCAAGGGCCAGTCGTCCATCACCGTGCGCACCCACTACGTGGACGACGATGCAGCCGTGGCCATCACCGACAGGGCCAAGGCCCTGCGCGACGGCGTCACCACCCTCACCCTGATCGAGCGCGGCGAGGCACGTAACCCGCTCGCGGACATCGCCGCCGTCATAGGGGACGCACCCCGGCTGCGGACACAGGACGTGATCAAGCGGCTCTCCGCACTGGACGCGGACGCGTACGGGGACTGGTCGCCCGGCGACCTCACCCGCGTCCTGGACGGCACCGGCGCCGAACCCTACAAGTCAGACGGCCGCATGGTCGTCGGCCGCGACCAGATCACCCGCGCCATCGCCCACCGCGACGAATCGGATTCCGCTTCCGGCGCCTGACGGCAGGGAGCCGAACCCTCACGGATCAGGGAGTCAGGGAGAACTCCCTAACTGCCCCCCTGACCCGCCCCCCTCACTCTGACCTGCACGAATGATCGTTCAGGGAGTCAGGGAGGCACGCAGGTCAGCACCCCTGAAACCCCCTCCACAGCCACCCCACAAGGGGGTGGTCCCGCCTCCCTGACCGAGCACCGGAAGGGATTCCACATGCACCCCGAACACACCTCCAGCGGGCCCGTGCTGCGGGCCTTCGAGGTCCACCAGCCCACCCCCATCACCTCCGCCGTGGCTGCCCCGGCGCCGGTCGTCCCGGTGCCGCCGACCACGGTCCCCACCGTGGCGAGCGTCGTCCTCCCGGACGGCCGGATCATCACCGGCTACGCCGTCGGCCCCGTCCAACCCGAGCCAGTCACGGCCAAGCCGGCCGTGGCGCGGGCGGCGGTGAACGTCGCCCTCGGGGGCGTCGGATTCCTCGCCGTGTGCGGCGGACTGCTGATGCTCACCACCTTCATCACCGCCCTCACCGCGCTCATCACCCAGCTCGTCACCCTGGCGGTGGTCCTGTTCGGCGGGTTCATCGCCGCGCAGGTACTCACCGCCGGCCGCCGCAGCCGGGGCGGGACCACGGTGAACATCCGCCGGGCCGTGATCAAGCGCAACCACTTCCACCACTAGCGACGCCAAGGGCGACCCCCATTCCGCCAAGAACCCGGGGTCGCCCTTGCCCATCCAGCCCACTTACACCGAACTGGAGACCTCCAGCATGACCCATCTGCCCGTTGTGCCGCCGGAGGGCGGCAACGTCAGCCTGTGCACCGGCTCCGCCGCCCTGGACCAAGCCGTGGAAGCCGTCACGGGCCTGGCCACGGTCGCGGTCGCCGAACGCGACCCGGCCGCCTCCCGGCTGCTGGCCGCCCGGATGCCTCACGCCTTGAACCTCGGGGACATCACCACCGTGGACTGGCCCGCGCTCGCCGCCGGCATGCCCCGCCCGGTGGCGCTGACCGCCGGTTTCCCCTGCCAGGACATCTCCAACGCCGGACCTCGGGGAGGAATCGCCGGTGACCGCTCAGGACTGTGGAAAACCGTCGCCCACGCCGTTCGCGTACTTCGACCCCGACTCGTGTTCCTGGAAAACGTCGCCGCCATCCGCTCCCGAGGGCTCGACGTCGTCGCCGCGGACCTGGCCGCGATCGGGTATGACGCACGGTGGATGTGCCTTCGAGCTGGAGACCCCGAGGTCGGAGCCTGCCACCGCCGGGACCGCTGGTTCGCCGTCGCGTATCCCGCTGCTGAAAACCCCCACCTCGCAGTTGGGACGCAACGGGGGACCACAGCACCCGGACAAACGCAAAGCGGGCGGGCACGGACCCACGCTGGAGGACGAAGTGGTGTTCTTGCTGCCCCCGGCGAACCCCTGAGGCTGCTGCCCACCCCGGCCGCCGCCGACGGCACCGGCGGCCCCGGCACCTCCCCCAAGCGGCGGGGCGGGATGAACCTGCGCACCGCCGTCACCCTGCTCCCCACCCCCGCCGCGCGGGACTGGAAGTCCGGCGCCTCCAACCTGATCGGAACCAACTCCCGCCCGCTGAACGAGGTCGTGGTCAACCTGCTGCCCACGCCGAAGGCGTCGGACGGCCCGCACGGCGGCCCCAACCAGCGCGACACCGCTGGGAACTACTACCTCCCCGGCCAGGCCGTCCGACTGGACGACCGGTGGGTGGCGACCAACGGCACCGACTACGGGCCCGCCATCCGCCGCTGGGAGGCGGTACTGGGCCGCCCGGCACCCGAGCCGACCGAGCCGGGCACCAAGGGCAACCACCGCCTGGCCCCGGCCTTCGTGGAATGGATGATGGGCGCCGACGCCGGATGGGTCACCCACCCCGACCTCGGCCTCTCCCGCTCCGACCAACTCAAGATCCTCGGCAACGGCGTCGTCATCCACCAAGCCGCCCGTGCCTACAGCCTGCTGCTCGGCCTGGACCAGGCCACGCCCGGCGACACGGAGGCGGTGGCATGAGCGGCCCCCTCACTGTGGAACTGTCCTGCCTGCCGCTGCTCGCCTCCGCCCTCAACTCCGCCGAGCGCGGCTGGCCGGTCATCCCCCTGCATCCGCGGGCGAAGCGGCCGGCCGGGCACCCCGAACGGGCCTGCCCCGGCACCGGACGCTGCACGGGCGGGCACCGCAAGCCCGAGCAGCGCGCCACCACCGACACCAAGTTGATTCACGCGACATGGGCGACGCGGCCGTACAACGTCGGGATCGCCACCGGCCCCGCCGGGCTGCTCGTGGTCGACCTGGACGTGCGCAAGCCCGAAGAGCGAGAAGGAGCGCCTGACGGCGCGACTTCCCTTGCGGCGCTCTGCGAGCGCACTGGGCAGACCATTCCCACCACCTACCGGGTGCGGACCGCTCGCGGCGGGGAGCACCTGTACTTCACCGCCCCCGCCGGGGTGCGGTTGAAGTGCAGCGCGAACCGTCTCGGACCGCACATCGACACCCGCGCATGGGGCGGATACGTCGTCGCCCCCGGCAGCACCACTCCCGATGGGGCGTATGAGGTCACGGATGACGCGCCCGTTGCCCCGCTCCCCAAGTGGCTGGCGACGCTGCTCACCGAACAGCCCAAGCCGGTCGCCGTGGACCTCGCGCCTGTGCGGGACGGGACGCGGGCCGCTCAGGTGGCGCTGGAACGCGAATGCGCGGTCATCACGGCCGCGGTCGAGGGCGGACCGCACGGCCGCAACAACACCCTCCACAAGAGCGCCTGCAAGGTGGCCCGGTTCGTCGCATGGGGCCACCTCCCCCGGCACGTGGCAGAGCAGGCAATCCAGGCGGCGGGGGAGGCTACCGGACTGCCGCCGGCCGAGTGCCGCACCACCATCCGCAGCGCCATGGACTGGGTCACCGCCCACGCCACACCGCGGGAAGCCGCATGACCGGCCCCGACTCCCCCCACCTGGACTGCCCCACCCCGTCCACAACCGGACGGCATGCCGCTCCACAGCCTGTGAACCCGACGGCCGTGGGCGAGCCGAAAGGCGCCGCCCGCAAGGGCGTCGTAACCGCCCTTCGCTCGAAGAAGTTCGCGGCCTCCGACGTGCACCCCAGCGCCGACCCGACCCCGGATCAGCCCGGTCTCCGGATCTTCGCCCCACCGGTCTACCGCGATCACTGGGACGGCGCCTGCTGGTCCACCCGCGAGGGCAGTCCACCCAGCGCCGCCTACGCCTGCCGGTGCGGTCAGACCGGCACCGCCAGGGGCGCCCGCCGGGTGGCCGCGCTCGTGGCCGAGTACGACGCCCACACATCCGCCTGCATGGGAGCTCCCACGACCACCCCCGAAAGGAGGGCCGCCGCATGAGCACCACCATCGACGGGGCCGGGCTGCTCAACGAGGTGGAAGCCTTCCACCGCCGTTTCAACGTCTTCCCCAGCGAAGCCGCCTACGTGGCCGTCGCCCTGTGGGACGCCCACGCCCATCTGCTCGACTGCTTCGACTCCACCCCCCGCATCGCGTTCCTGTCTCCCGAGCCGGGGTCGGGCAAGACGCGGGCACTGGAGATCGTGGAAACGCTGGTCCCGCAGCCGATGACGGCCGTCAACGCGTCCGCCGCCGCGCTGTTCCGGTCCGTCTCCAGCGGTAACGGCAAGCCGACGATCCTGTTCGATGAGATCGACACCGTCTTCGGCCCCAAGGCCGGGGACAACGAGGAACTGCGCGGGTTCCTGAACGCCGGGCACCGCCGCACCGGCGTCACCTACCGGTGCATCGGAGACGGCGGACAGCAGACCGTCCAGGCGTTCCCGTCGTACTGCGCGGTCGCGGTCGCCGGACTCGGCTCGCTCCCGGACACGATCCTGAGCCGGTCGGTCATCATCCGCATGCGCCGCCGCGCACGCAACGAGAAGGTCGAGCCGTTCCGGGCCCGCGTCCACGAAGCCGAGGGCCACAAGCTCCGTGACCGGCTCTCCGCGTGGGCCGAACACGCCCGCGGGTTCGTCATGGGCGCCTGGCCCGAGATGCCCGACGGGGTCACCGACCGGCCGGCGGACGTGTGGGAACCGCTGCTCGCCATCGCGGACGCGGTCGGCGGCCCCTGGCCCGAGCGGGCCCGCGCCGCGTGCGTCACGCTCGTGACCGCCTCCCGCGCCAACGACAAGGGCAGCGTCGGTGTCCGGCTGCTCACCGACCTGCGCGACCACGTCATGACCGGCATCGACCGCCTGCCCACCGTCGCCATCCTGGACCGGCTCAACTCCATGGACGACGCCCCCTGGGCCGACATGGGCGGCAAGCCGCTCGACAACCGGCGCCTGTCCAAGATGCTCGCGGAGTACATGACGGCCGACAACGAGCCCATCGCCTCCCGCAACATCAAGACCGGAGCGAGCGTCCTCAAGGGCTACTACGCCGCCGATCTGCACGACGCCTGGCAGCGCTACTGCCCCCACCCCCGGAAAGTCCGCTACCTCCGCTACCCGGCACCGACAACCTGGTCTGACCTGCAACAACTCGGTAGCGGCAAGCCCCGAAGCTTGCCGCTACCCATCCGCTACCGCTACCCCGTCCGCTACCTCCGAAAGGCCCTCTGACCTGCACGGTAGCGGCGGTAGCGGAAGTAGCGGACTTCTGAGAGGGGCCCCACGGCCCGACACCCCGAAGGAGTCATCACCTTGGCCGGCACCAAGATGCTCAAGCTCCCCGAAGTCCTCACCGAGATCGGCATGAGCCGCGCTGCCTTCTACCGCATGCGCGCCCGCGGGCAGGCTCCGCGTCTGGTCAAGCTCCCCAACGGTCACCTGCGGGTGCGGCGGGTCGACTTGGACGACTGGCTCAACCACTTGGACCGCCCCGCCTACTGACGCTCGCTGCCCACACCGCGTAGGGGCCCGGCGTGTGCCGGGCCCCTTTCGTAGAAAGGCCCCGCATGGGGAAGACGTACGACGTTCGGATCTGGTCCGTCCGGCAGCGGAAGGACCGCGGCCAGAGTTCGGCAGAACTGCGCTGGAAAACCGGTGATACCCCGCACTCGCAGACCTTCAGCACCAAGACCCTGGCCGACGGCCGACGGGCCGAACTGCTGCGGGCCGCACACGCCGGCGAGCCGTTCGACGAGGAAACCGGGGTGCCGCTCGCGGAACTCCGGGAGCGCACCGACGTGAGTTGGTACCAGCACGCCTGCGAGTACATCGAGATGAAGTGGAAGCACGCTCCCGGTTCTACGCGGCGGACCCTCGCGGAAGCGATGGCCACGGTCACCCCGGCCCTCGTACGGGACACCAAGGGAATGGCCGACACTCGAACCGTGCGCACTGCCCTCTATAGCTGGGCGTTCAACGTGAGCCGACGGGACCAGGAACCGCCCGAGGAAGTCGCCAAGGTGTTGGCGTGGTTCGAGCGAAAGTCCCTGCCAACATCGGCGCTGGCCGACCGGATGCGGGTCCGATCCGCTCTCGACGCCCTCACCAAGAAGCTGGACGGCACGACCGCATCGGCGTCGACCATCCGCAGAAAGCGCGCCATCTTCCACAACGCGCTCGGCTACGCGGTCGACGCCGGCCGTCTCTCCGACAACCCTCTCCCCCAGGTGCAGTGGAAGGCCCCGGAGCAGGTGGCAGAGGAGTTGGACCCGGCCTGCGTACCCGACCCGCGGCAGGCGCTCGCGCTGCTCGACGCTGTACGGACGCAGAGCGCGCGGGGTCGTCGCCTGGTCGCGTTCTTCGGGTGCATGTACTACGCGGCAGCGCGGCCGGCGGAGGTCATCGGACTCCGGATGGTGGACTGCGATCTGCCCCGCCGTGGTTGGGGCACGCTGCGCCTGCGCGAGACCCGCCCGCGGTCGGGCTCGGCCTGGACGGACAGCGGCGAAGCGCACGACCGGCGCGGACTGAAGCACCGGCCGCGAAAGGCTGTCCGCCCGGTCCCGATCCCTCCCGACCTGGTCGCGCTGCTGCGGTGGCACGTCACCGCCTACGGCATCGCGCCGGACGGTCGGTTGTTCCGCACGATGCGCGGTGGGCTCATCCAGGACACCGGGTACGGCGAGGTGTGGGCGGAGGCGCGCACCCGAGCACTCACGCCTGCTCAGCGGGCCTCGCAGCTTGCCAAGCGTCCTTATGATCTACGCCACGCGGCCGTCTCCACCTGGCTCAGTTCGGGGGTGGAACCCCAGGTGGTCGCTGCTCGCGCCGGCCACAGCGTGGCTGTCCTCTTCCGTGTCTACGCCAAGTGCCTGGACGGCACCGCCGACCTGGCCAACTCACGGATCGAGAAGGCGCTGAGGAACGGCAGGTAGAAGCCGCGGAAGCTGCCCCACGTCTGCCCCACACGCACTGGTCAGCACCCGAATCAGGGTGAGACAGAGTGGGAAAAACCGGCTAAAGCGGACCGGTGTGCCTCCGGAACGACGAAAGGGTCTGTGATCAGCATTGCTGCTGGTCGCAGACCCTTTCGGTCGTGTGGCGGCGCCAGGATTCGAACCTGGGAAGGCTGAGCCGGCAGATTTACAGTCTGCTCCCTTTGGCCGCTCGGGCACACCGCCGGGTTTTGCCGCCGTTCGAGCCGCTTTTCGGCGGTGCTCTCTGGCAACGACGTAAACGATACCTGATGCAGGGGGGTGCTCCGCCACCCGATTGAGCTGCGCCCACAGGACCCGGGACGGCCGGGTCCCGGCACCCGGACCGGGCGGCACGGAGCCCGGCGCGGAGCCGGTACGGAGCCCGGCGAGGTGTCGGTGCGGAGCCCGGTGCGGAGCCCGGCGAGGTGTCGGTGCGGAGCCCGGTGCGGAGCCCGGTGGGTGCCCTCTCCCGCGTACCGCCGCATGATCCAAACGACAGGCCCTAGGCTTGTGCGGATGCGGCCCGTGCACACGCCGGGCTCGGCGGTCTCCCCCACATCCGCCGATCCGCACGCCACACGCACCCCGATACAAGGAGCCACAGGACATGGCCGACTCCAGTTTCGACATCGTCTCGAAGGTCGAGCGGCAGGAGGTCGACAACGCCCTCAACCAGGCCGCCAAGGAGATCTCGCAGCGCTACGACTTCAAGGGCGTGGGTGCCTCGATCTCGTGGTCGGGCGAGAAGATCCTGATGGAGGCGAACTCCGAGGACCGGGTCAACGCCATCCTCGACGTCTTCCAGTCCAAGCTGATCAAGCGCGGCATCTCGCTGAAGGCGCTGGACGCCGGGGAGCCGCAGCTCTCCGGCAAGGAGTACAAGATCTTCGCCTCCATCGAGGAGGGCATCTCCCAGGAGAACGCCAAGAAGGTGGCGAAGATCATCCGCGACGAGGGTCCCAAGGGCGTCAAGGCCCAGGTGCAGGGCGAGGAGTTGCGCGTCAGCTCCAAGAGCCGTGACGACCTCCAGACGATCATCGCGCTCCTGAAGGGCAAGGACTTCGACTTCGCGCTCCAGTTCGTGAACTACCGCTAGCCGTCGGGGTTCCCGAGCCGTCGGGATTCCCTGCGCCTCGCGGCGGTCGGGGGCGTCAGGACGTCACGACGAAGGGTGGGCGCCCCCTGGAGGGGTGCCCACCCTTCACGCGTCCGGCTGTCCGCCGCGCGCCTCTCAGCGGCGCGCCTCTCAGCGGCGTACGCTGCGCGAGTTGCCGAAGAGGATGCGGTAGATGATCAGGAGGACGAGCGATCCTCCGATCGCCGCGGCCCAGGTCGCCCCGTCGTAGAAGTCCTTGCTGATCGGGTGGTCCAGCCAGCGGGACGAGATCCACCCGCCGATGAACGCGCCCGCGATGCCGATGAGGGTCGTGCCGATGAAGCCGCCCGGGTCGCGTCCCGGCAGCAGGAACTTGGCGATGGCCCCGGCCAACAGTCCCAGAATGATCCAGCCGATGATCGTCATGCCCTGACCTTGCCCCTCCGTGCTGTGTCCGCACTGTCCCGGTGCTGTGCCGCGGCCCCGGACCCGCTGTGCGTCACGCGCTGTGTGCCGTGCCTGTGCGTACCGGTCTCCTGCTCACCGCACGTCCGTTCATGCCTGGCCGGTGTCACCCGCCCTGGCGGAGTGGAGGACGCGGCGGCGCCTGTGCACGGTTGCGTCGGGCCTCCGCGCGGCCCGGACGCGGCTCTCCAGGGCCGCTGGCCGAAGTCACTCGCCCCAGGGCGCCGGGGGCCGTGCGAGCGCCCGTGGGGTCGGTGACGTCCGGTCAGCGGGCCGCGAACGGCTGGTCCGTCGGGACGATCTCTCGGCCCAGCGGGAACAGCGAGACGGGGATCAGCTTGAAGTTGGCGATGCCGAACGGGATGCCGATGATCGTGACGCACAGGGCGAAGCCCGTCACGATGTGCGCCAGCGCCAGCCACCAGCCCGCGAGGACCAGCCACAGGACGTTGCCGACGCAGGACGGCGCCCCCGCGTCACGGCGTTCGACGGTGGTGTACCCGAAGGGCCACAGGGCGTAGACGCCGATGCGGAAGGCGGCGATCCCGAAGGGGATGCCGATGATCGTGATGCAGAGCAGCAGGCCCGCGGCCAGGTAGCCGAGGAAGAGCCAGAAGCCGCTCAGCACGAGCCAGATGACGTTGAGGATGGTTTTCACTGCTGGCGACCTGCCATTTTCTCTAGCCTGGCGATGCGTTCCGCCATCGGCGGATGTGTCGAGAACATCTTGGAGAGGCCCTGGCCGGGACGGAAGGGGTTCGCGATCATCATGTGGCTCGCGGTCTCGATCCGCGGCTCGGGCGGCAACGGGAGCTGCTTGGTGCCCGCTTCGAGCTTGCGCAGGGCGCTGGCGAGCGCGAGGGGGTCGCCGGTCAGCTGCGCGCCGGAGGCGTCCGCCTCGTACTCGCGGGAGCGGCTGATGGCGAGTTGGATCAGGCTCGCGGCGAGCGGGCCCAGGATCATGATCATCAGCATCCCGAAGATGCCGGGGCCGTCGTCGTCGTTCGACCGGCCGATCGGGATCAGCCAGGCGAAGTTGACCAGGAACATGATCACGGAGGCGAGGGCGCCCGCCACCGACGAGATGAGGATGTCGCGGTTGTAGACGTGGCTCAGCTCGTGGCCGATGACGCCGCGCAGCTCCCGCTCGTCCAGGATGCGCATGATCCCGTCGGTGCAGCAGACGGCCGCGTTGCGCGGGTTGCGGCCGGTCGCGAAGGCGTTCGGGGCCTCGGTCGGGGAGATGTAGAGGCGGGGCATGGGCTGCCTGGCCTGGGTGGAGAGCTCGCGGACCATCCGGTAGAGGGCGGGTGCCTCGAACTCGCTCACCGGGCGCGCGCGCATCGCGCGCAGCGCCAGCTTGTCGCTGTTCCAGTACGCGTAGGCGTTGGTCCCCAGCGCCACCAGGACCGCCACGACGAGACCGGTACGGCCGAAGAAGCTGCCGATGACGATGATGAGTGCGGACAGTCCTCCGAGGAGGATCGCTGTCCTGAGCCCGTTGTGCCGGCGGTGCACGGTACGCCCTCCAAGTCGTGCAGCAGGGGAACCCTTTGCCTGCGCTGTCCTTGCTTGCGGTCTCCGATGCCACAGGTGCCGTGGTGTCACGTCCAGTGGACCCTCCCGTACTGGTCAACGCCAGGCGAGGGTCACTAGTTCCCTTGTGCGGACGGCCGCGTGGGTGGGCCGTCCGGGTGAGGTCCCTGCTCAGGGGCCGCGGGACATGGTGTCCGGGGCGCGGGTGCGCCCGCCGGTATGGCCCGGGTACGGGCTCGGCACGCGGGCCGCGGCGGCCCGGGAAGGGGCGCGTGACGGGCCCGGCACGCGCGCGTGGGCGGCTCAGAACAGGGTGGCGTCCGCGAAGCGCAGGACGAGCTGGGGGGCTCCGGAGAGGACGACGCCGAGGGCGCCGGTGAGGGTGACGGCCGCGGTGAGGGGCAGCGGGAGGCGGTGCTTCACGGGCTCGCCCTCGGGTGTGCGGAACAGCAGCGCCGTCCACTGGAGGTAGTAGTACAGCGCGATCACGACGTTGACGGCCATGACGACGGCGAGCCAGCCGAGGCCCGCGTCGACGGCCGCCGAGAACACGGTGACCTTCGCGAAGAGCCCGACGACGCCCGGCGGGAGACCGGCGAGGCAGAGCAGGAAGAAGGCCAGGAGGAGCGCGGTGAGGGGGTTGGCGGCGGCGAGGCCGCGGTAGTCGGCGAGGCGGTTCGCGGTGTGCGCGCGGCCCACCAGCGCGGCCACGGCGAACGCGCCGAGGTTCACGGCCGCGTACATGAGGGCGTACGCGAGCGTGGAGCCGATCGTGTCCGCGGGGTCGTCCGTGTAGGCGGCCGAGGCGATCGGCACGAGGAGGTAGCCGGCCTGCCCGACCGAGGACCAGGCGAGCAGCCGTACCGCGCTGTACGCGCGCGTGGCCCGCTGGCGCAGGGCGCCGACGTTGCCGACGGTCATGGTGAGGGCGGCCAGGACGGCGAGGGCGGGGCCCCAGACGTCGCCGTACGAGGGGAAGGCGACGACGGTGACCAGGATGAGGCCGGTGAAGCCGACCGCCTTGCCGACGACCGACAGGTAGGCCGCGATCGGCAGGGGCGCTCCGACGTAGGTGTCGGGCACCCAGAAGTGGAAGGGCACGGCGGCCGTCTTGAAGGCGAAGCCGACGAGGGTGAGGACCACGCCCGTCTGCGCGAGCGTGTGGAACTGGCCGTCGACGTGCTGGACGCGGTCGGCGATCCGCGTCAGGTACAGGGTGCCCGTGCACGCGTAAACGAAGCTGACGCCCATGAGGCTGACGGCGGTCGCGGTGACCGACGACAGGAAGAACTTCAGGGCCGCTTCGGAGGACCTCTTGTCGCCGTGCCGGATGCCGACGAGGGCGAAGGCGGGCAGGGAGGCGACCTCCAGGGCGACGATCAGGGTGGCGAGGTCGCGGGCGGCGGGCAGCAGGGCGGCGCCCGCGGCGGAGGACAGCAGCAGGAACCAGTACTCCCCGTCGGGAAGCCGCCGGTCGGCGTCCTTGAGGGCGGTGACGGACAGCAGGGCGGTCAGCAGCGCGCCGCCGAGGACCAGGAACTGGACGACGAGGGTGAAGCGGTCGGCGCTGTAGCTGCACGCGTGCGTGTCGCCGGTGAGGCAGAAGGTGGCGCGGTCGCCGTCGAGGAGCGGCAGCAGCAGGAGCGCGCAGGCGGCGAGGCCGGTCACCGCGGCCCAGCCGAGGAGCGGCTTGCGGCGCGCGTCGAGGAACAGGTCGGCGACGAGGACGGCGAGTGCGACGACGGCCGCGAGGGTGGGCGGCGCGATGGCGAGCCAGTCGACGGACTGGACCAGGTTCGCGGCCACCGGCTGGGCCGGGCTGCTCATCGGTTGCCTCCTGCGAAAAGCTGCTGGACGGCCGGGTCGGTCAGCCCGAGCAGGGCCTTGGGCCACAGCCCGGCGACGACGGTGAGGACGACGAGCGGGGTCCAGGCCGCGAACTCGTAGCCGCGCACGTCGGCGAGGCGTGGCGCCTCCCTGGCCTGATCGCCCATGCAGACGCGGCGGACCACGGCGAGCAGGTAGGCGGCCGTGAGGAGGGTGCCGAAGGCCGCGATCGCCGTGAAGGCGAGGAAGGCGGGGCGGCTGAGTCCGGGGGCCGGGTCGAAGGCGCCGAACAGGGCGAGCATCTCGCCCCAGAACCCGGCGAGTCCCGGCAGTCCGAGCGAGGCGACGGCGGCAAAGGCGAGGAGGCCGCCGAGGCGGGGTGCCCTGCCGTAGAGGGCGGCGCCGGTCTCCTCGGCGAGGGCGTCGAGATCGGTGCTCCCGGTGCGGTCCTTGACGGCTCCGACCAGGAAGAACAGCAGGCCCGTGATGAGGCCGTGGGCGATGTTCGCGAAGAGCGCGCCGTTGACGCCGGTCGGGGTCATGGAGGCGATGCCGAGCAGGACGAAGCCCATGTGGCCGACGGAGGAGTAGGCGATGAGCCGCTTGAGGTCGCCCTTGGCCCCGCGCCGGGCGAGGGCGAGGCAGGCCAGGGAGCCGTAGATGATCCCGACGACGGCGAGGGCGGCGAGGTAGGGCGCGAAGGCGCGCGTCCCGTCCGGTGCGACGGGCAGCAGGATCCGCACGAACCCGTACGTGCCCATCTTGAGCATGACCCCGGCCAGCAGGACCGAGCCGACGGTCGGGGCGGCGGTGTGGGCGTCCGGCAGCCAGCTGTGCAGCGGCCACATCGGCGTCTTGACCGCGAGCCCGAGGCCGATCGCCACAACGGCGGTGACCTGCACGGACGAGGTGAGCGACCGGCCGTTGTCAGTGGCGAGTGCCACTATGTCGAACGTGCCCGCCTTGATGCCGATCAGGAGCAGGCCGAGCAGCATGACGACCGACCCGAGCAGGGTGTACAGGATGAACCGCCAGGCGGCCCGGGTCCGTCCCTCGCCGCCCCAGCGGGCGATGAGGAAGTACATCGGGATCAGCACGGTCTCGAAGGCGAGGAAGAACAGCAGCAGGTCGAGGACGGCGAAGGTGGCGAGGGTGCCGGACTCCAGGACGAGCAGCAGGGCGACGAACGCCTTCGGGGAGGGGCCCGCGGGCATCTTGAAGTACGAGTAGAGGGCGCAGAGGAAGGTCAGCAGCGCGGTCAGCACCAGGAGGGGGAGGGAGATGCCGTCGACGCCGAGGTGGACGCGCACGTCGAGAGCCGGGATCCAGCTGATGTCGGTCGTGGCCTGCATCGTCGAGGGGTGGCTGTGGTCGAAGCCCAGCGCGAGGGCGATCGCCGCGGCGAGGATCACGCCGGTCATGGTCACGCCGTGCCGCAGGACGGCCTGCTCGGGTGACTTCCCCTTCAGTCCCGGCGGTGCGGGCAGGAGGGCGGCGACGGCGCCCAGGAGCGGGCCGACGACGAGGAACCCCAGCAGGACCCGCATCACGGACTCGTTGATATCGATCACTCCTGCTCACGCTCCCGTGGCGACGAGGAGGGCGGCGACCGCCAGGACGACGGTGCCGGCCAGCAGCGCGCTCACGTAGGTCTGCACATTGCCGGTCTGGGCCCGCCGTACGGCGGCGCCGAGGAGCCGGGGCACGGCGGCCGCGCCGCGTACGTAGGTCTCCACGACCTCGCGGTCCAGGAACCTGACGAGGCGCGCGGCGGCCTGGACCGGGCGGACGAAGAGGGCCGCGTACACGGCGTCGAGGTGGAAGCCGGCGGCCGCGGGCCGGAACAGCGGGCCGAGCAGCAGCCGTCCGGGGTCGGCCGGGTCGGGTGCGGAGGAGAGGTCGCCGTAGGCGGCCCGGTGGCTGGCGATGGCCTCGGCCTCGACCTGTCCGGCGTCGCCCTCGGGGTGGGCGGCGACCGCGCCCAGCGGGATCCGGGTGGCGTAGGCGGTGGTGTGCCACCAGGCCGCGTAGGTGACGATCCCGCCGACCAGGGCGACGCCGGTGCCGAGGACGGAGGTGGTCAGCGTCGGGGCGAGGTCGGGCGAGGCGAACCAGCCGGGCAGGGAGCGGTAGGCGACCCCGCCCAGGGCGAGGGACGGGACGGCGAGGACCCACAGGACGACCGTCATGCTCAGCGGCTGGCGGCCGTGGTCGGGGACCTCGGCGCCCCGGCCCCGGAAGGCCAGTAGCCAAAGGCGCGTGGCGTAGGCGGCGGTGAGCAGGGCCGCGAGCAGTCCGGCGAGGAGCACGGTCCAGCCCGCGGCGCCCGGGGCGTGCTCGGTGTGCCCGGTGGCGACGTGTTCGGCCGCGCCGAGGACGGACTCCTTGGAGAAGAAGCCGCTGAAGGGAGGGATCGCGGCGAGCGCGAGGAGCGCCACGGTCATCGTCCAGAAGGCGTCGGGGACGCGGTCGCGCAGGTGGCCCATGCGGGACATGGCGGCCAGCGAGTTGGTTCCGGCGGCGTGGATGACGGCACCCGCGGCGAGGAACAGGAGCGCCTTGAAGGCGCCGTGGGACAGGAGGTGGAAGACGGCGGCACCGCGGTCGCCGACGGCGAGGGCGCCGGTCATGTAGCCGAGCTGGCCGATCGTCGAGTAGGCGAGGACGCGTTTGATGTCGTCCTGGGCGAGCGCGGCGAGGCCGGAGCCGATCATCGTGACGGCGGCCATGACGGCGAGGACGACCATCGCGGCCCGGGACGCCTCGAAGACCGGGAGGAGGCGGGCGACGAAGTAAACACCGGCGGCGACCATCGTCGCCGCGTGGATCAGGGCGGAGACGGGGGTGGGGCCCGCCATCGCGTCGGGCAGCCAGGTGTGCAGCGGGAACTGCGCGGACTTCCCGGCCACGCCCGCCAGAAGCAGCAGGGCGATCACGGTGGGGTGGTCGAGCCCGCCGGTGGCGACGGTGCCCAGGATCGTGGTGATCCGGAACGAACCGGTGTCGGTGGCGAGCGCGAACAGGCCGATCAGGAAGGGGACGTCACCGAGCTTGGTGACCAGGAAGGCCTTCGTCGAGGCGGCGCGGGCCTCCGGGGTCTCCCAGTAGTGGCCGACCAGGAAGTACGAGCAGATGCCCATGACCTCCCAGCCGACCAGCAGCACGATCAGGTCGCCGGAGTAGACGACGAGCAGCATCGCGGAGGTGAAGAGGGAGACCAGAGCGGCGTACGAGGCGTAGCGGGGGTCGTCGCGCAGATAGCCGGTGGAGTAGATCTGCACGCAGGAGGCGACGAACGCGACGAGGACGGCGACGAGCGCGGCGAAGCCGTCGATGTGCAGGGCGAGTTCGACCGGTACGGAGCCGGTGGGGGTGAGCTGGGTCGCGGCGTCGACGGCCCGTCCGCCGCCCTGGCGGGCCATGACGAGCGCGGCGACCACGAGGGCGGCGAGGGCGGGCAGGACGGCGAGCGGCCGGACGAAGCCGGGGGCGGTGCGGCCGAGGAGCAGTCCGGCGACGGCGCCGAGGAACGGCAGGAGGGGGACGAGGACGGCGAGGGTGGTCGTGGTCACGCGGTGGCCTCAGCCTTCTCGGCGGCGGTCGGGGCCTGGGGGTCGTCGTCGCCGTGGCCCTCGGCGGTGTCGCGGAGCCGGTCGATGTCGGAGGTGCCGCTGTTGCGGTGGACGGCGAGGACGATCGCGAGGCCGATGCCGATCTCGGCTGCGGCGACGGCGATGGTGAACAGGGTCAGGGCCTGGCCGGAGTGGAGGGTCTCGCGGGCGGCCTTGCTGAGCCAGACGTCGAAGGCGACGAGGTTGAGGTTGACGGCGTTGAGCATCAGCTCGACGGACATCAGGACCAGGATCGCGTTGCGCCGGGCGAGGACGCCGTAGACGCCGGTGCAGAAGAGGAGCACGGAGAGGACGGCGGGATAGGTGAGGTGCATCAGCGGGTTCCGCCTTCCTGCCGGGCGGGCTTCTCCCCGCCGCCCGGAGCGGTACCGCTCCGGACGCCCGGGACGGACCCGTTCAGGTCCGGGGTGGAGCCGGTCCCGTCGTCCGGGAGGGCCCCCTTCCCGCGGCCCGGGGGCGCGTCGCTCCGGGGTTCCCGGGTGGGCCCGCTTCCGTCGTCCGGGACGGTTCCGTCCTGTTCGGCGGGGCCGGTGCACTCGTTCGAGGGATCGGGGACCGGTCGGGAACCGCCGCCGACGCCCCGGGAGTTCAAAGGGGGAGGAACCGGATCCGTCGTCGCCTTGCGGGACAGGACGATCGCGCCGACCAGTGCCGCGAGGAGGAGGACGGAGAGGGCCTCGAAGGGCAGGACCCAGTTCTGGAACAGGCTCGCTCCGGTGGCCTCGGTGGAGCCCGCCGCCGCTCCTGCGAGGTCGATCCAGGTGGTGCGGAAGGCGTCGACGACCACCCAGACCAGCGCCGCGGCCGCGGCGACGGCCACCGCGAGGGCGGCCCAGCGGTTGCCGGAGTCCGCGTCCGGCGAGCGGCCGATGGGGGCCCGCGTGAGCATCAGACCGAACAGAAGGAGGACGACCACGGAACCGACGTAGATGAGGACCTGCACCCAGGCGATGAACTCCGCGGTGAGCAGCAGGTATTCGACGGCGAGCCCGCCGAGGGCGACCACCAGCCAGAGCGCGGCGTGCACGAGCTGGGGGGTGGTGACGGTGACGACGGCGGCTCCGAGGGTGACCAGGCCGACGAGCAGGAAGGCGATCTCGACGCCGGTCGGGGAGAGGAAGCCGTGGGTGGCGGCGAGGTTCACGCGTCCCCCTCCCCGGTCCGCTCCTGGGCCGCGGCCAGCTTCTCCGCGGTCTTGCGGGCGGCGGCGATCTCCTTCGGCTCCTCGGCGGCCGGGTCGAGGCCGGGCGGGGCCGGGACGGTCCACATCCACTCGCGCAGCTTGTCGCGCTCGTGGGTGAGTTCGCGGATGTCGGTCTCGGCGTACTCGAACTCCGGTGACCAGAACAGGGCGTCGAAAGGACAGACCTCGATGCAGATACCGCAGTACATGCAGAGGGAGAAGTCGATCGCGAAGCGGTCGAGGACGTTGCGGCTGCGCTCGCGGCCACCGGGGGCCGCCGCCGGGACGGTCTCCTTGTGGGAGTCGATGTAGATGCACCAGTCGGGGCACTCACGGGCGCACAGCATGCAGACCGTGCAGTTCTCCTCGAAGAGGCCGATCACACCGCGGGACCGGGGCGGGAGGTCGGGCTGGACGTCGGGGTACTGCTCGGTGACCGTCCTCCTCGTCATCGTGCGGAGAGTGACGGCGAGGCCCTTGGCGAGACCGGAGCCGGGGACGCGGGACCGGGCGGGCCGGTGCGACTCGGCCATCAGGAGATCACCACCTTGACGATGCCGGTGAGGGCGATCTGAGCGAGGGAGAGGGGGACGAGGAGGGTCCAGGAGAGCTTCTGCAACTGGTCCTCACGCAGCCGCGGATAGGTCACACGGAGCCAGATGACGACGAAGGCGAGGACGGCCGTCTTGAGCAGGGTCCAGACCCAGCCGAGGCCGTCGGCACCGAACGGGCCGTGCCAGCCGCCCAGGAAGAGGACGGTGGTGAGGCCGCACAGGACGACGATCCCGGCGTACTCGGCGAGGAGGAAGAGGGCGAAGCGCAGGCCGGTGTACTCGGTGTAGGCGCCGAAGATGATCTCCGAGTCGGCGACGGGCATGTCGAAGGGGGGACGCTGGAGTTCGGCGAGACCGGCGACGAAGAAGACGACCGCGCCGACGATCTGCCAGGGCAGCCACCACCACTCGAAGGCGTCGAGGATGCCGGGCAGGGAGACGGTCCCGGCGGCCATGGCGACGGACGCGGCGGTGAGCAGCATCGGGAGTTCGTAGGCGAGGAGCTGGGCGGCGGTGCGCAGCCCGCCGAGGAGGGAGAACTTGTTGGCGGACGCCCAGCCGGCCATCAGGGAGCCGAGGACGCCGACTCCCATCACGGCGAGGACGAAGAAGACGCCCGCGTCCACCACCTGGCCGACGGCTCCCTCGCCGGGGCCGACGGGGATGACCAGGACGACGAGCAGATAGGGAAGGAGGGCGACGGCGGGGGCGAGTTGGAAGACGCGCCGGTCGGCGCCGGCCGGGACGATGTCTTCCTTCTGCGCGAACTTCACGCCGTCCGCGACGAGTTGGGCCCAGCCGTGGAAGCCACCGGCGTACATCGGTCCCAGGCGGCCCTGCATGTGGGCCATGACCTTGTGCTCGGTCTGGCCGACGAGAAGGGGGAAGGTGAGGAAGACGACGAAGACGATCAGGAGTCGCAGGGCGACGTCGAGAGCGTCGTTCACTGCGGGCCTCCGGCGGGGTTGTCGGGGGTGTCGGGCGAGTCGGATGAATCGGAGGTGTTGCCGGGAGTCTGGTCCTCGGGGGCGGACTCGGGCCTGACCCCCGGCCCGGTCTCCGACCCGGACTCCGCCTCGGGCCCAGGCCCAGGCCCGGACTCCGGCTTTGGCTCCGGCTCAGGTCCAGGTCCGGACTCCGGCTCCGAATCAGGTCCAGGGCCAGGCCCAGAATTCGGCTCGGATTCGGGCTCAGGCTCGGGCCGCTCGTCCGAGGGCCGGGCCTTCGGAGCGGGCGTCCGCCTCCTCGGCTCCGTGGTGTCGTCGAAGGCGGGGCGGGCGTGGTGCCAGGGAGCGTCCGAGCGGGGGGCCTTCGGCGGGGACTGCGAGGTGTCGGCCGGGGGTGACCCCGGGGCCGGTTCCGCGTCTGTCGCCGGTCCCGATCCCTGCGCCTGCCCCTGCTCTCGCTGCTGCTCCTGCTGTTGCTGCCGCTCCTGCTCCTGCTCCTGCGGCGCGTTCGCTGCGCGCTGGGTGGCGGAACCGTCGGAGGCGCTGCGTGAACGGCGGGGTCCCCTGGGGGTGCGCGGGGGTGCCGGGGGCGCTGCGTCCGGGGTCGGCTGACCGGCCTGGGCGGGCTCACCCGGCCCGGCAGTCTCGGCGGACCTGGCCTTCTCCGCAGGCCCGCCCGGTGCCGCAGGATCACTCGATGTGGGCTCGCTCGGAGCGGGCTCACTCGGTGCCGTGGGCTCCGGGTTGCGGGCGAGCTGGCTCGCCGAGCCCTGGGACGCCGTGCGCGTCCGGCGCGGGCCCGGCCGGGAGGTGGCGGGCGGGGGCGTGTCGGAGGCCGATCGGGTCTCGGGCGCTGCGGGCGTTCCGGTCACGCCTGCCGTGCCTGCCGCGCCGGTCCCACCGGGCGTTCCGGTCGAGCCGGTCGAGCCGGTCGGGCCGGTCCCACCAAGCGCATCGCCTGTCCCGGACGTGCCAGGCGCCGCTGGCGCACCTGGTGTCTCGGGCGTGCCCGGCGCACCGGACGCGGCCGGAGTCCCCGTCGTCCCTGCACTCCCCGTCGTCCCGGTCGCCCCCGTGGAGCCGGACGCCGTGCGGGTTCGGCGGGGTGGGCGGTCGGCCGGGGTTCCGGGGGCCGTGCGGGACGCGCGGGCCGGGGCCGCCGGGAGCCGGCCCTTGAGCGGGCCCCACTCGTTCGGGTCGGGGACGCCCGGAGGGAGCATCTGGCGTCGCTTGGGGGCGCCGTGGTCGGACTCCCCCGGCTCCTTGGCGCCCGGCCATGCCTTGGCCACGCGGGCGGCGAGGACGAAGTCCTTGCGCAGGGGGTGGCCCTCGAAACCGTCGGGGAGGAGGAGGTGGTCGAGGCCGGGGTGGCCTTCGAAGGTGACGCCGAACATCTCGTGGGTCTCGCGTTCGTGCCAGGCGGCGCCCGCGTAGAGGTCCACGGCGGTGGGCAGGGCCGGTGTCCCGTGCGGGACCGTCGTGCGCAGGAGGAGTCTGCGGACGGGGGCGAGGGCGACGACGTGGGCCGATACGCGGAAGCCGGTGCCGGGCTCGTCGACCGCGCTCAGCCAGTCGAAGTAGGTGCAGCCGAGGTCGTCGCGGGCCACGCGCAGGGCGGCGAGCCAGGTCGTGGCGGGGACATCGACGGTCAGGACGTCGTAGGACTCCTCGGCGGTGGCGTCCGGGCCGAAGAGTTCGGCGGCGGGGGCGGGGAGCCAGCCGACGTTCGTCATCGCGGGCCCTCCTCCTCGCCGGTGGCCGGGCGTTCGCCTGCCGCGGTCTTCCCGCCGGGGGCCCGGCCGGTGCCGGTACCGGTGTCCGTGCCGGTACCGGTGGCTGTGCCGGTCGCGGTGGCTGTGCCGGTCGCGGTGGCTGTGCCGGTACCGGTGTCCGTGCCGGTCGCGGTGGCTGTGCCCGTGGCCGCCGGGGCGTCCACGGGGCCCCGTACGAGGTCGCTCTGGAGGGCCGCCGCCGATGGCCTCGGCGTCGTCGGCGCAGCCGGGCCGGGGTCCCGAGCCGGGTCCGTACCGTCCGGCGGGGGTGTGCCGTAGCGGTCGCCCAGGGACTCCCTGGCGATCTTCTCCTGGAGTTTGAGGATGCCCTGGAGGAGCGCCTCGGGGCGGGGCGGGCAGCCGGGGACGTAGACGTCGACGGGGATGATCTGGTCGACGCCCTTGGTGACGGAGTAGGAGTCCCAGTACGGGCCGCCGCAGTTGGAGCAGGCGCCGAAGGAGATGACGTACTTGGGTTCCGGCATCTGCTCGTAGAGGCGCTTCACGGCCGGGGCCATCTTGTCCGTGACCGTGCCGGAGACGACCATCAGGTCCGCCTGGCGCGGGCCGGGCGCGAAGGGGATGACGCCGAGGCGGATGAAGTCGTGGCGGGCCATCGACGCGGCGATGAACTCGATGGCGCAGCAGGCGAGGCCGAAGTTGAAGACCCAGAGCGAGTAGCGGCGGCCCCAGTTGAGGACGACCTTCATGGGCTCGGGGGCGAGGCGGGCGAGGGCGCCCAGCCGTTTCGGCTCCGGGAGCAACACCGGAGCGGGCGCCGGGACCGGCGTCGTCGCGGATTCCGGTGTGGTCGGGTCTGGCGTCACGTCCATGCCAGGACGCCCTTCTTGTAGGCGTAGAGCAGGCCCACGGCCAGGAAGCCGAGGAAGACGAACATCTCGACGAGGGTCGCGGCGCCGTAGCCGGGGGCGGCGAAGACCGTCGCCCAGGGGAAGAGGAAGATCGAGTCGACGGCGAAGACGACGTACAGGAACGCGTAGACGTAGTAGCGGACCTGGGTGTGGGCCCAGCCCTCGCCGACCGGGTCGACGCCGCACTCGTAGGTGAGGAGCTTCTCCGGGGTGGGGACCACCGGCCGCAGCAGCCGTCCCGCGCCGAAGGCGACGGCGACGAAGAGCACCCCGACGACGGCCAGCAGGCCGACGACCGAGTACGACCGGAAGTACTCCGCCGCGATGACGGTCGGTTCCCGCACGTCCGTCCCCTCGCTCCCCTGGCTGTGACCCGTACGTCCTGTGACCCGTACGTCCTGTGTTCCGCACGGCTGTGATCCGTACGACGGTGATCCGTACGCACGGGAGTCTAGGCCCTGATAAAGAGGTGGTAAGCAGTCCGTCCCGGTCTGCCGCGCGGGGGTGGGGTTTTCCCCAGGGCACGGAGGCGGCCCGCCTCATGGCGCCGGATCGCGGAGCGCGGCAGGCTGGCTCATATGACCGAACGACAATCGCGTGACGGCGACGGCGAACGCCTGCCTCCGCCGCGCTTCGCCTACGACCGCACAACCTGGAAGGAGATCGCGCATCTCCTGGCGAACCTTCCGGTGTCCCTGGTCGGGTTCACCTATGTCATGACGGTGCTGCTCACCGGCGGGGTGCTGGCGCTGACCGTGATCGGGTTCCCGATGCTGGCGGCGGGGCTGCTGGGCGCGCGGCAGCTGGGGCGTCTCGAACGGGCGCGGGCCAGGCGGCTGCTGGGGGTGCGGATCGACGAGCCGACCCCGTTGCCCCGGCGGCGTACCGGGTTCCTGCCGTGGCTGTGGATGACGGTGAAGGACCCGGTGGGCTGGCGCACCGTGCTCTACGACTTCATGCGGCTGCCGTGGGGCATCCTCACCTTCACGGTCACGGTGGTCTCGCTGTTCGTGCTCTGGCCGGTGCTGCCGTTCCTGGCCCGCGGGATGGCGAGCGCGGACCGGGCGATGGTGCGGGCGCTGCTGTCGCCGTCCGACGAACTGGAGCGGCGGATCGCCGAGTTGGAGTCGGACCGCGGGGTCGTGGTGGACACGGCCGCGGCCGATCTGCGGCGCATCGAGCGGGATCTGCACGACGGGGCGCAGGCCAGGCTCGTCAATCTGGCGATGGGCCTCGGTCTCGCCAAGGAGAAGCTGCTGGAGGACCCGGACGCGGCGGCGACGATGGTCGCGGAGGCGCACGGCGAGGTGAAGCTCGCGCTGCAGGAGCTGCGGGACCTGGCACGCGGCATCCACCCCGCCGTGCTGACCGACCGCGGGCTCGACGCGGCCCTGTCCTCGGTCGCCACCCGCTGCACGGTGCCGGTGAAGGTGACCGTGGACCTGGTGGCCAGGCCCGCGGCGGCGATCGAGGGGATCGCCTACTTCACCGTCTCCGAGCTGCTCCAGAACATCAGCAAGCACAGCGCGGCGAGGACGGCGTCGGTGGAGGTGTGGCGGTCGGCGGACCGGCTGCTGATCCAGGTCGAGGACGACGGCAGGGGCGGGGCGCGGCTGGCGGACGGCACCGGGATGAAGGGTCTCGCGGACCGGCTGGGCGCGGTCGACGGGCTGTTCGTGCTGGACTCGCCGGCCGGCGGCCCGACCGTCGTCACCGCCGAACTGCCCTGGCGGGACCGCTCCGAGGACCAGGGCGCCCCCTCCCGGCCGTGAGCGCGCCCCTCCCGGCCGGGAGCGCGCCCGCGGTGCGCGGCGGGCGGTAGGCACGTCCGTCAGCGGCGGACCGGTGGCCGTCGGCGTCCCGGACGGGGGTGGGGAAAACCCCCCGTCCGGGACGCCGACGGCCTCCATGGTCCGCGGACCCGCCGCGCGGGAGTGTTGAGGCAGCGCGGAACACCCCGTGCGGCGGGTGCGCGCAGCGGACGCGTGGACGAGAGGAACGGACGACGCCGATGGCCACGGAGTACGGGCACGAGGACGGTTTCGGTCAGGGGTGCGGACGCCCCACCGGCTTCCGCGACGGGTACGGGCGCGACGCCGGACTCCGCGACGGGTACGGGCGCGACGCCGGACTCCGCGACGGGTACGGGCGCGACGCCGGGCTCCGGGACGGGTACGGGCGCGGGCACCGGCTGCCGGCCGGGCTGCGGGCGCCGTTCGAGGGGCGCAGCTGGCGGGAGTTCGGGTACGTGCTGCTCGGCCTGCCGGTCGGGATCCTGCTGTTCACCTACGCGGTCACCATGGTGTCGCTGGGGATGGGGCTGCTGGTGACGTTCGTCGGGATCCCGGTGCTGGCGCTGGCGCTGGCGGGCTGCCGGGGCCTGGGCGCCCTGGAGCGGACGCGGGCGCGGGCGCTGCTGGGCCTTGAGGTGGCCGCCCCCGAGCCGCTGCGGACCAGGGGTGACGGGTTCATGGCCTGGGTGGGCGCCCTGCTCAAGAGCGGTGCCTCGTGGCGGACACTGCTGTACGCGGTGGTGCAGTTCCCGTGGTCGGTGTTCTCGTTCTGCGTCGCGCTGCCGCTGTGGACGTGCGGCTGGGCGCTGCTGACGTATCCGCTCTGGTTCTGGGTCTTCCCGATGTACGTGGGCCAGGGCGGCCTCCAGCTGTACGGGGACGAGCACCACCGGGTCTACCTCGACAACCCGTTCGAGATCGGGCTGACGGCGCTGGTCGGGCTGCTGTTCACGATGGCCACGCCGTGGATCGTGCGGGCGCTGACGCAGATGGACCGGCTGATGGTGCACGGGCTGCTCGGGCCGACCCGGCTGTCGGCGCGGGTGGTGGAGCTGGAGTCGGACCGCGGGGTCGTGGTGGACACGGCCGCGGCCGACCTGCGGCGCATCGAGCGTGACCTGCACGACGGCGCGCAGGCCAGGCTCGTCAACCTGGCGATGGACCTGGGCCTGGCCAAGGAGAAGCTGGCGGAGGACCCGCGGGCCGCGGCGCGGATGGTGGACGAGGCGCACGGCGAGGTGAAGACGGCGCTGCAGGAGCTGCGGGACCTGGCGCGCGGCATCCACCCGGCCGTGCTGACCGACCGCGGGCTCGACGCGGCCCTGTCCTCGGTCGCCACCCGGTGCGCGGTCCCGGTGCAGGTGGACGTCGACCTCACGGAGCGGCCCGCGCCCGCGATCGAGGGGATCGCCTACTTCACCGTCTCGGAGCTGCTCCAGAACGTGAGCAAGCACGCGCGGGCCACCTGGGCGACCGTCGACGTGTGGCGGGTGGAGGACCGGCTGATGGTGCAGGTGATGGACAACGGGGTGGGCGGCGCGGACGCGGCCCGGGGGTCGGGGCTCGGCGGGCTGGCCGGGCGGGTCGACGCGGTGGACGGGATCCTGCTGGTCGACTCGCCGGCGGGCGGCCCCACCCGGGTGACGGCGGAGCTGCCGTGGCGGGGGGAGCGGACGCTGCGCTGACCCGGACCCCGCGGGACCGACCCGTCCCGCCCCGCCGTGCCCCGTCCCGTCCCCCGGGCCGGGGCCGCGCTGCGGTGAAAGCTGGGATGCTGGCCCCGGACACACAACGGAGTCCGGGCTGGGGGGCCAGAGAGCGTGGAGGACAGGGTGCGGGTCGTCATCGCCGAGGATTCGGTGCTGCTCAGGGAGGGGCTGACCCGGTTGCTGACCGACCGGGGGCACGACGTGGTCGCGGGTGTCGGCGACGGGGAGGCGCTGGTCAAGACGATCATCGGACTGGACGGGCAGGGCGAGCTCCCCGACGTCGTGGTCGCCGACGTGCGGATGCCGCCGACCCACACCGACGAGGGCGTGCGGGCCGCGGTGCGGCTGCGCAAGGCGTATCCGGGGCTCGGGGTGCTGGTGCTGTCGCAGTACGTGGAGGAGCGGTACGCCACCGAACTGCTGGCCGGATCGAGCCGGGGCGTGGGCTATCTGCTGAAGGACCGGGTGGCCGACGTGCGGGAGTTCGTCGACGCGGTGGTGCGGGTGGCCAGGGGCGGCACCGCCCTCGACCCCGAGGTGGTCGCGCAGCTCCTCGGACGCAGCCGCAAGCAGGACGTCCTGGCCGGGCTGACACCCCGGGAGCGCGAGGTGCTGGGCCTGATGGCCGAGGGGCGCACCAACTCGGCGATCGCGCGGCAGCTCGTGGTGAGCGACGGGGCGGTGGAGAAGCACGTCAGCAACATCTTCCTGAAGCTCGGGCTCTCGCCGAGCGACGGCGACCACCGGCGCGTGCTCGCGGTCCTCACCTACCTCAACACCTGACGGGCGCCACCGGGGTGCCACCCTCGACATCAGGACAAGTAGGGGCGGGAGGCCGTCTCAAAACCGTGTCCAAGAGGCGAATGACCCCGGGAACGCGACCCCTCCGGCCGTAGGGTTGGTCCGGGCCTGCCTTCCAGAAGGCGGGCCCAGTCAGCCGCCTCGAGGAGGTCCAGTTCAGTGACCAGCCAGGCCAGCAGGACAGCGGAACAGGCCGACGAAACCCTACTGTCAGAGCAGCGCGACCCGGCGGGCAGCAAGAGCGTCCGCAGGCTGGACCGGGTGATCATCCGGTTCGCCGGGGACTCCGGTGACGGCATGCAGCTCACCGGTGACCGGTTCACGTCGGAGACGGCGTCGTTCGGGAACGACCTGTCGACGCTGCCGAACTTCCCGGCCGAGATCCGGGCACCCGCCGGAACACTGCCGGGGGTGTCGTCCTTCCAGCTGCACTTCGCGGACCACGACATCCTGACCCCGGGCGACGCGCCGAACGTGCTGGTGGCGATGAACCCGGCGGCGCTGAAGGCGAACATCGCGGATCTCCCCAGAGGTGCGGAGATCATCGTCGACACCGACGAGTTCACCCGGCGGGCGGTGCAGAAGGTCGGGTACCAGGCGTCCCCGCTGGAGGACGGTTCGCTGGAGGGCTACAGCGTGCACCAGGTGCCGCTGACGACGCTCACGGTGGAGGCGCTGAAGGAGTTCGACCTCAGCCGCAAGGAGGCCGAGCGGAGCAAGAACATGTTCGCGCTGGGGCTGCTGAGCTGGATGTACCACCGTCCGACGGAGGGGACGGAGCGTTTCCTCAAGGCCAAGTTCGCGAAGCGGCCGCAGATCGCGGAGGCGAACCTGGCCGCGTTCCGGGCGGGCTGGAACTTCGGCGAGACGACGGAGGACTTCGCGGTCTCCTACGAGATCGCCCCGGCGGTGACGGCGTTCCCGGCGGGCGTGTACCGCAACATCTCCGGGAACCTGGCGCTCTCCTACGGCCTCGTGGCCGCGTCCCGGCAGGCGGGGCTGCCCCTCTTCCTGGGGTCGTACCCGATCACCCCGGCGTCGGACATCCTGCACGAGCTGAGCCGGCACAAGAACTTCGGGGTGCGGACCTTCCAGGCGGAGGACGAGATCGCGGGGGTGGGCGCGGCGCTGGGAGCGGCCTTCGGCGGGGCGCTGGGGGTGACGACGACCTCGGGCCCCGGGGTGGCGCTGAAGGCGGAGACGATCGGGCTCGCGGTGTCGATGGAGCTGCCGCTGCTGGTGGTGGACATCCAGCGCGGCGGGCCCTCGACGGGGCTGCCCACCAAGACCGAGCAGGCGGACCTGCTCCAGGCCATGTTCGGGCGCAACGGCGAGGCCCCGGTCCCGGTGGTGGCGCCGTGCACCCCGGCGGACTGCTTCGACGCGGCGCTGGAGGCCGCCCGGATCGCGCTGACCTACCGCACCCCGGTCTTCCTGCTCTCCGACGGCTACCTGGCCAACGGCTCGGAACCGTGGCGCATCCCGGACGTGGCCGAACTCCCGGACCTGCGCGTGGAGTTCGCGCGGGAGCGCAATCACACCCTGGCGGACGGCCAGGAGGTGTTCTGGCCCTACAAACGCGACCCGCGGACGCTGGCCCGCCCCTGGGCGGTGCCCGGCACCCCCGGCCTGGAACACCGGATCGGCGGGATCGAGAAGCAGGACGGCAGCGGCGAGATCTCCTACGCGCCCGCCAACCACGACTTCATGGTCCGCACCCGCCAGGCGAAGATCGACGGCATCGAGGTGGCGGACCTGACGGTCGACGACCCGGACGGGGCGCGGACCCTGGTGCTGGGCTGGGGCTCGACCTACGGCCCGATCACCGCGGCGGTACGGCGGCTGCGGGCGGCGGGAGAGGCCGTCGCGCAGGCCCACCTGCGCCACCTCAACCCCTTCCCCGCCAACCTCGGCGACGTCCTGGCGCGCTACGAGCGCGTCGTCGTCCCGGAGATGAACCTCGGTCAGCTCGCCACCCTGGTGCGGGCCAGGTACCTGGTCGACGTCCACTCCTACAACCAGGTCAACGGCATGCCGTTCAAGGCCGAGCAGCTCGCCACCGCGCTGAAGGAGGCCATCGATGGCTGACACGTCCGCGAACGGCTCCCCCGCGGCCACCGGCGGGGACGCGGTCACCGGCGGGTTCGAGGCGCTCTCCCTGGTGCCGAAGGCCGTCGGGCGGCAGTCGATGAAGGACTTCAAGTCGGACCAGGAGGTGCGCTGGTGCCCGGGGTGCGGTGACTACGCGATCCTCGCCGCGGTCCAGGGCTTCCTGCCCGAACTGGGCCTGGCCCGCGAGAACATCGTCTTCGTCTCCGGCATCGGCTGCTCCTCGCGCTTCCCGTACTACATGAACACCTACGGGATGCACTCCATCCACGGCCGCGCGCCCGCCATCGCCACCGGCCTCGCCGCCTCCCGGAGCGACCTCAGCGTCTGGGTCGTCACCGGCGACGGCGACGCCCTGTCCATCGGCGGCAACCACCTCATCCACGCCCTGCGCCGCAACGTCAACCTGAAGATCCTGCTGTTCAACAACCGGATCTACGGGCTCACCAAGGGCCAGTACTCGCCCACCTCGGAGGTCGGCAAGATCACCAAGTCGACGCCGATGGGGTCGCTCGACGCGCCCTTCAACCCGCTGTCGCTCGCGATCGGCGCGGAGGCCGGGTTCGTCGCCAGGACCGTCGACTCCGACCGCAAGCACCTCACCTCGGTGCTGCGCGAGGCGGCCGCCCACCCCGGCACCGCGCTCGTCGAGATCTACCAGAACTGCAACATCTTCAACGACGGCGCCTTCGACGTCATCAAGGACCGCGCACGCGCCGAGGAAGCCGTCATCCGGCTCGAACACGGGCAGCCCGTGCGCTTCGGCGCCGACGGGCGGCGGGGCGTGGTGCGCGACCGGGCCACAGGTGACCTGCGGGTCGTCGACGTCACCCCCGCCAACGAGGGCGACCTCCTCGTCCACGACGCCCACGCCGCCTCCCCCACCACGGCCTTCGCGCTCTCCCGGCTGGCCGACCCCGACACCCTCCACCACACGCCCATCGGCGTCCTGCGCTCCGTGCGGCGCCCGGTCTACGACGCCCAGATGAACGACCAGCTCGACACGGCCGTCCGCGACCGGGGCGAGGGCGATCTCGCCGCCCTCCTCGCCGGGACCGACACCTGGACCGTCACCGGCTGACCGGCACGGGCCGAGCGGCCGCACCCGGGGGGCGCCACCTCAGCCGGTGGCGCCCTTTCGCGCGTCGAAGCGCTCCCGCGCCTGCTCGACCTGGGCCATCCGGTCCTCCGTCCAGAGCGCGAGCGCCCGCACCTGGACGGCCGCCTCACGGCCCAGGTCGGTGAGGGAGTAGTCGACGCGGGGCGGGATCACCGGCTTGGCGTCGCGGTGGACGAGGCCGTCGCGCTCCAGGGTCTGGAGGGTCTGGGTGAGCATCTTCTCGCTGACCCGGCCGACGGCCCGGCGCAGTTCGCTGAACCGGTAGGGGCGTTCGAGCAGCTGGATCAGGACCAGGACGCCCCAGCGGCTGGTGAGGTGCTCCAGGACCAGCCGGTGCGGACACATCGGCTCACGGACGACCACTTCACTTACTTTCATAGCAGTACCTTACTTCAAGGTGGGTACTTTCCAGAAGTTAGCGCTCGCCCTATGGTTAGTGACAGACGCACCCCACAAGGAGTTCTGAATCATGAGCATCGTCGTCACCGGAGCCACTGGACACCTCGGCCGCCTCGTCGTGGAGCAGCTGATCGAGAAGGTCCCCGCGGACCAGGTCACCGCCGTCGTCCGCGACGAGGCCAGGGCCGCCGGGCTCGCCGCCCGCGGCGTGCGGCTCGCCGTCGCCGACTACAACACCCCCGAGTCCTTCGACGGCCTCTTCGCGGCCGGCGACAAGGTGCTGCTGATCTCCGGGAACGAGTTCGACAAGGGCCGGGTGCAGCAGCACCAGGTCGTCATCGACGCCGCGAAGGCCGCCGGTGTCGCGCTGCTCGCCTACACCAGCGCTCCGGGCACGCTGGAGGCCGCGCTCGCCGACGACCACCGCGGCACGGAGCGGGCGCTGCGCGCCTCCGGGGTGCCCTACAGCCTGCTGCGCAACGGCTGGTACAACGAGAACTACACCGAGAACCTGGCGCCGGTCCTGGAGCACAACGCCGTCGTGCAGGCCGCCGGCGCCGGCCGGATCTCCTCGGCCGCCCGCGCCGACTACGCCGCCGCCGCGGTCGCCGTCCTGACCGGCGAGGACCACGAGAACACGACGTACGAGCTGGGCGGCGACGAGGCGTGGAGCTTCGCCGAGTACGCGGCCGAGCTGAGCCGCCAGACCGGCAGGGAGATCGCCTACAACGCCGTCTCCGTCGAGGACCTCACCGGCATCCTGGCGGGCGCCGGGGTACCGGGACCGGTCGCGGCGATCCTCGCGGGCGTCGACGCGTCCATCGAGAAGGACGAGCTGGTCGTCACGTCCGGCGACCTGTCCCGGCTGACCGGCCGCCCGGCCACCCCGATCGCCGACTCGATCGCGGCGGCGCTCAAGAGCTGACGCGGGACGGGCACCCGGCGGCGTCCCGACGACATCCCGGCGGCGTCCCGACGACATCCCGGCCGTCTCTCCCGGGCGCTCGCGGCCCGGGGACCACGGAGGGGCCGTCGACCCCCGCCTGTCATGACCGTATGGCGATACGGACATGACAGGCGGGGGTCGTCGGCGCTACCTTCGTGGCTGTCCGCGCGTGCGGTCGGTCGAGAGGGAGGGACCCGTGGCCAGGAAGCCGAGGGGCGAGCGTCACATAGGTCTGGTGAACGGCTTCGCGGCCTATGTCATGTGGGGGCTCGTCCCCCTGTTCTGGCCGCTCCTCAAACCCGCGGGCGCGCTGGAGATCCTCGCCCACCGCATGGTCTGGTCGCTCGCCTTCGTCGCCGTCGCGCTGCTCGTGGTGCGGCGCTGGGCCTGGGCGGGCGAACTGCTGCGCCGGCCCCGGCGGCTCGCCCTGGTGGCGGTCGGCGCGGCGGTGATCACCGTCAACTGGGGCGTCTACATCTGGTCCGTGAACAGCGGGCACGTGGTGGAGGCGTCCCTCGGCTACTTCATCAACCCGCTGGTCACCATCGCCATCGGCGTCCTGCTGCTGAAGGAACGGCTGCGCGCCGTGCAGTGGACGGCGGTCGGGATCGGCCTCGCCGCCGTCGTCGTGCTGACCGTCGGGTACGGGCACCCGCCGTGGATCTCGCTCGCCCTCGCCTTCTCGTTCGCCCTGTACGGGCTGGTCAAGAAGAAGGTCAACCTCGGCGGGGTGGAGTCGCTGGCCGCCGAGACGGCCATCCAGTTCCTGCCCGCGCTCGGCTACCTGCTCTGGCTCGGCGGGCGAGACGACCTGACGTTCGCGAGCGAGGGCGCCGGGCACGCGGCCCTGCTCGCGGCGACGGGCGTGGTGACCGCGCTGCCGCTGGTCTGCTTCGGGGCGGCGGCGATCCGGGTGCCGCTGTCGACGCTGGGGCTGCTCCAGTACCTGGCGCCGGTGTTCCAGTTCGCGCTCGGCATCGTCTACTTCCACGAGGAGATGCCGGCCGAGCGGTGGGCCGGGTTCGCCCTGGTGTGGCTGGCGCTGTGCCTGCTGACCTACGACGCGTTCCGCGCGGCCCGGGGGTCGGGACGCCGGGTGATCGTGGCCCGGTCCGCCACGGCGTCGTCCCCGACCGTGGACGCCTAGCCGCTCGGCGGCCCGCGATCCGGGACCCGACCGGCGTCCGCCGCAGCCCGCGATCCGGGATCAGACCGGCGTCCACCGGGGCGCGTCCCGGGGCCGTCGGCGGGGACATCGCCCCGGGTTGTTCCGTTATACGAACACGCTGTCCTGATAGCGCTCTTGACGGCGTGTACATGACGGCTCCACCATCCTGGCACCGCAATCCACTCAGGAATCAGTGCGATTCCCCTGACGCATGGAATTCGGAGCCCCCCACATGAAGCTCTCCGTCTCCGGGCGGGCGTCGGCCGCTGCCGTCGTCGCCGCCGTCACCCTCCTCGCCACCGGGTCCATAGCCGGTGCGGCACCCGCCCCCACGGCGGGCGCCGCGGCCGCCGCGCCCGACATCCCCGTCGCCAACGTCAAGGCGCACCTGGCCCAGTTGCAGTCCATCGCCACCGCCAACGGCGGCAACCGGGCCCACGGCAGAGCCGGTTACCTGGCCTCCGTCAACTACGTGAAGGGCAAGCTGGACGCGGCCGGATTCACCACGACCGTCCAGCAGTTCACGTCCTCCGGGAGCACCGGCTACAACCTGATCGCCGACTGGCCCGGCGGCAACACCGACCAGGTCGTCATGGCGGGCTCGCACCTCGACAGCGTCACCGCGGGCCCCGGCATCAACGACAACGGCTCCGGTTCGGCCGCCGTCCTGGAGACCGCGCTCGCCGTCGCCCGCTCCGGGTACAAGCCGACCAAGCACCTGCGGTTCGCCTGGTGGGGCGCCGAGGAGCTGGGCATGGTCGGCTCCCGCTCCTACGTCAACGGCCTCTCCACGGCCAACCGCGCGAAGATCAGCGGCTACCTGAACTTCGACATGATCGGCTCGCCGAACCCGGGCTACTTCGTCTACGACGACGACCCGACCATCGAGAAGACGTTCAAGGACTACTTCACCGGCCTGGGCATCGCCACCGAGCCGGAGACCGAGGGCGACGGGCGCTCGGACCACGCCCCGTTCAAGAACGCGGGCGTCCCGGTCGGCGGCCTGTTCAGCGGCGCCGACTACAAGAAGACGAGCGCGCAGGCCGCCAAGTGGGGCGGCACGGTGGGCGTGGCCTTCGACCGCTGCTACCACGCCTCCTGCGACACCAGCGCCAACATCAACGACACCGCCCTCGACCGCAACAGCGACGCGATCGCCTACGCGATGTGGGCGCTGTCGTCGTGATCCGCGCCGCCGTCTGACCGCGTGGTCCCGGGGGTCCGCCGCTCACTCCGCGCGGCGGGCCCGTTCGGTCAGGCGGCCCATGCGGGCCCGCGCGGACTCCAGTTGCTCGATGTCGTCGGCGGCCGGGCCCTCCTCGGCCGCGAGGTCGGTCCACAGGCCGATCAGCTCGCGGCCCAGCTCCAGTCCGAGACCGGGTTCGCGCACCGCGCGCCAGGCCGCGAACGCGCTCTGCACGTTGCCGTAGGCGGCCTCCGCGTCGCCCGCCCGGCGGCGCAGCCCGGCGAGGTCGAGGGAGAGCCGCAGGGAACGCACCGGATCACCCGCCAAGTAGGCGATGTACGACGTCAGTTCGCGCAACCTGAGCACTTCGGGGTGCCCGGCCCCGAGGGTCCGCGAGGAGTCCGCGACGGTCTTCGCCGCCAGCTCGGCCGCCGCCTCTATGCGCCCTTCCCTGACGGCCTCGTTGATCCGCGCCATCGGCTCCGCGAGCACGGAGGGCGCCGGGTCGGAGGGCCCGGCGCCGAGCACCGCCTCCGCGACGGCGTCGAAGCCGCGGGCGGGGGTGGGCCTGGCATCCGGCTCCGGCTCGGCGAGGGCGGGCGGCAGCGGGGACGAGGTGAGGGAGCGCGGCGGCGGGACGGGCGCGGGAGGATCCGCCAGCACCGCGGGGAGCGTGTCGGCGGACTGCGGCACGACCGGCACGGGGGATGCGGCGGGCGGGAACCCGTAGGCACCCTCGGTTGGAACCCCGGTCGCGGGCGGGAGCCCGCTGGCACCCTCGGTCCGGCCTCCGGTCACGGGCGGTGGCCCGTAGGCACCCTCGGCGGGAACACTGGTCGCGGGCGGGAACCCGTAGGCACCCTCGGCCGGAACCCCGGTCGCGGGCGGGAGCCCGCTGGCACCCTCGGTCCGGCCTCCGGTCACGGGCGGTGGCCCGTAGGCACCCTCGGCGGGAACACCGGTCACCGGCGGGAAGCCGTAAGCGCCCCCGGCCGGAACCCCAGCCGCAGGCGGGAAGCCGTAAGCGCCCCCGGCCGGGACCCCGGCCGCAGGCGGGAAGCCGTAGGCGGCACCGGCAGCAGCACCGGTCCCGGCACCGACCCCCGCACCGGCCGCGCCGTCCGGCGCCCGGTACTTGCCCCCGTCCGGAGTCCTGTACGGGCCCTCGTCCGGGGTCCGTACCGGGCGGCCTCCCGGTGCTCGGTCGGGGGCGTCCCCCGGTGCCCGCCCCGGGGTGCCACCCGGCGTCCAGGGTGTCGCGGTGTCCGGGGTCCGCTCCCGTTCCCGTGCGCCGTCCTGGGCCGGTACCGCGTCCATCCGCGGCGGCGGGCCGAACGCGCCGAGCGGTGGCGCGACCGTGCCGGTGCCGTGGTCCCCCTCGGGGGCCGGGAGCGCCCGCGGGGAGGACGTCGGCGCGGTCCCGGCGGCCTCCTCCGGCACGGCCCGCAGCGGGAAGGTCGGGACGTTCCCGCCCAGCGGCAGCGGTTCCGGCACCGCCCGCAGCGGGAACGTCGGCGCCGTCTCGCGGACCGGCGCCCCGGTGGTGCGCAGCACGCGGGTCGGCTCGTCGGGCGACGCCGACCGGTCGGGCCCGTCAGGCGACGGCGCCGTGGCCGCGTCCCCGGACCGCGGAACCGGGCCGGACACCGCGGGCGGGGACACCTCGGCGGGCCGTGCCGGTGCCGTCGGCATCCGCACCGGTTCCCCCGCCAGGTCGCTGGAGCCGTCCGGTTCGACGCGCAGGGGGACGACGTATCCGATGCGCTCGTCGTGGACGGTCGCGCGGACGGCGTGCCCGGTGGCGCGGGCGATGCGCTGGAGGTGGTTCAGGACCGCCTGCTGGAGTTCCTCGCCCGGCGCCGCGGCGACCGGCACCCCGCCGACGGAGGCGCCCGGCGCCCGTGTGCCGTCGGGGCCCGCCCCGGACACCCGTACGTCGATCGGCGCCGCAACCAGCGCCCGCTTCTTGTCGCGGCTGGGTCGAGACATCGGTTCCCTCACTCGGATGCGTCGGGGACTGGGCTGACCACGACGCGTTCGGGCCCCATGGTCCCTCCCGCCGCCGGGTCCCCGTTCCCCCGGCATCAAGATCCGATCCCTCGCTCACTGTCGAGTTTCTCCGGTCACCCCCCGTCCTGTCGTCACCGGGACGTCACAGACTCGTTCCAGGAAGCAGCGCCGCGGCGTCCGGGGTGTGCCGGGGCCGCCGCGGGAGAGGAGAGCGGCATGGTCAGGCGCGGCGGGGACGACGGAGAGCGGCCGGGACCGGTGGGGCCGACGGGGCCGGAGATCTGGGTGCGCGGGCCCGTCGACCCGCCGGACGACCCGCCGGACGCCCCGCGCGACGACCCGCCGGGCGGCCAGTACGCCAGGCCCCGCCCCCGCTCCCTGGTGGGCACCCACGGCGGGGCCGGTGTCTCCACCCTCGCCGCCGTCCTCGGCGGTCACGACTGCGGGCGTGACTGGCCCGCGCCCGACGCGCCCCGCTCGGTGCTGCTGGTCGCCCGCACCCACGCCTCGGGGCTGGCCTCCGTGCTGCGCACGCTGGAGATGTTCCGGCGCGGCGAGGTGCCGGACGGGCTGGACCTGGACGGGGTGGTGCTGGTCGCGGACGGGCCGGGCAGGCTGCCGAGGCCGCTGGAGCGGCTGGCGCGGCTGGTCGGGGACGCCGTCGACGTGTACCGCGTGCCCTGGGTGCCGGCCTGGCGCCTGGGCGACCTGAGCGGCACCCCGCCCCGCGGGACGGCGACCCTGGCCCGCCTGATGGGGACCACCGCCACCGGCCGGTGACCCCTGACCCCGGCTGACGACCCTCACCCCCCTCTCACGACCCCCACCCCTGGCCGGTGTCCCCGCCCCCGGCTGACGACCCCCACCCCTGGCCGGTGCCCCCGCCCCCGGCTGACGACCTCCACCCCCGGCCGGTGAACCCCGCTCACCCGGCCGGTGAACCCCGCTCCCCCGGGCCGGTGACTTCCGCGCCCCCGGCCCGCCGCCCCCTCCCCGAGCGCGGGGCCGGATCTACTCCCTGGCGGAATCTAGATGCGCATGCATAAGATGCAGGCGCGCACTAAATCAGGTCCGGTTCCGTCGTTCCGTCCCCTGGGAGTCCCCATGACCCGCCGCTTCCTCTTCGTGCTGGGCAGCAGCCGCAGCGACGGCAACACCGAACTGCTCGCCCGGCGGGCCGCCGAACCGCTGCCCGCCGACGTCGAGCAGCGGTGGATCAGCCTCGCCGAGCACCCGCTGCCCGACTTCGCCGACCTGCGGCACGACAGCGACCACGTGCGCCCCACCGAGGGGCCCGCCGCGGTGCTGCTCGACGCCACGCTCGCGGCGACCGACCTGGTGATCGTCTCGCCGCTGTACTGGTACTCCGTCTCCGCGCAGACCAAGCGCTACCTCGACCACTGGTCGGGCTGGCTGCGCACGCCCGGCGTCGACTTCAAGGCGACGATGGCCGGGCGCACCCTCTGGGGCGTCGCCGCGCTCGCCGCCGAGGAGCAGGTGGTCGCCGATCCGCTGATCGGCACCCTGCACAACTCGGCGGCCTACCTGGGCATGCGGTTCGGCGGGGTGCTGCTGGGCCGCGGCAGCAAGCCGGGCGACGTGCTGGCCGACGCCGACGCCCTGGCCCGCGCCACGACGTTCTTCGCGCCTGACGCCCCGCACGCCCGCTTCCTCGCCGACGCGGCCTGACGTCCCGCGTCCAGGCCGCCTCCCCGCCGGGACGGCCGCCCGGCTCCCGGCTCCCCGCTACGCGGTGATGTCCTTCGCCGTGAAGCGCGCCCAGGCCGCCGAGCCGAACACGGCCGCGTAGAGGGCCTGCACGCCGAGGTTGCGCAGCACGTCGTCCCAGTAGACGGGCTCGCGCATCAGGTCGGCGAAGGACAGCCAGTAGTGGGAGAAGAAGTACGGCTGGATCGCGTGCAGTTGGGGGATCTGGTCGAGGATCTGGACGGTGATCAGCAGGCCCACCGTCGTCGCCATGGCCGCGATGCCGCTGTTGGTGAGGGTGGAGACGAAGAGGCCGAGGGCCGCGACGCCGATCAGGGACGCGGCGACGACCAGCGCGATCAGCAGCGCCCGCAGCAGGCCCTCGCCGAACGTGATCCGGGTGCCCGAGATCGTCGTCAGGTCGCCCAGCGGGAACAGGACCGCGCCCGCGATCAGCGCCGAGAGAGCCACGACCAGGGTGGCCAGCACGCAGAACGCCACCGTCGTCGTGTACTTGACGAGCAGCAGGCGGGTGCGCCCGGCCGGGGCGACCAGCAGGTAGCGCAGGGTGCCCGCGCTCGCCTCGCCCGCGATCGCGTCCCCGGCGATCACGCCGACCGCCATCGGCAGGAAGAACGGGAGGGTCGCGGCCAGCGCGGTGAAGACCAGGAAGAGGCCGTTGTTGGTGATCTGCGCGATGAACGCGGGTCCGCCACCGCCCTCGGGTCCGCCGCCCGCCGGGGAACCGCCGGTCTCGATCCGGACCGCGACGCCGACCAGCACCGGCACCGCGGCCAGCACGCCCAGCAGGGCGAGGGTGCGCCAGCGGCGCAGGGTGGTGAGCAGTTCGCTGCGCAGCAGCCCGAGCGTCCACAGGGGGCTCGGACGGACCGGCGGCGGCGCCGTGGCAACGGTCTCAGCCCGCGACATCGAAGCCCTCCCCGGTCAGCGCGACGAACGCGTCCTCGAGCGAGGCCCGCCGGACGCCGAAGCCCCGGACCCGGACGCCCGCCGCGACCAGGGCGGCGTTCACCTCGGCGAGGTCGCGCGCGGGCGGTTCGGCGGTGACCTGGTCGCCGTCGGTGACGACGTCCGCCGCGCCCTGGTCCTTGAGCACTCCGGCCGCCTCGGCGGTGTCGGGGGTGGTCACCGTCAGCCGGCCGCGGGCGCCCGCCGCCAGGTCGGCCACCGCGCCCTGGGTGACGAGCCGTCCGCGGGCCATCACGGCCGCGTGCGTGCAGACCTGCTCGATCTCGTCGAGGAGGTGGGAGGAGAGGAAGACGGTGGTGCCGTCGGACGCCAACTCCCGTACCAGGGAGCGGATCTCGCGCATCCCCTGCGGGTCGAGCCCGTTGGTCGGCTCGTCCAGGACCAGCAGACGGCGCGGCTGGAGCAGGGCGCAGGCGATGCCCAGGCGCTGCTTCATGCCCAGCGAGTACGCCTTGGCCTTCTTGCCCGCCGCGGCCGTCAGCCCGACCCGGTCGAGCGCGGCGCCGACCCGGGCACGCCGGGTGCGCGGGTCGGCGGTGGGGTCGGCGGCGTCGTAGCGCAGCAGGTTGTCGCGGCCGTGGAGGTGGCCGTAGAGGGCCGGGCCCTCGATGAGGGCGCCGACGTGCGGCAGGACGGTGCGCCCCGCGCCCGGCATGGGGCTGCCGAGGACCCGCGCGGTGCCCGAGGTGGGGGTGATCAGGCCCATCAGCATGCGGATGGTGGTGGTCTTGCCCGAGCCGTTGGGGCCGAGGAAGCCGAAGACGCTGCCCGCCGGGACGGTCAGGTCGAGACCGTCCACGGCGAGCTGTCCGCCGCGGTAGCGCTTGGTGAGCCCGCGGGTGGCGATGACCGCACCCTCCGGCTCCGGCGGCCGCGCGGCGGACGCTGCGTCCATCTGCTCCCTCGTCCCGTTCCGCCCTCAGCGGGTCACTTGGCCGCGTCGGCCGCCTTGACCAGCGCGTCCTTGGTGACCGCGCCGACGTACACCGTGCCGTCGTCGGTGACCAGCGCGTTGATCAGGCGCGTCGACAGGACGGTGCCCGAACCGAAGGAGCCCTTGACCTTGTCGCCGAGCGCGCCGACCAGGCCGTTGAGGTCGCCGCCGCCCCCGGCCCCGGCCGACAGGCCCTCGCCGCCGGTGTCGAAGGCGGCGATGGAGTCCCAGCCGTCACCGATGACGTTCAGTCCGTCGGGTCCCGCGTGGGCGCCGCGGCCCTTCTCCGTGCCCTTGTCCGCGCCCTTGCCGGAGGCCGCGGGCGACCGGTCGCCGCTCTTGGTCCCCGGGGCGTGCCCCGCGGTGTCGCCCTCGGTGACCTTCGCGCCCTTGGGCGGGGTGAAGTCGAAGGTGGAGGCGGCCGGCTTCGCGAAGCTGACCTTGGTGAACCCGGCGTCGATGACGGCGGAGCCGCCGCTCGCCGGGGTGAGCGTGAACTTCAGCGGCATCCCCGTCTCGGCGTCCACCGCGATGCTGATCGCGCCCACCGTGGTGTTCGCGTCCTTCGGCTTGACGACCAGCTTGTAGGCGTCGCGTCCGGCGACGTGCGCGGTGCCGTCGACCTTCACGTCGGTGGTGGAGTCGACCGCCTTCAGGGCGTCCTCGGCGAGCCGCTGGGGCGTGGGCCCCGTCCCGTCCTGCCGCGCGGTGCCCGCGCCCGCGTCGGTGGTGGCGTGGTAGACCTCGTTCGACGCGCTGTCGTAGCCCCAGACGTCCTTGCCGTTGTGGACGACGCTGTACTCGGCCGCGTTCTCCAGCACGGAGAGCTTCTGCCGGTCGGGGCCGTCGGCCGCGACGCGCAGGGTGTGGGTGCCGGTGGCCAGTTCGGTGAGCTTGGCGGTGGGGTCGGCGGAGGACCCGTCACCGGAGCCGGTGGCGCCGGACGCCAGGCTGCCGGTCAGTCCGCCCAGGTCGGGCAGGCCGAGGTCGGTGCTGACCTTCACGGTGCCCGAGAGCTGCTGGACGTCGGACGCGGCGATCTTCTCGATGAGCTTCTGCGCGCTGATGCGCGGCAGGTCGGGGTCGCCGGAGTCGGCGAGCGCCGGGACGAGCCCGATGGTCACTGCGGCCACCCCCACCACCGCGACCGGAACCCCGTACCGCGCGGCCCTGCGCCGGCCCGCGCGCGGGTCGTCGGCGTCTCCCGCGGTGGTGCTGTCGTCGGATTCGTACGGTGCCATTGTGTGCCCTACCTCCGTCGTCGGTGGCGGCCTGGCCGACTGCACGCGTCGTCCACCCCCGAGCCGCCATTCTCACCCGAATCGGTGAGGAGTGGTGTTTCCCGTGGTGTCCATCTCACCAAAACGGGCCCGAACATTCGTCAGACCCCGGAGCCAACTCCGTGTACGCCTCCGGTATGACGGAAGGCGGCCCGGCACCCTCCCGACCCGTAGGGGTGATCCAGGGGAGGCCGCGGGGGCCGCCCGGTCCGGCGGCCCCGGGCGGGCCTATCCGGCCCGGTGCACCACCGCGTCGCACAGCTCCATCAGGGCCGCCCGCGCGTCGCAGTCGGGCAGCGGCGCCAGGGAGGCGCGGGCGTCCTTGGCGTAGCGGACGGTGTCCTTGCGGGCCTGTTCGAGCGCCGGGTGGGCGCGCAGGGCCGTCAGCGCCTCGGTGTGCCGGGCGTCGTCGGTCAGGTCGGAGTCCAGCAGCTCGCACAGGGCGATGTCCTCGGCGAGGCCGAGCCGGGCGGCCCGCTCGCGCAGCCGCAGCACGGGCAGCGTCGGGATGCCCTCGCGCAGGTCGGTGCCCGGGGTCTTGCCGGACTCGCGGGAGTCGGAGGCGATGTCCAGGACGTCGTCGGCGAGCTGGAAGGCGATGCCGAGCCGCTCGCCGTACTGGGTGAGGACGTCGACGACCGTGTCGTCGGCGCCGGACATCATCGCGCCGAACCGGCAGGCGACGGCGACCAGGGAGCCGGTCTTGCCGCCGAGCACGTCCAGGTAGTGGTCGACGGGGTCGCGGCCGTCCTGCGGGCCCGCGGTCTCCAGGATCTGGCCGGTGACCAGCCGCTCGAACGCCTCCGCCTGCACCCGGACCGCCTCCGGGCCGAGGTCGGCCAGGATGTGCGACGCGCGCGCGAAGAGGAAGTCGCCGGTGAGGACCGCGACGGAGTTGCCCCAGCGGGTGTTGGCGCTGTCGACGCCCCGGCGCACGGTCGCCTCGTCCATGACGTCGTCGTGGTAGAGCGTGGCGAGGTGGGTCAGTTCCACCACCACGGCGGACGGCACGATGCCGGGCGCGTGGCGGTCGCCGAACTGGGCGGAGAGCATGACGAGCAGCGGGCGGAACCGCTTGCCCCCGGCGCGCACCAGGTGCTGGGCGGCCTCCGTGATGAACGGGACCTCACTCTTGGTGGCTTCGAGCAATCCCTCCTCGACAGCCGTCAACCCGGCCTGGACGTCGGCTTCCAGAGCCTGGTCCCGCACGCTCAGCCCGAACGGCCCGACGACGGTCACGAGGGGTCTCCTGTCTGCTGGTGTCCACTGGCGGTTACACGGTTTGTCGATAGGTCGTTGACGTCACTCAAGTCAGCGTATCCGGTCACCTTTCGATCACCCATGCCGCCCACCGGTCCACCGCGGGCGGTATGGGATCACGACCGGTATGTTTTTGATCACTTGATATGGATGACTATTCAGCGACTTTGATGGAAGTAATGCAGCGTGTCGCATATTGACAGTGATATCCAACCGGACAGCAAGCCTCCGCCCGAGGACGACCATGCCTTCTTCGGCCAGCCACGGGGGCTGCTGACCCTCTCCGGCCTTGAGGTCTGGGAGCGGTTCTCGTTCCTCGGTATGCAGGCCATCCTCGTCCTGTACTTCGCCGACACCGTCGCCCACGGCGGCCTGGGGATGTCGCCGGGCACCGCCGCCTCCGTGTCGGCGGCCTACGGCACCCTCGTCTACCTGGTCTCGGTGGCCGGCGGCTGGCTCGCCGACCGCATCCTGGGCTCCTACCGGGCGGTGCTGTGGGGCGGCATCCTGATCGCCTGCGGACACTACGCGATGGCGGTCCCCACGGCCGCCATGACCTGGGCGGGCCTCGGCCTGATCAGCGCGGGCACCGGGCTGCTGAAACCGAACGTGGCCACCATGGTCGGCAAGCTGTACCGCACCGACGACGAGCGCCGGGACGCCGGTTTCGCGCTCTACTACATGGCGATCAACATCGGCGCCTTCGCGGGACCGCTGATCACCGGCTGGCTCGGCGACCACCAGGGCTGGCACTGGGGCTTCTCGGCGGCCGCGGTCGGCATGACGTTCGGGCTCGTGCAGTACGTGGCCGGACGGCGCCACCTGGCCGGGCGCACCCACGCCGCGGAGTTCGCGCTGGCCCCGGCCGCGATGCGGCGGGCGGTGCGGACGACCGCCGTCGGCGCGGTGGCCGTCGCCGTCGCCGCCACGCTGCTCGCGGTGGCCGGGTGGCTGACCATCGGGCGGTTCGTCGACGTGCTCACCGTGCTGTCGGTGATCGCGCCGGTCGTCTACTTCGCGGTGATGTTCCGCAGCCCCCGGGTGACGGCCGAGGAGCGCGGCAGGCTGCGCCCGTACGTGGTGCTCTTCCTCGCCTCGACGGTCTTCAACTTCATCCTCTTCCAGGCCTACTCGACGATGATCCTGCTGGCCTCCACCAACGCCGAGACGACCATCCTCGGGTTCCACTTCCCGGCGAGCTGGTACGCGTCCGCGCTCGGCGCCTTCGAGGTCGGGCTCGCGCCGCTGGTCGCCGCCGTCTGGATGCGGATGGGGACCCGGCAGCCGCACGCCTCCAACAAGATCGCCCTCGGGGTGGTGCTGGGCGGCCTGTCGTTCCTGCTGATGGTCCTGCCCACCTCCGGGCACTCCGGCGACGACTGGCTGATGTCCGTCTGGTGGATCGTCGGCTCCTACCTGCTCCTCGGCCTCGGCGACATCCTGCTGGAGACCTCCGGCCTCTCGGCCAGCAGCAAGCTGGCCCCGGCCGCCTTCTCCAGCCAGACCATGTCGCTCTGGTTCCTGTCGCTCGCGCTCGCCAACGGCATCCAGGCGCAGACGGTCAAGTTCTACGACGACGTCTCCAAACCGGCCTACTTCGGCGTCAACGGCGCCATCGCGGTGGCCGCGGGCCTCGCCGTGATGGCCGCCGCGCCCTGGCTGCGCCGCACCATGCACCCCGTCCACTGAGGTCGACACCATGAGCCTGCACATCCGCACCTCCTTCCCCCACACCACGACCCACGAGGACGTGCGCATCCCGCTGTCCGACGGGACCTCCCTGTACGCCCGCGTGTGGCGCCCGGTGACCGGCGAACCCGTCCCGGCGCTCCTGGAGTACCTGCCCTACCGGCTGACCGACTGGACGGCGCCCCGGGACGCCCAGCGCCACCCCTGGTACGCGGGCCACGGCTACGCCTCCGTCCGCGTCGACATCCGCGGCCACGGCAACAGCGAGGGGCTGCCCGGCGACGAGTACTCCGAGCAGGAGCTGGCGGACGGCGTGGAGGTCGTCGAGTGGCTCGCCGCGCAGCCCTGGTGCACCGGCAGGGTCGGCATGTTCGGCATCTCCTGGGGCGGCTTCAACTCCCTGCAGATCGCCGCCCGCGCGCCCGAGGCCCTCAAGGCCGTCGTCACCGTCTGCTCCACCGACGACCGCTACGACAACGACGTCCACTACATGGGCGGTTCGGTCCTCGCGGTGGACATGCACGCCTGGGCGGCGACCATGCTCGCCTTCGTCTCCCGGCCGCCCGACCCGGCCTACGCGGGCGACGCCTGGCGGGAGACCTGGCTGCGGCGGCTGGCGGCGGTCGAGCCGTTCTCGCACACCTGGCTGGCCCACCAGACCCGGGACGCGTACTGGCGCCACGGCAGCGTCTGCGAGGACTACGGCGCGATCAAGGCCGCCGTCCTCGCCGTCGGCGGCTGGCACGACCCCTACCGCGACACCGTCCTGCGCCTCGCCCAGCACCTCCCGGCCGACCGCACCCGCGGCCTCATCGGCCCCTGGTCCCACCAGTACCCCGACCGCGGCCTCCCCCCGGGACCCGCCATCGGCTTCCTCCAGGAGACCCTCCGCTGGTGGGACCACTGGCTCAAGGACACCGACACCGGCGTCATGCGCGAACCCCTCCTGCGCGCCTGGATCAGCGACTCCCACCCCCCGGCCACCGTGTACGGGACGCTGCCCGGCCGCTGGACCGGCGAGCCGTCCTGGCCGTCGCCGCACGTCACCACCGTCTCCTACGGCCTCCAGGGCGCCCCGGCGCTGGTCCGCTCGCCGCAGCACACGGGCGTGGACGCCGGGCGGTTCTTCCCGTTCGGCAACGACGCCGACCTGCCGCCCGACCAGCGCGAGGAGGACGCCCGCTCGGCGTCGTTCGAGTTCGCGGTCGGCGAGGAGACCTGGGTCCTCGGGCGGCCGAGGGTGCGGCTGCGGCTGACCGCGCACGCGCCGCGCGGCCAGGTGGCGGCCCGGGTCTGCGACGTGGCGCCGGACGGCTCGTCGACGCTGGTCACCCGGGGTGTGCTGAACCTCTCGGCGCGCCACGGGCGGGACCGGTCGGTGCCGTGGACGCCGGGCGCGGTCGAGGACGTCGAGTTCGAGCTGAACGGCATCGGGCACGCCTTCCCGCCGGGGCACCGCATCCGGCTCGCCGTCTCCTCCGCGTACTGGCCGTGGGTCTGGCCGCAGCCCGGCTCGGAGGCGGGCTTCACCCTGGACCCGGCGGGCAGCTTCCTCGAACTGCCGGTGCGCCGCCGGGAACCCGCGTCCGCGGTCTCCTTCGAGGAGCCGGAGCAGGCGGCGCCGCTCGGCGTGAACTTCCCCGCCACCCTGGACGAGCCGCGCCCCGAGCGGCTGGTGGTGCGGGACGTCGCGGCGGGCACCTGGCGGCTGGAGGTCGACCCCCGCTACGGCGGCACGCGCGTGTACCCGGACGGCCTGGAGTTCACCGAGGAGGCCCTGGAGACGTACACCGTCCAGGAGGCCGACCCGCTCTCCGCCCGCACCCGGTCCGACTGGTCGATCCGGCTGCACCGCCCCGAGCTGGGCTGGGACGCCCGGGTCCGCACCCGGTCGGAGATCGGCTGCGACGGCGACGCCTTCGTCACCTCCGACGAGGTGATCTGCACCGAGGGCGACGAGGTCGTCTTCCACCGGACCTGGGAGAAGCGGATTCCACGCACGGCCGGTTAAAGGCGAGTTGGGCTCATTGCCCGTTTTGCCATAATTGATGATTCCCGTGAGTTGGCTCACGCCGCGTCGCGCCCGGACCCCGTCCCCGCGCGACGCGGCGCTCCTTGTGCGCCAAGGGGAGTTGACCCTTGGCGGGTGCAAAGGATCAAGCACCCCAAACCACCCTGATCAAGGTCAACCACCCTGATGTGTGAATCCGGCACTTGTTCCGGACATGTGCTCTCGCATACGTTCCCGCCCTGTCGGGTGGACGCCTAATCCTGCCGCCGCCCGCACACCCATTCACCGAACGAACTCACGCACGGCAGGAGCGGGGGAACCAGGTAGGTCGCCGGACCGGGCAGCGCCCGGCACGGCTAGGGGTGAAGTCGCACCGCCGCACGGCGGCGCGGCCGGGCAGCTCCCGCCCGAACCCGACAGCTCACCTCGCAGGCGACGGAGAGGAAACCGCCATGCCCGCCATCGCTCCCCGCCGCTCGCGTCTCGCCCGCAAGCTCGCCGTCCTCGGCACCGGCGCCGCCGTGCTCGCCCTCCCGGTCATCGGCGCCACCAGCGCCTCGGCCGCCACCCCGACCGTGGCGACCGCGACCTCCCTGGGCTACTCGAACAACCTCGACGGCTGGATCCGCGCCTCCCTGTCCGTGATGGCCCAGAAGGGCATCCCGGGCACGTACAACGGCATCTACCGCAACGTGATCCGCGAGTCGTCCGGCAACCCGCGCGCCATCAACAACTGGGACTCCAACGCCGCCGCGGGCATCCCGTCCAAGGGGCTGCTCCAGGTCATCGACCCGACCTTCGCCGCGTACCACGTCTCCGGGACCGTCTACGACCCGTACGACCCGGTCGCGAACATCACGGCCGCCTGCAACTACGCGGCCCACCGGTACGGCTCGATCGACAACGTGTGGGGCGCCTACTAGGCCCGTCGGCCCCGTTCAGTCAAAGAGGCGTTCGAGGACGACGGCGATGCCGTCGTCCTCGTTCGACAGCGTGACCTCGTCCGCCACCCGCTTCAGTTCCGGATGGGCGTTGGCCATGGCGACGCCGTGGGCGGCCCACTCGAACATCGGGATGTCGTTCGGCATGTCCCCGAAGGCGATCGTCTCCCGCGGGCCAAGACCCAGGTGGTCGGCGGCCAGCGCGAGTCCGGTCGCCTTCGTGATGCCGGATGGCTGGAGTTCGACGGTGCCGGGGCCCGACATCGTCACCGTCGCGAGGGAGTCCACCACCGCGCGGGCGATCCCCGCCAACTCGTCGTCGGACAGCTCGGGATGGCGCAGCAGCACCTTGCTGATCGGCGCGCTCCACAGGTCCGACCTGCGCTCGACGCGCACCGCGGGCAGCGTCGGGTGCGGCATGCGGTAGCCGGGCTCGATCAGGGTGAGGCCGTCCACCCCGTCCTGGTCGACGGCCGCGTACACCTGGCCGACCTCCGCCTCGATCTTGCCGAGCGCGGTCTCGGCCAGCTCCCGGTCCAGGGTGACCGACCAGAGCAGCCGGTCCGCGCCGGCGTCGTACACCTGGGCGCCCTGTCCGCACACCGCGAGCCCCCTGCTGTGCAGGTCGTCGAGGAGCGGGCGCACCCGGGGGGCCGGGCGGCCGGTCACGACGAGGTGCCGGGCGCCGGCGACTGCCACCCGCGCGAGGGCGGCGCGGGACCGGTCGGACAGCGTGTCGTCGCCTCTGAGGAGGGTGCCGTCCAGGTCGGTGGCGATGAGAGCGTATGCGGTGGGTGCGGCCATGATCAGAGAATACGGATCGGACGCCCCGCCGACTCAGCGGCGAACCGGACGACGACGCGGTTCACCGCGTCCTCGTCCGCATCAGGCCAACTTCCCTGTCTCCTTCGCCCTTTCGGCCCCGCGCCCGCCGCCCGCCCGGCGACCGCCACCCGCCTCCCCCGCGCTCCCAGGGCGGCTCGGCCCCGTCTCTCCCGAATCCCGGGGCGGCTCAGCCGACCGTCTCCCCCGCACCCCAGGACGGCTCAGCCGTGTGCCGCCGCCAGGTGCCGCGCCAGCCTCGGGGAGGCGAACTCCGTGCCGCACACGAACCGCATCACCGGACCGTAGGAGGCCGCGGCGGGCAGCCCCGTGAAGTACAGGCCGGGCACCGAGGAGACGTATCCGGCGCCCAGCCGCGGGGCGCCCCTGCTGACCGCGAGCCGGGTGCGCAGCCCCTCGCCGAGGAAGTCCATCGCGGCGATGTCCACCCGGTAGCCGGTGGCGGCCAGCACATGGTCGGCGGTGAGCCGCTCCACGCCCCCGCCGTGGGTGCGCACGGTCAGCGCCGCGCCCGGTCCGTCCGGCTCGGCGCCCACGATCCGCTCGACGTCGCCGACCCGCACCCGGCCCTCGAACCGCTCCCGCAGCCACCAGGCGCCGAGCGGGCCGAGCACCCGGCGCACCAGGTAGTGCCTGGCGCCCTCCGGCAGGTACCGGTAGGGCTGCGCGTGGTAGCTCAGCGCCCACAGCGACCAGGCCCGCCCGAACGGCGACTCCGGGCGCAGCCTCGGCTGCTCCCACGGCGGCGCGCCGAACGCGACCCTGCCCCGGCCGCGCGCCACCACCCGCACCCGGGCGCCCGCCTCCGCCGCCAGCGCCGCCGTCTCCAGCGCGGACTGGCCCGCGCCGACGACGATCAGCTCCCGGCCCGCGTACCGGGTGAGGTCGTGGTGCTGGGAGCTGTGCGAGACCGGTCCGGCGGGCGCGGGTCCGTCCGGCGCGGCCGCGGCCAGCTCGGGCGGCAGGTGCGCCAGACCGGAGAGCCCGGTGGCCACGACGACCGCGCGGGCGGTGAACGTCTCGCCGGAATCCAGTTTCAGTTCGAAGTCGCCACCGGAGCGCCGGTCCACCGCGACCACCCGGACGCGTTCCAGGCCGGGCACCTGCCGCTGCTGGAACCAGGCGCCGTAGGCGGTGAAGGTCTCCACCGGGATGATGTCCTCGTCGGTGACCAGCGGCGCCACGCCCGCCTCGGCGCAGTAGTCGGCCAGGGTGTGGCCGGGCAGCGGGCAGTCGAGGCTGGAGGCGGCCGGGGTCGACTTCAGGAGCATCCCGGCGGGCATGTGGTCGCGCCAGGCGACCATCGGCTCGCCGAAGACCCGCACGGGCATCCCGCGCGCTCGCAGATGGGCGGCGGTCGACAGGCCGAACGGCCCGGCGCCGATGACAGCTACCGGTGTGATCACGAAGTCCTCCCCAGGACGTCTGCTCGTCACTTCGCGCCCGGTCCGGGCGGTCCCGCGGGCACCGGGCCCGATCCGCGCGCCCGCGCGGACGGGACTCGGCGGGTGCGGCCCGGCCGCCCTAACCGGTCGTGGCGCCGCGGCGGTTGGTCCGCCACAGCTGATAGAGGTGTGCGGCGCCCGGCCCCACGAACCGCCCGAGCATGGTGAGGAACGGCAGCGGGTCGTCGCCCGCGAACCAGGCCAGCTCCGTGCCGCTGGCGCGGGCCGGCGCGTGCGGGGTGGTGTAGCCGCTGCGCCGGTAGGCGAGCAGCGCGGGCAGGTCGATGTTCTCCACGACGTACCGGTGCCCGGCCCGCTGCTCCCCCTCCGGGACCCGGCGCCCGGTCAGGTCGAGGTGCAGGGCGCGGACGACGTCCACCCCGGAGTCGCTCTCGAACAGCCGGAACTGCGCGCCCATGCGCGGGTTGAAGTCGAGGAGTTTGTAGCGGCCGTCGCGCCGGTCGAAGCGCAGGTCGAGGTCGATGACCCCGGTGAAGCCGATCTGTTTGACGAACCGGGCGGCGAGGTCGGCGAGTTCGGGGTTGTCGACGACGTAGGCGTGCGCCGTCATCCCGGCGTGCGGCGGCCAGGAGCGGACCTTCACGCCGGTGAACAGCGCGCGCGGGGTGGAGTCCCGGTCGACGTAGGCGTGCACGATCCAGTCCTCGGCCTCCTCGCGCGGCAGGTACTCCTGGAGGATCACGCCGGGCCGCTCGCCCCAGCCGCGGGCGAGGGCGAGCAGCCCCTCGGGGGTGGCGATGCGGGTGGTGCCGCGCACCGCGGGGCTGCTGCGCCGCACGAACGCCTCCCGGTTCTTGGCGACCACCGGGAACCGCGCCTTCTCGGCGAAGGCGGCGATGTCGTCGTAGGAGCGCGGGAAGGCGGTCTCCGGGCTCGGGACGCCGTGCTCCTCGCAGAGTCCGTGCAGGCCCTGCTTGCTGGCCAGGCGGCGCGGCAGGCCGGGCTCGACGCGCGGGAAGAGGAAGGGTCCGGCGAGGGCGTCCTGGTGCTCGGCGATCAGGACGGCGGCCTCCTCGTCGGTGGGCACCAGCACCGTCGGCCTGCCGATCCGGCGGCCGATCCGCAGCAGCCCCTCGACCAGGTGCCCGGGGTCCTCGCCGCCGGAGGTCGGCCAGACGAACGCCCGCCGCAGGTACCGGGAGGAGGCGGCGGGCGTGCAGCGGTCCTCGGTGATCGCGTACATCGGCACACCGAGCCGCCCGAGGCTGCGGATGGCGCCCACTCCGCCGTGGTGCAGCGGATAGCCGCCGAACTTGACGATCAGACCCGGGACCTCGCGGTCCGCCTCGAACGGCACACTGGTGCTCCTGGCCAAGGGTCCCCCCACGCGTTCCCCCTACGGACCGGACCCACCCCGTCCGTGTCCCCGAAGGACGCTAAGCCGGAATTGCGACCTCCGACAAGGCCAATTCGGACATTGCAAACTCTTTAGACACTGCCCAGGAGCGGCGACTCACCCGTAACGTGTGGCCAGGCCACTTGTCAGCACCCGACACATGGTGAGAGCGAGGCAGTACCCGATGCCCCCCTTCGACGTATCCGAGGGCGACCCCTTCGGCCCGCACAACCTCCCCTACGGCGTCTTCTCCCCGGCCGGTCCGGCCGAGCGGACCGTCGGCGTCCGTCTCGGCGACCACGTCCTGGACGCGGGCGCGGCGGCCCGCGCCCTCGGCTCGCCGTACGCCGCACTGCTGGCGCGGCCGTCGCTCAACCCCCTGCTCGCGGCGGGGCGCACCGCCTGGTCGGACGTGCGGCGCGCGCTGACCGCGTGGGTGACGGTCCCCTCCCACCGGGAGGCGATCGCCGGATTCCTGCACCCGCTGGCGTCGGTGACGCTGCATCTGCCGTTCGAGGTCGCGGACTACGTGGACTTCTACTCCTCCGAGCACCACGCGCGGAACGTCGGCCAGATCTTCCGCCCCGCCGCCGAGGACTCGCTCACCCCCAACTGGAAGCACCTGCCGATCGGTTACCACGGCCGCTCCGGCACCGTCGTCGTCTCCGGCACCGACGTCGTGCGCCCGGCGGGCCAGCGCAAGGCACCCGCGGACCCGGCGCCCGTCTTCGGCCCGTCGGTCCGCCTCGACATCGAGGCCGAGGTCGGCTTCGTGGTCGGCAGGCCGTCGCCCATGGGCGCGCCGGTGGCGCTCGGCGACTTCCGCGACCACGTGTTCGGGCTCTGCCTGCTCAACGACTGGTCCGCGCGCGACATCCAGGCGTGGGAGTACGTCCCGCTCGGCCCGTTCCTCGGCAAGTCCTTCGCCACCTCGGTGTCGGCGTGGATCACCCCGCTCGACGCCCTGGAGGACGCCCGCACCGCGCCCCCGGCCCGCACCCACCCGCTCCTGCCCTACCTGGACGACGGCGCGGACGAGCCCGGCGGCTACGACCTGCGGATCTCCGTCGCCGTCAACGGACACGTCGTCTCCGAGCCGCCGTTCTCCACCATGTACTGGACGGCCGCGCAGCAGCTCGCCCAGATGACCGTCAACGGCGCCTCGCTGCGCACCGGGGACCTGTACGGCTCGGGCACGGTCAGCGGACCCGCCCCGAAGCAGCGCGGTTCGCTCCTCGAACTGACCTGGAACGGCCGCGACCCGCTCGAACTCCCGGACGGCAAGCGGACGTTCCTGGAGGACGGCGACGAGGTGACCCTGACCGCCTGGGCACCGGGCCCGGCCGGGACGCGGGTGGGCCTCGGCGAGGTCACCGGCCGGATCGTGGCCGCCTGACCCGCCGGTGGGCGCCGGACCGCCCGCTTCCGGGCCGGCGGTGACGGCGGGAGCGCCCGCGCCGGGACGGGCGGGAGTGTCCGCACGTCGCGTAGTCGGGCTCGTTCATGTCCTGACGTACGGGCCCGGCGCCGTCATACTGGCGGCGGACGGACCGCGCGCCGCGCCCCCGTCGCCCCGCCCCACCGTGCGTTCCTGCGAGCCGGATCCGGAGCCCGTGGCATGACCGTCTGCCTGCTGCTGCTGAGCGCCGTCGCGCTGACGGCGGCCGTGCCGGTGCCGCGCGCCCTGGTGCGCTCCGGGTGGCCCGACCGGGAGCCGGTGGTCGCGCTGTGGGTGTGGCAGTGCCTGGTGGCCACCGTCCTGCTGTGCTGTCTGACGGCGCTGGTGCTGGGCACGGCGGCCGTCTTCCACACCGTCCGCGACCATGTCTTCGCCCCCGCTCCCCCGGCCGTGACCGCCGCCTACGAGCTGTCGGCCGCGCCCGCCTGGGCCGTCGCCCTCACCCTGTCGCTGGCCTGCGGCGCGGCCTGGACGGCGGCGGTGCTCGCCCGCGAACTGGTCGAGGCGCGGCGGTGGCGCGGCCGGGCCCGCGCCCATCTGCGCGAGCGGGCACCGGAGTTGCCCGCCGGGCTCGACGCCACGGCCCGCGGCCCGCTGCTGGTCCTGGAGGACGAGTACCCGGACGCCTGGTGGCTGCCGGGGCACCCGCCGCAGCTCGTGGTGACGACGGGCGCGCTGCACCGGCTCACCGACCACCAGCTCGACGCCGTCCTCGCCCATGAGCGGGACCACGCGCGGGCGCACCACGACTGGCTGCTGCATCTGTCGGCCGCGCTCGCCGACGGCTTCCCGCGGGTGCCGGTGTTCGCCCACTTCGGCGCCCAGACCCACCGGCTGGTGGAGCTGGCCGCCGACGACACGGCGTCGCGCCGGTGCGGCCACCGGACCACCGCGCTGGCCCTGATCGAGCTGAACATGCACCGCGGGGTGCTCTCCTGCGCCTCCAGCCACCGGCTGCTCGGCGAGCGGGTCGAGCGGCTGCTGCAACCGCCGCCGCGGCTGGGCCGCCGGCACCGCGCCCTGACGACGACGGCGGCGGCGCTCGTCCCGCTGCTGCCGCTGCTGATCGTTTTCGGGCCGGGGCTCTCGGCACTGGCGTGAGCCCCCGGCGCCCCGGCGGCCGCGGACACACGCGAGGGCGTGCGCGCACCCCGGGGTGCGCGCACGCCCTCGCGCCGTGCCTACTTGATGCGGACGACCTGCGGGTCGTGGTCGCTCGCCTGGTCGGCGAACTCCGCGTTGATGTGCACGATCTCGTAGCCGGGCTTCTTGACCGCCGGGCTGACGAGGATGTGGTCCAGCGTCTGCGAGTTGCCGTCGTAGACGTAGCTGTAGCGCTGGTTCACCGGCAGCGTGTTGATCAGGTCGGTGAGGACACCGCCCTTGGTCAGCTTGGCCAGCGGCTTGGAGAACTGGTAGTCGTTCAGGTCACCGAGGACGACGACCTTGGCCTTCTTGTCCTTGGAGACCAGGTCGGAGACGAAGTCGTTGACCTCCTTGGCCTGCGCCAGGCGCTGGGTCTCCGAGTTGAGGGCCGGCGGCTGGTAGACGCCGTGGCCGGGCTGGTCGCCGCCCTTGGAGTTGAAGTGGTTGCCGACGACGAAGATCCGCTGGCCGCGGAAGTCGAACTCGCCGACCAGCGGCTTGCGGCTGCTCTTCCACGCGTCGGAGGTCGGGTTGATCCGGCCGGGCGAGGCGGACAGCGACACGTACTGGTTCTTGGCGCCCGACGTGACGACCTTGACCGCCGTGGTGGCGTCGCCGCCCGGCCGGTCGATGAAGCTCACGCGCCGGGGGTTGAAGAGGAAGACGTTGCGGATGTTGCCGCCGGGCTCACCGCCGTCGGCCTTGTCCTGCGGGTCGATGGAGCGGTACTCGTACGACGGGCCGCCCTTCGCCTTGATCGCGGCGATGAACTTGGCGAGGGTCTGGTCGGCCGCGACCGTGCCGTCGTCCTTGCTGCCGTTGTTGTCCTGGATCTCCTCCAGGCTCACCACGTCGGGGGAGGCGAGGTTGGTGACGATGCCGTCGGCGAGGCGGTCGAACTTCGCCTGCGCGTTGGTCGGCGCGAGGTTCTCGACGTTGTACGTGGCGACCGACAGCTCGTCGTCGGCGCCCTTCTTCGCCACCTGCGGGGTGAGTCCGCCGGACTTCACCTTGCCCAGGGTGGTCGTCTGGAGCGTGTAGCCGCCGTAGTTGGAGTAGTCCAGGACGCCGGTGCTGGTGCCGGTGAGGGTGTCGCCCACGTTGGCCGTGATGACGTCGCCGGTCAGCGAGACGAGCTTCATCCGGCCCGAGTTGGGGTCGTCGTAGCCGGTGTAGACGGTGCCGCCGCGCGGGGTCGGGTTCTGCTTGGGCTTGGTGGTGACCCAGGTCTCGCCGTAGGAGTTGGACGCGCCCACCACCCGGCTCTCGCCGATCTGGAGCAGCATGCCCTCGCGCGAGGCGAACCAGTCGAGGGTGAACTTGTCCGGCTTGAGGGCCAGCGGCTCGATGTTGAGCCCCTTCACCTTCGGCGCGTAGGTCTCGGGCAGCGTGCCCGCGTTGACGACCTCGGCCGCCGGGAGCGCGTTGCCGGAGGAGAGCACCGCGGTCGTCGGACCGGACAGCTCGGTGATCGACTGGGCGCCCGAGCTCTGACCGCCCGGGTAGTACTGCACGACCTTGGCCGAGACCACGACCGAGTCGCCGACCTTGACCTGCGGGGTCGTCGAACCGGTGAAGACGAACACGGCCTCGCTGGTGGCCGCGTTCTTGTCCGGCTTGGTGTCCTGGATCCAGAAACCGCGCGAGGTGCCCGTGGAGCGGACGGCGGTGACGACACCGGGGACGTTGGTGACGCTCTGGCCGACGTACGGCGAGAGACGGCTGCTGCCCTGGATGTCGTGGATGCGCAGCGGGCCGGGGGTGGTGTCGGTGGGCGTCGGCGTCGGGGACGGCTCGCCGGGGGTGCCGCCGCCCGCTCCGGCGCTGTTGCGCGGGGTGGGCGTGGCGCCGCTCAGGTCGACGGAGTTGTTGTCGGTGTCCTTGAGCGCGGCGTCCCGGGTGACCGAGTGGGTGTTGTCGGCGCCGGTGGCGGGCGAGGTCTCCCGGACGGCGGCGGTGCCGAAGCCCACCAGGTCCTTGATCTTCTCGTCGGCCGCGCAGTCGTCGGCGGTCAGGCAGGTCAGCGCGGTGGTCGAGTGGACCAGCGCGACGGTGCCGCTGCTCGCCGAGAGTGCGAGGGTGCCGGTGGCGTCCGGGGTGGGCAGCGGGGTGTCGCCGCCCGAGCCCTTGGCCTCCTCGATGAGGTAGCTGCCACCGGCCGGGACCGAGCCGCTCAGCGGCGTGACCGACCACTTGGTGGTGGCGGTCGGCGACCCGCTCAGGTACTGGACGGACCAGCCCGACAGGTCGAAGGCGCCGGTGCCCGCGTTGCCCAGCTCGATGAAGTCGTTGGTGTAGGTGGCCCCGGAGTTGCCTCCGCCACCGTAGACCTCGGCGATCACCGCGTCCGCGGACGGCGTCGCCTGCGCGGTGAAGGGGAGCGCGATGAGGGATCCGGCGAGACCGATGGGGAGGGTGACGGCGACGATCCGCGCGCGTCTGCCGCGCAGGGACGGGGGTATGGAAGGGGACACGGTTGCTCTCTCCGTTGCGTGTGATGCCGCTTGTGCCGCTTGCCCGGCCGGTGGCCCTCCCGCTCGTTCGGGCACGCTGGGTTCGGGACAGACGGTGCGGGAAGCCTCAAAGTCGGCTCAAGATACGCGCGTAGATATGGCCGCAACAAGAGGGCGGGCACCGCAAAGGGGCTATGTTTCCCGGCTGTTCGCCGGATTTAACCTGGTTGTCGGCCACACGGCAGGAAGGCACCCGTCCGAACCCCGCGGTGAACGAACATGAATGCAGGGGGGCGAGACGGTGCGCGACGTTGACGGGGACGGCGGGACGGGGCACTTGGCCGCGCACCCGCGCCGGCGCCCGCGCCGATGGACACGGGGACTCGACTCCCGTCCGTCCGCCGACGCGGGTGGGCACAGGGGGGCGTCGACTCGCGTCCGCCCGCCCTCACCGGTGGACACGGGGGGCAACTTCCGTCCGCCCTCACCGGTGGACACGGGGGCTCAACTCCCGTCCGTCCAGCAGCGCGGGTGGGCACAGGGGTTCAACTCCCGTGCGCCAGCGCCGGTGGGCACAGGGGACTCAACTCCCGTCCCCCCAGCGGGCCAAGGCGCTCCCCCGCCCCGTCCCGTCCCGCCCCGCCCGCCTCGTCCTCCGTTCACGCGCCGCGCCGTGCGCCCCCGTTCCCGGTCGTCCTATCCCCCAGTCCTCCGCCTGCGGCTCCTCGTCGAGGCCTGCCCAGAAGTCGTCCGGGTCGGGGCCTGGCGTGGCAGCTGGCGCGGGCTTCTTGGGCGCCGTCTGCCGCGACCGCGCGCCGGTGCCCGCACCCGGCCGCGCCCGCCCCGTCGTCCCCGGTGCCTCGGACGCCCCCGGCGGCTCGGTCGGCGCCGCCGCCTCGGTCGTCTCCGGGGGGCTCCAGGCCCGCCAGGACGGCGACCACGCCCTCCCCGTACGTCGCGAGCTTCTTCTCGCCGATGCCGCTGATGCCGCCGAGCTGGGCCACCGACGTCGGCCAGACCGTGGCGATCTCGCGCAGGGTCGCGTCGTGGAAGATGACGTAGGCCGGGACGCCCTGTTCACGGGCCTGTTCGGCCCGCCAGGCGCGCAGTGCCTCGAAGGCGGGCTGGAGCGCCTCGGGCAGCTCCACCGCGGCCGCCTTCGCCTTGCGTTCGCCCCGGGAGGACGAGCCCGCCCTGGCGGTCGCGGGCTTCTTCGGCTCCTTGCGCAGCGGAACGTCCCGCTCGCGGCGCAGCACCGTGCCGCTGGCCTCGGTCAGCACCAGCGTGCCGTAGTCGCCCTCCACCGCGAGCAGCCCCTGCGCCAGCAACTGCCGGACCACGCCGCGCCACTCGCCCTCGGAGAGGTCCTCGCCGATGCCGAAGACGGAGAGCTGGTCGTGGTCGAACTGGATCACCTTCGCGGTGCGCCGCCCCAGCAGGATGTCGACGATCTGGACCGCGCCGAACTTCTGTCCCCGCTCCCGCTGCAACCGCACCACCGTCGACAGCGCCTTCTGCGCGGCGACCGTGCCGTCCCAGGTCTCGGGCGGGGTGAGGCAGGTGTCGCAGTTGCCGCAGCCCGCGCGGTCGGCGTCCTGGCCGAAGTAGGCGAGGAGCTGGCCGCGCCGGCACTCGGCGGTCTCGCACAGCGCGAGCATCGCCTCCAGGTGGGAGGCGGCGCGGCGGCGGAACGCCTCGTCGCCCTCGCTCGACTGGATCATCTTGCGCTGCTGTATGACGTCGTTGAGGCCGTACGCCATCCAGGCCGTGGACGGCAGCCCGTCCCGCCCGGCGCGGCCGGTCTCCTGGTAGTAGCCCTCGACGGACTTGGGCAGGTCCAGGTGGGCGACGAAGCGGACGTCCGGCTTGTCGATGCCCATGCCGAAGGCGATGGTCGCGACGACGACCAGGCCCTCCTCGCGCAGGAACCGGGACTGGTTCGCCGCGCGCACCCGCGCGTCGAGGCCCGCGTGGTAGGGCACCGCCTCGACGCCGTTGCGGGAGAGGAACTCGGCGGTCTTCTCGACCGAGTTGCGGGAGAGGCAGTAGACGATGCCCGCGTCGCCCGCGTGCTCCTCCTTGAGGAAGGCGAGGAGCTGCTTCTTCGGGTCGGCCTTGGGCACGATCCGGTACTGGATGTTGGGCCGGTCGAAGCTCGCGACGAAGTGCCGCGCCCGCGGCATGCCGAGGCGCTGGGTGATCTCCTCGTGGGTGGCGCGGGTGGCGGTGGCGGTGAGGGCGATGCGGGGCACGTCGGGCCAGCGCTCGCCGAGCACGGACAGGGAGAGGTAGTCCGGGCGGAAGTCGTGGCCCCACTGGGAGACGCAGTGCGCCTCGTCGATCGCGAAGACGGAGATCCTGCCCCGGGACAGCAGGTCGAGCGTGGAGTCCAGGCGCAGCCGCTCCGGCGCCAGGTAGAGCAGGTCGAGCTCCCCGGCGAGGAACTCGGCCTCGACGGTCCTGCGCTCGTCGAAGTCCTGCGTGGAGTTGACGAACCCGGCGCGCACGCCGAGCGCCCGCAGCGCGTCCACCTGGTCCTGCATGAGCGCGATGAGCGGCGAGACCACGATCCCCGTACCGGGCCTGACCAGCGCCGGGATCTGGTAGCACAGCGACTTGCCGCCGCCGGTCGGCATGAGCACGACCGCGTCCCCGCCGGCCACGACGTGCTCGATGATCTCTTCCTGCTCGCCGCGGAAGGCCTCGTACCCGAAGACCCGGTGCAGCGTGGAGAGCGCCCCGCCCTCCGTCACCCCTGGCATCTCGCTGATCCCGCCCGTCACACCCATCGCGCTGGTCGCACCCCTCGTTCCGGCCCCGTACGTCGTCCCTCGACCACTGCCTCCACGATAGGGGCCCGCACCGACACTCCCCCGGGTTATCCACAGGCCGGACCCGGACGACGTGCGCGGGCCCCGGCTCCCACCAGGGGAACCGGGGCCCGTGTCGCGCGGGTGGAGCCGCCGGGTCAGCGCACGAAGATCCCCGCCTGGTTGGCCAGGTTCAGGAAGTACTGCGGCGCGACACCGAGGACCAGCGTCACCGCCACGCCGACCCCGATCGCCGTGGACGTCAGCAGCGAGGGCACGGCGACCGTCGGGCCGTCCTGCCTCGGCTCGCTGAAGAACATCAGCACGATCACCCGGATGTAGAAGAAGGCGGCGATCGCGGAGGAGATCACACCGACCACGACCAGCGGGGCCGCCCCGCCCTCGGCCGCCGCCTTGAACACCGCGAACTTCCCGGCGAAGCCGGAGGTCAGCGGGATACCGGCGAAGGCGAGCAGGAACACCGCGAAGACCGCCGCCACCAGGGGCGACCTGCGGCCGAGCCCCGCCCACTTGGACAGGTGGGTGGCCTCGCCGCCCGCGTCGCGCACCAGCGTGACCACGGCGAAGGCGCCGATCGTCACGAAGGAGTACGCGGCCAGGTAGAAGAGGACCGAGGAGACGCCGTCCGGGGTGGTCGCGATGACGCCCGCGAGGATGAAGCCCGCGTGCGCGATCGAGGAGTACGCCAGCAGCCGCTTGACGTCGGTCTGGGTGATCGCGACGATCGCGCCGCCCAGCATCGTGATGATCGCGACGGCCCACATGACCGGCCGCCAGTCCCAGCGCAGCCCCGGCAGCACGACGTACAGCAGACGCAGCAGCGCGCCGAACGCGGCCACCTTCGTCGCCGCCGCCATGAAGCCGGTCAGCGGGGTCGGGGCGCCCTGGTAGACGTCGGGCGTCCACATGTGGAACGGCACCGCGCCGACCTTGAACAGCAGCCCCATGACGATCATCGCGGCGCCGATCAGGAGCAGCGCGTCGTTGCCCATGGTGTCGACCAGCGCCGGGTTGACGGTGGTGACGGTGCCGTCGACGACCCGCGCGATCGTCGCGTACGAGACGGAGCCCGCGTACCCGTAGAGCAGGGCGATGCCGAACAGGGTGAACGCCGAGGCGAACGCGCCGAGCAGGAAGTACTTGACGGCCGCCTCCTGGGACAGGAGCCGCTTGCGGCGGGCCAGGGCGCACATCAGGTACAGCGGCAGCGAGAAGACCTCCAGCGCGATGAACAGCGTCAGCAGGTCGTTCGCCGCGGGGAAGACCAGCATGCCGGCGACCGCGAAGAGCAGCAGCGGGAACACCTCGGTGGTGGTGAACCCGGCGCGGACGGCGGCCTTCTCGCTGTCGCTGCCGGGCACGGCGGCGGCCTGGGCGACGAAGGAGTCGGTGCGGTGGCCGTGCGGGTCGGGGTCGAGGCGCCGTTCGGCGAAGGTGAACAGGGCGACGAGCCCGGCCAGCAGGATGGTGCCCTGGAGGAACAGGGCGGGTCCGTCGACCGCGAGGGCGCCCATGGCGGCGATGTGCGCCTTGGTGGTGCCGTAGCCGTCGGCCGCCAGGGCGACGATCGCGGCGAACGCGGCGCACAGCGCGACCGCGGAGAGGAGCAGTTGGGCGTGGTAGCGGACCCTGCGCGGGGCGAACGCCTCGACCAGGATGCCGACCAGGGCCGCGCCCAGGACGATCAGGATGGGCGAGAGCTGCCCGTATTCGATCTTCGGCGCCTCGATCTTGGAGATCGGGTCGGCCGCGGTTGTCCACAGGCTGTGGACGGCTGATGCGCTCACTTGGCCGCCTCCACCTCGGGCTGGGGGTCCTTCTTGTGTACGTCGGACAGGGTCGACCGCACCGCCGGGTTGACGATGTCCGTCACGGGCTTCGGGTAGACGCCCAGGAAGATCAGCAGCACCACCAGCGGTGCCACGACCGCCAGCTCGCGCGGCCGCAGGTCGGGCATGGCCGAGACCTCCGGCTTCACCGGGCCCGTCATCGTCCGCTGGTAGAGGACGAGGGTGTAGAGCGCGGCGAGCACGATGCCGAAGGTGGCGACGATGCCGATCACCGGGTACCGCTCGAAGGTGCCGACCAGGACCAGGAACTCGCTCACGAACGGCGCGAGGCCGGGCAGCGAGAGGGTCGCGAGGCCGCCGATCAGGAAGGTCCCGGCCAGCAGCGGGGCGACCTTCTGCACCCCGCCGTAGTCCGCGATGAGCCGCGAGCCGCGCCGGGAGATCAGGAAGCCCGCGACCAGCATCAGCGCGGCCGTCGAGATGCCGTGGTTGACCATGTAGAGGGTCGCGCCCGACTGGCCCTGGCTGGTCATCGCGAAGATGCCCATGATGATGAAGCCGAAGTGCGAGATCGACGCGTACGCCACCAGCCGCTTGATGTCCCGCTGGCCCACCGCGAGCAGCGCCCCGTAGACGATGCTGATCAGCGACAGGACGAGGATCACGGGCGTCGCCCACTTCGACGCCTCCGGGAAGAGCTGGAGGCAGAAGCGGAGCATCGCGAAGGTGCCGACCTTGTCGACGACCGCGGTGATGAGGACGGCGACCGGGGTGGTGGCCTCCCCCATCGCGTTGGGCAGCCAGGTGTGCAGCGGCCACAGCGGCGCCTTCACCGCGAAGGCGAAGAAGAAGCCGAGGAAGAGCCAGCGCTCCGTGCTGGTCGCCATGTGCAGCGAACCGTCCGCGCGGGCCTGCGCGATCTCCTGGAGGGAGAAGTTGCCCGCGACCACGTAGAGGCCGATCACCGCGGCCAGCATGATCAGGCCGCCGACCAGGTTGTAGAGCAGGAACTTGACCGCCGCGTACGAGCGCTGGGTCGAGGCGACCTGCTCGCCGTGCGCGTGCGCCCGGTCGCCGAAGCCGCCGATGAGGAAGTACATCGGGATCAGCATGGCTTCGAAGAAGATGTAGAAGAGGAAGACGTCGGTGGCCTCGAAGGAGATGATCACCATCGCCTCGACGGCCAGGATCAGCGCGAAGAAGCCCTGGGTCGGCCGCCAGTGGTAGGGGCCGGTCTCCTTGGCGCCCTCCTTCTGCGCGGGGAGCCCGGAGCCCGGGGCGGGGTCGGCGTCGTGCCAGCCCGCCAGGACGATGAACGGGATCAGCAGGGCGGTCAGCGCGATCAGGGCCACCGCGATGCCGTCCACACCCAGCTCGTACCTGACCCCGAACTCCTTGATCCAGGAGTGGGACTCGGTGAGCTGGTAGCGGTCGCCGCCCGGTTCGAAGCGGACGAGGACGACGACCGCCAGCGCGAGCGTGCCCAGCGACACGAGCAGGGCCAGCCACTTGGCGGCGGTGCGTCGCGCGGCCGGGACGGCGGCGGTGGCGACCGCGCCGAGGGCCGGGAGCACCGCCGTCGCTGTCAGCAGGGGAAAGGACATCGGTATCAGACCGCCCTCATCAGCAGGGTCGCGGCGACGAGGAGTGCCGCACCGCCGAACATGGAGACCGCGTAGGAGCGCGCGAAGCCGTTCTGGAGCCTGCGCAGCCGCCCGGAGAGGCCGCCGACCGAAGCCGCCGTGCCGTTGACGAGGCCGTCGACCAGGGTGTGGTCGACGTAGACCAGGGAGCGCGTGAGGTGCTCGCCGCCGCGCACCAGGACCACGTGGTTGAAGTCGTCCTGGAGCAGGTCGCGGCGGGCGGCCCGGGTGAGCAGCGAACCGCGCGGGGCGACGGCCGGGACCGGGCGGCGCCCGTACTGGGCCCAGGCGACGGCGACCCCGATCACCAGGACCACCATGGTGGCCAGGGTGACGGTGAGGGCGCTGACCGGCGGGTGCCCGTGCGCGTGCCCGGTGACCGGTTCGAGCCAGTTCAGGAAGCGGTCGCCGACGCTGAAGACCGCGCCCGCGAAGACCGACCCGAAGGCGAGGACGATCATCGGGACCGTCATCGACGCGGGCGACTCGTGCGGGTGCGGCTCGTGGCCGTGCTCGTCGGGCTGCCAGCGCTTCTCGCCGAAGAACGTCATCAGCATCACGCGCGTCATGTAGTACGCGGTGATCGCGGCGCCCAGCAGGGCGCAGCCGCCGAGGATCCAGCCCTCGGTGCCGCCCTTGGCGAAGGCCGCCTCGATGATCTTGTCCTTGGAGAAGAAGCCGGACAGACCCGGGAAGCCGATGATGGCGAGGTAGCCGAGGCCGAAGGTGACGAAGGTGACCGGCATGTACTTCCGCAGCCCGCCGTAGCGGCGCATGTCGACCTCGTCGTTCATGCCGTGCATGACGGAGCCCGCGCCGAGGAACAGCCCGGCCTTGAAGAAGCCGTGCGTCACCAGGTGCATGATCGCGTAGACGTAGCCGATCGGGCCGAGGCCCGCGGCCAGCACCATGTAGCCGATCTGCGACATCGTCGAACCGGCCAGCGCCTTCTTGATGTCGTCCTTCGCGCAACCGACGATCGCACCGAACAGCAGCGTGACGGCGCCGACGACGGTGACGACGAGCTGGGCGTCCGGGGCGCCGTTGAAGATCGCCGCCGAGCGGACGATGAGGTAGACGCCCGCGGTGACCATCGTCGCGGCGTGGATGAGGGCCGAGACGGGGGTCGGGCCCTCCATCGCGTCCCCGAGCCAGGACTGAAGCGGCACCTGCGCGGACTTGCCGCAGGCCGCCAGGAGCAGCATCAGCGCGATCGCGGTGAGCTTGCCCTCGCTCGCGTCCCCCGCGTGGGAGAGCACCGGGCCGAAGGCGAACGTCCCGAACGTCGTGAACATGAGCATGATGGCGATCGACAGGCCCATGTCGCCGACGCGGTTGACCAGGAAGGCCTTCTTCGCGGCGGTCGCGGCGCTCGGCTTGTGCTGCCAGAAGCCGATCAGCAGGTAGGAGGCGAGACCGACGCCCTCCCAACCGACGTACAGCAGAAGGTAGTTGTCGGCGAGGACCAGGATCAGCATCGCCGCGAGGAACAGGTTCAGATAGCCGAAGAAGCGGCGGCGGCGCTCGTCGTGCTCCATGTACCCGATCGAGTACAGGTGGATGAGCGAGCCGACGCCGGTGATCAGCAGCACGAACGTCATCGACAACTGGTCGAGGCGGAAGGCGACGTCCGCCTGGAACCCCTCGACCGGTACCCAGGTGAACAGGTGCTGCAACAGGGTGCGGTCGTCGGCGCCCTTGCCGAGCAGGTCGGCGAAGAGGACGGCGCCGATCACGAAGGAAGCGGCCGCGAGCAGCGTGCCGATCCAGTGGCCGACGGCGTCCAGGCGGCGGCCGCCGCACAGCAGGACGACAGCTCCGAGCAGGGGCGCCGCCACCAGCAGCGCAATCAGGTTCTCCACGATTCAGCGACCCCTCAGAGCTTCATCAGGCTGGCGTCGTCGACCGAGGCCGAGTGGCGGGAGCGGAACAGCGACACGATGATCGCGAGCCCGACGACGACCTCCGCGGCGGCGACGACCATCGTGAAGAACGCGATGATCTGGCCGTCCAGGTTTCCGTGCATCCGGGAGAAGGTGACGAACGCGAGGTTGCAGGCGTTCAGCATCAGCTCGACGCACATGAACACGACGATGGCGTTGCGCCGGATCAGCACGCCGGTGGCGCCGATCGTGAACAGCAGGGCCGCCAGGTACAGGTAGTTGACCGGGTTCACTTCGACGCCTCCTCGGTCCGCCTGGTGAGGTCGGCCGGCTCGCCCGGGGTGCGCTCAAGGCGCTCCTCGGACCGCTGCTCCAGGGCGCGCAGATCGTTCAGCGCCTCGTTCGACACGTCACGGATCTGGCCGCGCTCGCGCAGCGTCCGGCTGACGGTCAGCTCGGACGGGGTCCCGTCGGGCAGCAGACCGGCGATGTCGACGGCGTTGTGCCGGGCGTAGACGCCGGGCGCGGGCAGCGGCGGGAGCTGCCTGCCGTCCCTGACCCGCTCGGCGGCCAGCTCGCGCTGGGTCTTGGCGCGCTCGGTGCGCTCCCGGTGGGTGAGGACCATGGCGCCGACGGCGGCCGTGATCAGCAGGGCGCCGGTGATCTCGAACGCGAAGACGTACTTGGTGAAGATGAGGGCGGCGAGGCCCTCCACGTTGCCGTTGGCGTTGGCCTGGGCGAGACCGCCGAACTCGGTGAGGGAGGCGTTGCCGATCCCGGCGAGCAGCAGGACGCCGAAGCCGACGCCGCACAGCAGCGCCAGCCAGCGCTGGCCCTTGATGGTCTCCTTCAGGGAGTCCGCCGCGGTGACACCGACGAGCATCACCACGAAGAGGAACAGCATCATGATGGCGCCGGTGTAGACGACGACCTGCACGATGCCCAGGAAGTAGGCGCCGTTGGCCAGGTAGAAGATCGCCAGGACGATCATCGTCCCGGCGAGGCAGAGCGCGCTGTGCACGGCCCTGCGCATGAAGACGGTGCACAGGGCGCCGAGCACGGCGACCGTGCCGAGCATCCAGAACTGGACGGCCTCACCGGTGGAGGTGGTGTAGGCGGCGAGCTGCGGGCTCACGCGTCCACCTCCTGGTCGTCCGGCTTCTCGCCCTTGGAGACGGCCACCTGACGCTCGGTGCCGGGCGCGGCCTCGGTCACCAGGCCCCGGTAGTAGTCCTGTTCGTCGGTGCCCGGGTAGATCGCGTGCGGGGTGTCGACCATGGTGTCCTCAAGGCCCGCGAGGAGCTGCTCCTTGGTGTAGATGAGGTTGGCGCGGCTGCTGTCGGCCAGCTCGAACTCGTTGGTCATCGTGAGCGCGCGGGTGGGGCACGCCTCGATGCACAGGCCGCACAGGATGCAGCGGGCGTAGTTGATCTGGTAGACGCGGCCGTACCGCTCGCCCGGGGAGTAGCGCTCCTCGTCCGTGTTGTCGGCGCCCTCCACGTAGATGGCGTCGGCGGGACAGGCCCAGGCGCACAGCTCGCAGCCGACGCACTTCTCCAGCCCGTCGGGATGGCGGTTGAGCTGGTGCCGTCCGTGGAACCTCGGAGCGGTGGTCTTCTGCTGCTCCGGGTACTGCTCGGTCAGCCGCTTCTTGAACATGGCCTTGAAGGTCACGCCGAAGCCGGCGACGGGGTTCATGAAACCGGGTTCGGTCTCCTTGGGCTCCTCAGCCATCGGACGCCTCCTTTCCCTCAGCGCTTCCGTCACTGGCAGTATCCGGCCCGCCACTGACAATCAACTCCCGCTCCCGGCGCGGGGAGCGCCTGGGCACCGGCGGGAGGGACTGTCCGGGCAGCGGCGGCACGGGGAACCCGCCGGCCATCGGGTCGAACCCGGCGGGTGTCTCGTCGGCCCGCTCGGCGCTCTGCGCCTTCTCGCGGAACAGGTCGGCGACGAAGGACAGCAGGAGCAGGGCCAGGACCGCGCCCCCGATGTACAGGGCGATGTCGGCGAAGTCGTAGTTCTCGTTCCGCAGCGCCCGCACGGTGGCGACCAGCATCAGCCAGACCACCGAGACCGGGATGAGGACCTTCCAGCCGAGCTTCATCAGCTGGTCGTAGCGGACCCGGGGAAGGGTGCCGCGCAGCCAGATGAAGAAGAACAGCAGCAGCTGCACCTTGACGACGAACCAGAGCAGCGGCCACCAGCCGTGGTTGGCGCCCTCCCAGAAGCCGCTGATCGGCCAGGGGGCCCGCCAGCCGCCGAGGAAGAGGGTGGTCGCGACGGCCGAAACCGTCACCATGTTGACGTACTCGGCGAGCATGAACATCGCGAACTTGATGGACGAGTACTCGGTGTTGAAGCCGCCGACCAGGTCGCCCTCGGACTCCGGCATGTCGAAGGGGGCGCGGTTGGTCTCGCCGACCATGGTGACGATGTAGAGGATGAAGGAGACCGGCAGCAGGAAGATGTACCAGCGGTCGTGCTGCTGCTCGACGATGGTCGAGGTGGACATCGAGCCGGAGTAGAGGAAGACCGAGGCGAACGCGGCGCCCATGGCGATCTCGTAGGAGATCATCTGCGCGCAGGAGCGCAGTCCGCCCAGGAGCGGGTACGTCGATCCGGAGCTCCATCCGGCCAGCACGATGCCGTAGATGCCGACCGAGGCGACCGCGAGGATGAACAGCATCGCGATCGGCAGGTCGGTCAGCTGCATCGGGGTGCGGTGGCCGAAGACCGAGATCTCGTTGCCCGCGGGTCCGAAGGGGATCACCGCGATCGCCATGAAGGCGGGGATCGCCGCGACGACGGGCGCCAGGACGTAGATCACCTTGTCGGCGCGCTTGACGACGACGTCTTCCTTGAGCATCAGTTTGATGCCGTCGGCGAGCGACTGGAGCATGCCCCAGGGGCCGTGCCGGTTGGGGCCGATGCGCAGCTGCATCCAGGCGACGACCTTGCGCTCCCAGACGATGGAGAACAGCACGGTCACCATCAGGAACGCGAAGCAGAAGACGGCCTTGACGACGACCAGCCACCAGGGGTCGCGGCCGAACATCGAGAGGTCTTCAGCGGCGAGGAACGGGCTCATGCCTCCACCTCCTCGGGGGCCTCGCCGACGGACGTCGCCGGGCCGATGCGGACGAGGGCGCCGGGCAGCGCCCCCGTGTCGGAGGCGACACCGGCGCCCACGGAGTTCAGCGGGAGCCAGACCACCCGGTCGGGCATCTCGGTGATCTGGAGCGGGAGTTCGACGGAGCCCGCCGGTCCGCTCACGGCGAGCAGGTCGCCGTCGGCGACACCGGACTCGGCGGCCGTGGCGGCCGACACACGCGCGCGTGCGGGATGCCGGGTACCGGCCAGCGCCTCGTCGCCGCGCTGCAGCAGACCGCGGTCCAGGAGCAGCCGGTGCCCGGCGAGGACGGCCTCACCGGCGGCGGGCCTGGGCAGCGGGACGGCCGTCTCGCGCGGTGCGGCGGAGCGGGTCCCGTCCCAGCCGCCGAGCCGGTCGAGTTCGGCCCGCACGGTGCGCAGGTCGGGCAGTCCGAGGTGGACGTCCATGGCGTCGGCCAGCATCTGCAGCACCCGCGCGTCGGTCGGCGCGAGGGTGCGGGTCATCTGGTCGGGCTTGAGCGCGGCCTCGAAGAAGCGGACCCGGCCCTCCCAGTTGAGGAAGGTGCCGGCCTTCTCGGCGACCGCGGCCACCGGCAGGACGACGGAGGCGCGCTCGGTGACCTCGCTGGGCCGCAGTTCGAGCGAGACGACGAAACCGGCCTCCCGGAGCGCCTCACGCGCGCGTGCCGGGTCGGGCAGGTCGGCGACCTCCACCCCGGCGACCACCAGCGCCTGGAGTTCACCGCGCGCGGCGGCCTCCACGATCTGGTCGGTGTCGCGGCCGTAGCGGTGCGGGAGTTCGGCGACGCCCCAGACCGCGGCGACCTCCTCCCGCGCGCGCGGGTCGGTGGCCGGGCGTCCGCCGGGCAGCAGCGAGGGCAGCGCACCCGCCTCGACGGCACCGCGCTCCCCGGCCCGCCTCGGGATCCACACCAGCGCGGCCCCGG